>NZ_JBSGEQ010000009.1:167217-181814 GCF_053602975.1 Nocardia sp. NPDC004278
CGCACCGCACCGCACCGCACCGCACCGCACCGCACCGCACCGCACCGCACCGCACCGCACCGCACCGCACCGCACCGCACCGCACCGCACCGCACCGACCAGCGGAACATGAGGGTCCTACACCTGCTACCGAATTCACCACATTCGGAAGGCCTTCAGCCGCCAGTCGGTCGAGCGAGTTCGCTCGGTCCAGACGGCAATACGAAGTGCTGATGACGACGATCCGATCGGCGACAGCACAGCGCATCGACCTCCCGACCTGGGCCAGGTCTGGTGCGGACCGAGGTCCACACCCGGCGACCAGGGCACGCCCGAAATCTGCTCTCCGATTCACCGCACTCGGAACACCGTCAGCCGCCAGCCGGTTGCGCGGGTGCGCGCTATGCGGGCGGCAATGGCGAAGTGTCGGCGGCCGCGGTCGTAGGCGGCGAAGACTTCGGCGGTCGAGTCGTCGACCATCATCAGGTTCGCCCGATACAGCACCGCGGCGCCCAGGGTGCGGCCGGGTGCCAGGTGGGCCCGGACCAGGGTTCGCACGGCGGCGACCACCGCTGGTGTGGCCATGCTGGTGAGCTGGGCGACCGGCCGTCGGTGGTCCAGGATCTCGAGCGCCAGCCGCAGCGCCCGTTCGACGAATTGCTGTGCCGTCGAATCGATTTCGATAGCTGGTGGCGGCGCGCAATGCCCGCCGCTGAGCGCGCGCCGCAGCCCCCGCGGGCCGGACCGGCCGGACTGATCATGCCGCGGGATCGGCGTGCGGCACGGTGCCGCGCGCGGCGGATGCTCGGGCTCCACACGCCCACCCGGCCGGTACGGCAACAGCGGCGGCTCCGTCCTCGGCGCATACGAAAGCCCCGACGGATGTCTCTCCACGCAGCACCCCCAATGAGTTCGAACCACAACCCCCGAGCTCGGACCGCGACAGCATGCCACGGATATCCCCGCAGGTAAACCACCCAAGCGACCGTTCTGGCACCGACAAGCGCCGCTCGAACAAGATCAGGTAGTGAAGGGATTCAGGTACCCTGGTACGCGGCGAGTTCAGACCAAGTCGATCGAGTCGAGGAAGCGTTCGGCGAGTTCGACGTCACCGGTGACGGCCACACCGTGGGATCGCCAGGGCGTTCGAGTTGTCCCCCAGGAAGGGAAATCGATTGCCGCACTGGTGATTTGCGCAGCAATCCTGGCATCGGAACCGGCCACCGCACGCAACCGTCCGTGCCCGATCGGTTCGAATCGCCAGGTGCCGCCGCCGGGTCCGGTCAGCGTCAACCCGATCGGCCGGTCGAACCAGATCCGGTCATTCGCCCCGAAGTTGGCCAATAGAGCCAACATCCACTCCAGTATCGAACTCATCCGGTCCGCGTCGGTCGCAGGGATGTCTTTGTCGAGTGCGGGGGCGATGTCGTGGCGCAGGTGCGTGTGGAAGTCGAAGGTCAGCAGCGACGGCAGCAAACGCAGTGGGTGTGCACCGAGTTCGCCGATCGGGAGGCGGATCGATCCGAGCGGCCACGGCTGGGTCGCGCGAGCCGCGGTGGCGATCCGCGAACTCCAGGTCGCCAATTCCCCGACCACCCGATCGATCGCCCAGTCGGCGCGTCGGGCGACGAAATCGTCGTTGAGCCGCTCGATATTTCGCGAGCGCATGACCTTGACCACATCCGGGCCGAAGTTCAGGCGGCACTCCGACCCGAGATGCGCGATCACGTCGCGCACCCGCCAGCCCGCGGCGCGGCTCGGCGCTACCCATTCCGCTGGCGTGAGCCGGGCACAGAAGTCCAAAACGGCGTCGCGCTCGCGACGGAACGCGGCGATGTCGTCGGTCATCCCTTGATACTGCCAAGTGATCCGAACCACCGTCACCGATAGGCCGTATCGGCGCGTCGATCGGTCAGCCGCTGGTGATGCGGGTCAGGGTCTGCAAGGGGTCGGTCAGGACATCGGCGAAGGCCAGTTCGGCGGCACCGACGAGGGGAGCGTCATCGGCGAGGGTCGAGGTGCGCAGGCGCACCCGCTCGCGAACGGCGAGCAGCCCGTTCACCGCCAGCCTGCTGCGGACCTGGGCCGCGGAGGCGAGGTAGATCTCGCGCAGCACACCACCGAAGACGACCATGGTGGGGTTGAAGATATTGACCAGATTGGCGACGCCATAGCCGAGCCAATCGCCGATCTGGTGCAACGCATCTCGCGCGGTGGCATCCCCGCGGGCGGCGGCCTCCACGATCGCCTCGACCGCAGCACGGCCGGTGAGATCGGTGCGTCCGGCGGCCGCGATCAATGCGAGTTCACCCGCCTCGGCCTCCAGACAGCCATGCGACCCACAGGTGCAGGCCCGTCCGCCCGGGTTGACGATCATATGCCCGACCTCGCCGCCGTAGCCGCCTTCACCGCCGAGCAGCTTGCCGCCCATAATGATTCCGCCGCCGATGCCGACCTCGCCGTGCAGGTAGATCATGTCCGCGATACCGACGCCGACGCCGCGTTCACGCTCGGCGAGCGCGCCGAGATTGGCATTGTTGCCAACGGCGACGCGCAGACCGAGTCGCTCGGACAGCCGCGCGCCGACCGCCACATCGACCCAGCCGATATTCGGCCCGTATCGGACGACGCCGTCCTCCTCGCGCACCATGCCACAGAACGCGACTCCCACACCGACGCAGACGGTCTCGGGTCCGGCCTCGCCGATCATGTTCTCCGCGATGGTGGCCAGCGCGGTGATCACGTCATTCGGATCTAATGTGCCACTGCGACGCGGCGTCTCCCGCCGCGCGAGAATCACCCCGCCCAGCCCGACCCGCGCGACCGCGAGCCGGTCCGCGCCGACATCCAGCGCCAACCCGTAGACCCGTTCCGATTCGGGGCGCACCACCAACGATGGCCGCCCCGCCTTGCCGGTCTGCCCAGGCAGTTCCTCGCTCACCAGACCCGCCGCGGCGAGGTCGGCCGTCAACGCCAGAATGGTGCTGCGATTGAGCCCCATTCGCTCGGCGAGCACCGCCCGCGATACCGGACCGCTCAGGTGGACATGGCGCAGTAGCACGGCAAGGTTCTGCCGCCGGATCTCGTCCGGGGAAGGTGCAGCTCTCATTCGGGGCGAACCTCCTCCCGGTCGTCGATCAACTTCCTGGCAACGCACGCTTGCGCGACAGCGCGTCCACCCCGGCTGCCAACAGCAGCACGAATCCTGTCACAACGAATTTGGTGCCCGCGCTATAGCCCATCAGGCCCATCCCGTTATTGATCACCGCGACCACCGCCGCACCGAGCACCGCGTCCAGCATCCGGCCGCGTCCGCCGAACAGGCTGGTGCCACCGATCACCGCGGCTCCGACAGCGGTCAGCAACACATCGCTGCCGCCGGTATTCGGGTCGACGGAGTTGGCGCGTGAGGCCGCGATCAACCCGCCCACCGCGGCCATTGTCGAACACAGCACGAATGCGCTGATCTTGATCCGATCGACCGGAATGCCCGCGCGCCGAGCCGCTTCGGTACTGCCGCCGACGGCGTAGATATGTCTGCCGAACGAGGTCCGGTTGAGCACGAACGTCCAGACCAGCAGCAGCGCCACGATCAACGGCACCACGATCGGCATACCTTTGAGCGAGTTGATCGCCGGATTGCGGCTGCGCTCGTCATTGAGGATCAGCACCGCCGCGCCCGCGACAATGGCGACCGCCGCGATCCGCAGCGCGATCACCGGCGCCGTCTCGCCGGTCAGTCCGAGTTTGGTGCGCGCCCGCAGTTTTCGGTATTGGATCGCCGCGAATCCCGCCAGCAGCACCGCGTACATGAGCCAGCCGAGCAGCGGCGGCACATTCTTATTCGCGATCGCGACGATCGTCTCATCGCGAATCGAGATATTGCGCCCATTGTCCATGATCTTGAGCGCGACACCCTGCAATGCCAGGAATGCCGCCAATGTCACCACGAACGACGGGATTCCGATCTTCACCACGACCGTCCCGATGGTCAGCCCGATCACGACGCCGGTGAGCAGCGAGACGAGAACCGCCGCATACCAGGGCCATCCCTTGTCGGTGAGCAATACCGCGAGCACCGCCGCACAGACACCGCTGGTGAATCCGGCCGACAGATCGATCTCACCGAGCAGCAGTACGAAGATCAGCCCCATGGCGATCACCGCGATGGCCGCGCCCTGGGTGAGCAGGTTCGCGAAATTGCCCTGCGTCATGAAGACCGGCCGCGCGATCCAGAAGACCACCGTCAGCACCGCCAGCGCGATAATCGAGGGCAGCGCACCCATATTGCCGCTACGCACCCGCCCGACATAGGAGTTGACCAGCTCGGTCACCGGCGAGGACGTGGCCTCGAACTGATCCGTAACCACCGCGGCTGTGCCTATTGTTCGCTCGCTCATGCCTTTACTCCATTTCCGAGACCGAGACTTCCACTGCGGCCAGCGGTGATCAGTTCGACGACCTGTGCGTGCGTCACGTCGGAAGTTCGCACCTGGGCCGCCATTCGGCCGAGATAGAGCGCGGCGACCCGATCGGATACCGCGAAGACGTCATTCATATTGTGCGAGATCAACACCACCGCAAGACCTTTGTCGGCGAGCGTGCGCACCAGCTCCAGCACTTGCTGGGTCTGTGCGACGCCGAGCGCGGCGGTCGGCTCGTCGAGGATTACCACCTTGCTGTTCCACAGCACGGCTTTCGCGATCGCGACCGTCTGCCGCTGTCCGCCCGACAGGCTCGACACCTGCTGCCGCACCGATTTCACGGTGCGAACAGATAAGCCCGCCAGAGTCTTTCCGGCCAGCTCCTCCATGCCGTACTCGTCGAGCACGATGCCGTGCTTCTTCTCGCGGCCGAGGAACATGTTCTGCACGATGTCGAGGTTGTCGCAGAGCGCGAGGTCCTGATAGACGATCTCGATGCCGAGATCGGCCGCGTCCCTCGGGTTGTGCACATGCACCGGCTTGCCATCGAACAGGAACTCCCCCGCATCGATGGGATGGGTGCCGCCGATGCATTTGACGAGAGTCGACTTGCCAGCGCCGTTATCGCCAACCAGTGCCGTCACCTCGCCCGAGTACGCGGAGAACGCAATGTCGTGCAGGACGTGGACGGGGCCGAAACTCTTTTCTATTCCCCGTAATTCGATGATCGGTGTATCGGGCATAGGTACTACTGCTCCTGACGTGTGGGGCAGCCCTTCCGCGATCCCCTCATACCAACCGCGGAAGGGCACTCGCCCCGTTGACCATGAAAATGTCGGTCGTTCCCGCGCACCGTCGAGTCCGCGGGAACGACCGGGCTATCAGCGAACCCCGTTATCCGCGCACAGCTTGGCGAAGTCGCCGGTGCACAGCTCGGCCTTCGTGACATAGCCGTCGGCCACCACGTCGTTCACGTTCTCCTTGTAGATCGCCTTCGGTTCCAGCAGCACCGCGGGCACTTTCGCCTTCGCCTCCGGATCGTCGACGGTGCTGCTCGCCTCGCCCTTCTCTCCCTTGGCCAGCGCGATCGCCAGCTTCGCGCCCGCATCGGCCTCCAGCTTGATGGCCTTGTAGACGGTCATGCACTGATCGCCCGCCAGCACGTTCTGCAGGCCCTGCACGGTGGCATCCTGGCCGGTCACCGGCACCTGGCCGTTCAGCTTCTGCTTCTTCAGCACTGCGATAGCGGCATTGCCGAGACCGTCGTTGGCCGCGACCACGCCGCCGAGATTCGGGGTACCGGTGAGCATCTGCTCGAAGATGGTGCCCGCCGTGGTGTTATCCCACTCCGGCACCGCCTGATCCGGGCCCTTCACGTATTCACCCGCATCGAACTTCGGCTTCAGCGCACTGTCATAGCCATTCTTGAACAGCGTCGCGTTGTTATCGGTCGGTCCGCCGTTGAGATAGGCGACGACCGGGTTGACCGCCTTCTTATCGGTGAGGCATTTGGCCAGCCCATCCCCCATCAGCTTGCCGACCTTCACATTGTCGAACGACACGTAGAACGGCGCCCCACCGCCGAGAGTCAGTCTGTCGTAATCGATTACGGTCACGCCCTGCGACTTCGCCTTCTGGATCACGGCCTTGCCGGTCCCACTGTCGAGGTTGGTGATCATCAACACCGTGGCCCCGCTGGTGATCATCTGATCCGCGATGGTCTGAAAGGCGTTCTTATCCCCCTGCGCGTTCTGGATATCCGCCTTGATCCCCGCCGCGTCGAACGCCGCCTGCAGATACTTGCGATCCGCCGACTCCCACCGCGCGGAGGACTTGCTGTCCGGCAGGATCACGCCGATCTTGGCGCCCCCACCACCACCAGCGTCCTTGTTGTTGTCCCCGCAGGCAGTGAGCGAGGTGAGAAGCGCAACCGATACGGCCGCGATGCCGAGGATCCCCTTACGCATGAGGGCGAGCCTTTCGTCGAACCACCGCCTGCTAGGTACCAGGCGGTCGAGCCTTGAGCGAATGTTGTTCGATGCAACATATTCCACTGTGACGTAGTGCACAACGGTTTCGCAAAGATATTTGTTGTTTGCCATAACAATCCGGGCACGGGCGATCGGCGAGCTCTCCGACCGAGCACGCGAGCGCAGGTCCACGCAAGCACCGCGGCCACTCCGGACCAGCGCCTACGACACCCCAAAACCCTTGCTGAGCAGCGCAGTTCCGCCCGCCGTTCGCCACCGCTCATGACATCGCGCAGATCAGCAAACTGCCGTATCCGCCGACGGCGCGTTTGCACGACGGTTACCCGCAGGGCATCGCGCAGATCAGCAAACTGCCATATCCGCCGACGGCGCGTTTGCACGACGGTTACCCGCAGGGCATCGCGCAGATCAGCAAACTGCCACATCCGCCGACGGCGCGATTGCACGACGGCCACCCGCAGGGCATCGCGCAGATCAGCAAACTGCCACATCCGCCGACGGCGCGATTGCACGACGGCCACCCGCAGGGCATCGCACTCGCCGTTTGCGCGACCGCCGGAACACGGTGCTCCATCGACTGCCCATCCGAACAGGTCCCCGCCTCGACCTCTTGATCACCGACATCGTCCGGATTTCATAGCCGGGCGCCGCAGGCCGCCTGGGGACATTGCCGACACATCGCAGAAGAGGGTGCAGTCGGGGTCTGTCGGTTTCGAGGTTGCCTGCACGGATTTTCATGCTCGGCCGCACCCTATCCGGGCGCGGCGAGACGTGCGCCGGGGCGCGACCTATGCACCGTCGTTGCCATCGCGCAGGGAATGGATCATGCTCCGCAGGATCCGGAACGCGTGTGACTGCTCGGTCTCGGTCATGCCGGCCAGCATTCTGACCTCGACGGACCGGACCGCTACGGTCGCCTTCTCGAGGCTCCGTCGGCCGCGAGGCGTGAGCCGCGTGGGAAGAACCTTCCCGACGGGTGCCTCCGCGGGCCTGGTCACGTAGCCGTCTCGTTCCAGGGCCTGGAGCAGCACGTTCATCGTCTGCCGTGTCACGAACGCGCCCCGCGCGAGCTCGGAGTTCGACAAGCCCGGTCGTTGCGCCAGCAGCTCGAGGCAGGAGTAGTGCGTCACGCTCATCCCGAGCGGCCGCAGCACCTCCTCCATGGCTGCGCGCAGGACGCTCGACGCCTCTTTCAGCAGGTAGCCCAGTGACGTCTCCAGGTCGACGCCGACACCGTCTTGACTCATGTCAGAATTCTGACATAGATTGACCCGTGTCAGAAGACTGACACGAAGAGAAGGAGCATCATCATGCCCGCCACCGGCCCCGACTTCATCTCGCTCCAAGCGCGCGACCTCGACGCTTCACAGGCGTTCTACGAGCAGTACCTCGGCCTCGTCCGCTCGCAAGCCGGACCTCCGCACGCCGTCGTCTTCGAAACGAAGCCGATCGCGTTCGCACTCCGCGACATCGTTCCCGGCACCGATCTCGCATCCGTTGCTCAGCCCGGCATCGGCGCCGCGATCTGGCTCCACGCCACCGACGTCCAGGCCATTCACGATGCTCTCGTCGCCGACGGTCACACCATCGTCTCCGCACCGATCGACGGCCCCTTCGGTCGGACATTCACCTTCGCCGACCCCGACGGCTACCAGGTCACTCTCCACGACCGCGCCTGATAGACCAACCGCCACCAGACGATCACCGGCCCCCGCAAACAGCGGTTGCGCCCGAGACCGGAGAATCCGGGCGACGTTTACTTACCCAGGGCGAAACGACTCCAGCACTTCGGCTGATCGTCACAGTCGAGCATTTCGAACGCTGAAGGGCCCGGGTGACCACCATTCGACTACCTTCGACCGGCCCCCGGGCCCCAGGGGGCGATACGGCAGGAGCTATCTGGACGCGGCACCGGCCACACGCTTCTAGTGTTCTGAGTCCCAAATTCGTTGGCGGTGGTTGACGGCGTCTGCGATCATCGCGACGTGTTCGCCGTCCGCCGTGCCGTGCCTGCCGACGTTGCCGGTTGTGTCGCGATCGTGCGGGGGCTGCCGGATTACTTCACCGAGGATGTGCCCGCGAAGATCGCCGACCTGATGAGAACCCATCCGACATGGGTTGTCACCGACGACCGCGGCGTGGTCGCGTTCGCGATTGTGGATTGTCGGTCCGCTCGTGCCGCGGAGATCCTGTGGATGGCAGTCGCCGCGGCGCTGCGCCGTGGGGGCGTGGGCACGCTGTTGCTGGATCGCGTGGTGGGTGATCTCGCTGAGGATGGGGTCCAGGTGTACGTCGCTGCCCTTACCTGCACCCGGTAGCGCCGCACGACCGGCAGCATTGCGGCTGGTATTGGCCGCCCTAGCGTCGTGCGTCGTTGATTCGCTGGCAGTAGGCGGCAAGAGTATCGAGGATGTCGTCGGCGGTCTTGGTCCAGACGAAACGGTTTCGGGTCGGCGTTCCAGGCGTTGACCCATGCCTGGACATCGGCGCGGAGTTCGGTGACGCTGCGGTGCGCCGAGCAGCGCAGTTTCCGGGTGGTCAGCTCGGCGAACCAGCGCTCGACCAGGTTGAGCCAGCTGGCCGAGGTCGGGGTGAAGTGCACGTGGAAGCGCGGGTAGCGCAGCAGCCATTTCTTCACCTCCGGGGTCTTGTGGGTGCCATAGTTGTCGCAGATCAGGTGCAGGTCGAACTCGGCCGGCACGGCGGTGTCGATGGTCTCGAGGAACCGCAGGAACTCCTGATGGCGGTGGCGCGCATAGTGTTCGGCGATGACAGAGCCACTGGCTACGTCGAGGGCGGCGAACAGGTTCGTGGTGACGGACGTAGTCGTGGGTCATCCGCGCCGGTGTGGTCGGCATACCGGCAGCGTCGGCGCGGTCCGATCGAGAGCCTGCATCTGACTCTTCTCGTCCACGCACAGCACCAGCGCGTTCTCCGGCGGGCTCAGATACAGTCCCACCACGTCGCGGACCTTGTCCACGAACTGCGGGTCGGTGGACAGCTTCCAGGTCTCGACCAGGTGCGGCTCGAGCCCGAACGCCCGCCAGATCCGCGAGATCGCCGTTTGCGACATGCCCGTCGCCGCCGCCATCGACCGCATCGACCAGTGCGTATCGTGATGCGGCGGTGCCGATTCCAGCGTCGCGGTAATCACCTGCTCCACCTGCTCATCGGTAATCTTCCGGGACGCGCCCGGCCGTGATTCGTCCGACAGGCCCTCGAGCCGGTCGCGCTCGAATCGAGTTCTCCAATTGCGCAACGTTTCTCGCGACACACCCACCTCTCGGGCTATCTCGCTGCGGGATCCGCCGTCCGCGCATGAGAGCAGGATCTGCGACCGAATCACCAACGCCTGCACCGTCTTTCGGCGACGCACCCACCCACGCAGCACCTGACGCTCACTATCCGACAGCTGAAGAGGCTCGCTATTCGGTGGCCACCGTTCTATGAGGCGCGCCGGTCGTCTGCCTCGTCAAGCAATGCCGGGTAGGTAATCGGGTAGTCGGAGCTTGGAGCGGACGATAATCAGCGCCGTGGAACAGCATCCTCGATACTCGATCATCGATTGTGTCGTGACCGGTTATGCGCACTATGGGATTATCATCGCCACGGACGCAGGTGAACGAGGCTGGATCGAGGACTCCTACGTAGCCGACGGGCCGATTCGTCGAGAGGAATGGCCGGAAGTTGGTGCACGCGTCGTCGGCGTGGTCTTGGGTTACGACACAAGAAGCGGAAGGATCCGGCTCGCGACGACGCCGAGCTATGTCGCCGCCATCCGGGGTAGCGAGGATCCGGATGCCGCCGCGTCCGCGTGGTGGGCCGAGCGGAACCGATGACGACCGGTTTGTCGAACAGGTCTCCTCACGCGACCTTCAACAGGTAATCCAGGTATCGGATCTTGGAGCCGGACGACGAAGTCGCGGACCGTTCCGGCGTGCAGGTTGCGCCAGCGATCGACCCGTCACCTCGGTTGCCGCACCAGCCTTCCTAGACGCGGCAGCCAAACCCGTTGTCCCAGCGGCTGAATAGGCCCCATTGGCCGCTGCATCCACATCCTTGGCTGCGGAATACAATGCCGTGCACAGGATTTCGGACAATTCGTAGACCTACTTACCGACCTCACGAACCTACTCGGGCACCACCGAGATCCGCTGGCCCGAGGCTGGCGTCCCCCCGTCGCTCACACCGACGGATGCTGCCGACCTCGAATGACAGTGTCGACCTCGAAGGCCATGGGAATATTCCAGCCCCACTCAACCTTTCGCGGTCCGGATTTCGGCGGCGCACTGAAGCCACGGCCGCCGGGGCCGGGAACTCGCGCGTGCGTCGCTTGTAGGCGGATCAACCGGCCGGTACGGTCGAACCAACTGAACAGGGGGCGGAGCCGGGCCAGTCCTGATCGATGCCGCCGACACCGCAGGCGACCAGGAGGAATGGATGATCAGCAGGGGGAAGACACTGCTCGGCGCTGTGTTGGGGGTTGGTGCTGTTGTTCTGCTGTCCGGGTGTGGGTCATCGACTGGCGGAGATGCGAAACCGGTCTCCACTTCCACGAGCGCCGGGCCGTCTATGGCTGCCGATGCGCCGAATAGCTACGACCCCTGCAAGGACGTCCCGCAAAGCGTGCTGGATTCGGAGAAGCTACATGGCAAGGAGCTTGCCAACAGCGATACAGCCGCAGGGGTCAAATGGCATGGTTGCGCTTGGGTACGGTCCAACGGCTACGCCGTGAGCATCACCACCACCAACCTCACCATTGATCTCACCCGGAGCCGGAACTTTCCCGAGGCCACCGAGTTCACAATCAACGGCAGGCGCGCGATCTCGACGCGCCAGTTCGATGGTGCCTCCATCAAAGAGGCGTGCACAGTGAATGTCGAGATGAAGGGCGGCAGCCTCGATATCAACCTGAACAATCCGCCATCGAACCGCGACACCGGCAGCATCGACTCGTGTGCGCTGGCTCGCGGGTTGGCCGAAAAGGTTGTGCCCAGCCTCCCCGCCAACGCCTGACTGATTTCACTGAACGACCTGGGAGGGGACGATATGGCTGACGACGACAAGTCTTCAGCAACTCCATTGGCGAACTTGATCACTGAGGCCCACGAAGGCCGACTCACGATTCGGATGGATCTCGAGAAGTTCGTCTACATCGACCGAGACTGCGAATACTTCAAAGATCAGATCCGGCAGATCCAGCGAGTGATGACCCAAATCTCAAGGCAGGAGAAGTGGGATCTTGGCGAGGGCTTCCACGCGCAAGATGACCGAGACCTGATCTCCGCCAAGACAATGGTCAAGCGCTGGCGACAAAAATCCCAGGGCTCAGAGAACAGCGTCTACGAGGTGATGGAGTCGCACTACAAGGTCATCGAAGACTTCCAAACCCTCTTCCGCACCGTCCGTGAACGCATCACCGGCGTCGACACCGAGCAAGCGGCGAAATACCAAGACCTGGAGGCGAACCTGCCGCAGCAGGCACCCGCCCAAGCCAAGATCTTCTCCTGGCCAGGACTATAGGATTCCAGCCCTCGCGCACACCTTCGACATGGGTCGCATACCGACTGTCCGCATGCCACGCGGTCCGAAATCAGAAGCTCTGTGCGAGCTCGAATTTGACCGATGCTGAGACAGCGGGCGGCCCCATCGCGACGTTGGCGTTGTCAGGATGGGGCCGCTGTTCTGCTCGGAAATGCGCCGGGGCTCAGGCGCGACGGTCGAACTCTCCGTCCACGACGCCTGCGGTGAATGCATCCCACTCGCCGGGAGTGAAGACCAACGCCGGGCCGATCGGGTTCTTGCTGTCGCGCATTCCGACCATTCCGTGGTCGAGAAAGGCGACTTCGACGCATTCCCCGCCCTGTTGGCTGTGGCTACTCTTGAACCACTCGGCGTTCGAGATGTTCACCGAGGTAACTCCTTCACGATCTTGGACAGGTGAGCGCGGGTCTTCGCGGTGCTCAACGTGGACCGTTCTATGTCGGCCCAGGACCGACGATACCGTGCCACCTGCTCCGGTTTCTGGAGGTACAGGTTGCCGCTACCCGCACCTGTTTCGACATACGCAACCGGGGGTTCCGGTTCGAGGTCCGGCGTCCCGATGAATTCGAGGATGATGAAAGAGCCCGTCTCGGTACCGCGATAGATGCCGACGTCAAATGGCACGAGCCGAATACTGACATTGGACATCGTTGAGACTTCGACGATGTGGCGCAACTGGCTCGCGGCGAGTTGAGAGTCACCCAGCGCCCGACGAATCACGCTCTCGTCGAGTACCACATCCAACTTCGGCTGCGATTCGGTCAAAACGGCTTGTCGCCGCATCCTGACCTGGACATGTCGCTCAACTTCCTCGGGCGTCAGGTCGGGACTGGTACGAAGCAGGGCGCGGGCGTAGTCCTCGGTTTGCAGCAAACCGGGGATGCGGGCGCTCTGGTACATCGAGAGAGCGGTGGCGATGCCTTCGAGGGTGATGTAGACATCCAACTTGTCGGCCGAGACGACGTCGTCAAAGTCGTACCACCAACCTCGCGCTGATTCAGCTTGTGCGGCAAGCGTTTTCAGATTCGCCCGGGCGCTGGGGGTGGCGCGGTAGATATCGCAGAGTTTATCGATGTAGATCGGCTTCAGCTTGCACGGCTGCCCTTTGAGCATCTTTGTCACGGTGGTGTGGTGCAGGTTGACCTGTTCAGCTACGTCCTTGATATAGAGCCCTGACTCTCGATGCAGCTTCGACAGGATGCGCGCCACCTGACGACGAGGAACTGATGGGACGGCAGGCTGTGCGGGCATGCGATGACCTCCTTGTTGGACCAGGGCGAACGCCGAAAGACGTTTAGCGTACTCGTTTTTCCGAAGCGAGGAATTTAATCGTCAGAGATTGCGAATTCGCTTTCGAGGGTGTGAGCTGGAACACGCATCCAGAGGACAGCTATCAGCGACAACAGGTCGCGCGGCGCGCTCCACCGACCAGCACACCAACCATGTTTCTGGGGGAACCATGACACCCACGCACTCCTTCGAGTCCCCGCAGACGATCACTGCGAGCGACAAGCCGAAAGCCATTGGCTTCGTGCGCAATGACGTATCCGGCCTGCATGCCCCTCGCCATGCACTCGATGTGCAGCGGCACGCGAACGCGCTCGGCTATCAGTACGTGTACACGATTCGGCCGCCTGCCGATGTCGACGACCCGATCAGGTACGCACTCGGCATAGCGGCTGGCCTCGAAATCCAGGTAATCGTCGTCTTCGACCTCGGTCACGTCGACAGTCGTCCCGCATTGGTCTGCGACGCCGGATTCGACCTGGAAACCGTTTGCCCGCAAGGCACTTGGACGCGCTCAGCGCAGCGTGTCCCCGGCGGCGAGACGGAGGTGGCGTGATGCACGAAGACGCTCTGCTCACCCCACCGAATATCTGCGCCTTCGCCGAGGTCGAATTGGCGCACGCACAGATGCGCCGACACCGGGGATGCCCGATCCAGCGGTGCGCGTGGAAGCGGGTCGCGTATTACACGCTCGTGCAGCACGGCCGGATCACGCCACCACAGTCGAGCCCGCGCGAACGCGCCCGATTGCGCGGCATCGACTTTCCCATCGACACCATCGACCGCTCCCTCCCCGAGGGCATACCCGAACTCCGCACATTGCACCAAGTGCTCGACGGGCTCGCTCAACTGGTGTTACCGCCGACTTGCCCCGGCAACGGCGTCGAGAAATGAACGGCTATGGGGCCGTGGCAAATAGTGCACAGCGTCCTCGCGGTCGTCGGTGGCGGCGCCTTCGCGATGGTCGGCGTGGCGTGTGTGTGGCCGATCAACCAGCCACGCCGCGACCGGCCCGCCGCACGCCGCTGCCGTCTGCGCCCGGTCGAATGGCCGAAGGCGTGGACGTGCGGCCCACCCGAGCAACCGTTCACACTCGCCGACGCCCACGTCGCGATGCAACTGCATCGCGAGCACGACTGCGACCGCAAGCACGCCGCATTCGATGCGCTGGTCGCGGCCGGACGCATCCACCCCGATTCCGCGCGCCGACACCGACTCTGGGGCAAACCCTGGTGAATGACCATCCCACTCGGCTCGCCAACTGCACTCACATACCAACCCCCGCACGATCGATCGGATGACTTGATGGCCGAATGGACTTGGGAGCCAGATGATTTCGCGGCGCTGTGGCTCAACCCCACACACGACCGCT
>NZ_JBSGEQ010000009.1:181912-275769 GCF_053602975.1 Nocardia sp. NPDC004278
ACTCCCCGATCCGCTTCTCAGCCCCACACACGACCGCTTCCCCGATCCGCTTCTCAGCCCCACACACGACCGCTTCCCCGATCCGCTTCTCAGCCCCACACACGACCGCTTCCCCGATCCGCTTCTCAGCCCCGCGCGCGACCGCTTCCCCGATCCGCTTCGCTTCACCAGTCGCTTCGCCTACCGCGACGACTTCGATGCCCACCGGGTGACCGTGCGCGAGCGCTACTCCCGCAACGAACTAGCAGAAATCGAACTCGCCCTGGATACCTTGACCACCTCGCTGGTGCGCATCCAAATCTTCGGCGGCACAACGCGACACAAGAACCCCAACGGCGGCGTCCACATTTACCGCATTGTCGGCGCACATACCGACCAGCGCGCGATGTCGCTGACCCAAGCCACCTTCGGCGACGCGAACGGCCCGATCCGCTGCCGAATGTTCCCCACCGATCACCTCCCCACGCAACTCGTCGGCTGCCTGCCACCCTGCACACCCGGCACCCAATCGCAGCCCGTCTGCCACCCCGACAGCGACACCCCACACGAGCGCTATCAGCGCCTCCTGCAGCAGCCCGCCGACGGCGGCGGATCCGCTCTGCTGTACACCGGCCCCACCGACAAACCGAGCAACCCCGTCGCCACCATCCAATGGCACGACATCACCGATGACGGTCGCTACACCGAACTCCACAACCAACCCCACACCATCCACCCCACCACCCCCACCACCCCCACCGACCTCGCCGCCCACTTCACCACCTGGATCCTCAGCCCCTGAACAACTACGCAGCTCATCCCCCCTACCCCCACTCCGCGAGCACTGAAATCCCTCACTCCGACCCCTCACTCCCGACCTCCTCCTTGGCAGAGTTCTGGACGGGTGCGTTCGGGTTGGTCAGGCTGCGGTAGGTCCTGTTGTCCTGCACCGACTTCCCGATTTTCTCGACCCGAGATGGTTTGGCGTTCCGCGGTTTTGCCGGTGCAGTACTGGGCACGTCGTGTCCCGTACCCCCCTTACCTCCCGCAGCCAGGTGAACAGACCCACAGCTTCCAACCCAGTCAACTGGCCATAGTCGCGTTCTCCAGAACCGCCCACCCCGCATCTGAACTGGACAAATGATCACGTGGAATCTATGGCGGCATCGCCCGAGAAGCCACCGCCACCAGTGCCACCTGATCTTGATCACCATGCACTGATCCAGGGCAAACATCGAGAAGACCCCTGCACCAGCGCATTCTCGAGTAGTAGGTACTGCGGCATAGGCGCGGACGGTCGGCAGTGTCGGGGGGTTTCTTGGCAGAGTTCTGGACCGGTGGTGACCATGCGCTGGTGGGGGTGGATGTTGAGAGCGGCCTGCGCCAGTGCAATCGCCCGCGTCAGGGAATCGCGGCGCGGGGCCTAATGTCCTTCCGTCCGTGGTGATGGCTGAAACGAATATCTGGGTGGGTCCGACAGCTAGGATCGGTTCGCTTATCTGGAGTTTCGACAACATCGAGGAGTTTGTATGCGGCGCATCGTGAGACGAGTTGTTGGGGTGTTTTCGGTGGTGGGGCTGGCGTCGATGCTATTTGCGGGGACCGCGCAGGCAGACGGGGATACGGTGTATTTCTCGTCCGGGTCCACGAACTGCTCGATCGCTGGGGATGGCACTGTTGGGTGTGATTTCGCGAGTCAGGCGCTGGTTCAGTACAGCTTTCTGCCAATCCTCTTGCCCGCGCGGGACATTGTGATCGATCAGCAGTGGTTGCCTGCGCATCCGACGTTCGCTGTCGGAACGCATACCTTGCCGGGTGGTAATCCAGATCTTGCGGATGTCAAGACCGGGGCCGGTACGTGGGGGTCGTATATCGAGTATGCCGGGGCGCGGTGTGAGCAGGGATTTCACGGCAGTTTCAGCTGCAAGTCCAAGGGGCGGACCTGGGGGATCTACGGCGGGGTAGTTTCCGCGAGTTGAGGACGCTGCCGGACGCCCCGCTGTCACGATCAGCGGGGCGATCCGCAGCCGATCATGGCGATCAGGACCAGGGGGTCGGACGGAAAGCGTTGGACCACTTCGATTTTGCCGATGATGTCGATGTTGAACTCGGCGAGATCCTCGGCGGGGATCCAGTATTCGAGGATCTCGTGGCCGCCCGCCTGTTGAATGTCGCACCGGTCGAGCTAGGCGGTTCCGACGGTCAAGCGGGTGACGCAGCCGGAGCCCGACGCGGGCACGTTCCAGTCGCGGGCGATCTTGATGGCATAGCCCTCGAAGAGGACGGAGTAGAAGATCGCCTGGTCGGGCAGACGGAGTGGCCACTCGCGCCAGTCGGAGGCGGCGACCAGCGCCAATCCTTCGGGACCTATTGAGCGCTACAGGATTGTGGTCGCACCCATGGTTCCCTCCCCGTTCAGGTCTCGATTCATCCGGCCGCATGTCAAACAAAGCCAGTGCCGCGTCCAGATAGCTCCTGCCGTATCGAGCCCCCGGGGTGCGGATTCCGTCGACCGTAGTCGATTGGTGGTCGCCAAGCAGCTTCCGCACCACCCGCAACGACCGCACCGGACCCTGCTGAACCATGCAACACCTCGACTCCCGTCAGTTGTTGCATCGACCCCTTGAACCCAAGGCGTATTCGACCGCGGTATGACTACGCTCGGCGAGCAGCGGGAGGGGTAGTGCAGCGATCTATCTGAACGGGGGAATAGCTGGGGCGGACTTGTTATCCAGCGCAATATCCTCGAAGCAGGCGGCAGTGAGGAGTGCTGGTGGATAGGTGTCCGATTGGTACGGCGGGGCGATCGCGCTGGCGTGAACATGCGGAGTGGCGTGGGGCGGTGCGCAGGGCTGAACTTGCTGGTGGGCAACAGGTTTGGGTCGTCAGCGGATATGACGAGGTGTCTGCGCTGCTGGCCGATGCGCGGCTGAGTGTGGACAAGCGGCATTCCGGGGGTGGGTATTCGGGATTCTCGTTGCCGCCCGCATTGGATCGAAACCTGCTGAATATGGATGGGGCCGAGCACTCGAGGATACGGCGGCTCGCAGCGCCCGCGTTCTCCCGCAGGTCAGCCGAATCGCTTCGGAAAGCGGTCAGCGGAATCAGCGCGGCCACATTTTGGACACTGGACGAAAATGCCAGCGGCACAGTCGATCTGCTCGAAAGAATCTGCGTCCCGGTGCCCGCAATAGTGATCGGCGAACTGCTCGGCGTGCCCACTGATCGATACGGCGAGTTGCGCGATGCCGCCACGGCGATGGTGACATTCGACGCCTCGTCGAAAGAGTCGGCAACGCGACTGGCGGGAGCCGTCACTTGGCTTGCAGAGACATTCACAAACGTGGTGCGGTCCAAGCGCAGCGCACCGGGCGATGATCTGATCAGCGGGTGGGTGCGGGCCCGCGACGACGCCGACCTGCTGTCCGAGGATGAACTGGTATCGCTGGCCTTTCTGATGATGCTTGCGGGGCTGGAGAATGCTGTTCACTTGTGCAGCAACATATTTGCGGCACTGCTCACGTCGAAGGATCCGCTCGGCGACTGGTCGACCCGCCGCCGCGAGGTAAAGGAAGCCGCGAATCCCCTGCCGTTCGCGATCCGGCGATTCGCGGTCGAGAACATGACGATCGGCGACCACACGATCCCCGAGGGCGACACCGTTCTGCTCTCACTCTTCGGCGCGGATTCGGACCCGGCGCGCGACGGCCGACCGAGCCTGATGTTCGGCCGCGGACCGCACTACTGCCTCGGCGCTCAGGTCACCGATCTAATTGTCGACGCGACGATTCCGGAACTGTTCCTTCGATATCCACACGTTCGACTCGCCGTTCCGGAGTCCGAACTCGAGTACCGATCATCCTGGCGCGCACACGGATTGGTGACCTTGCCGGTCACGCTCGCGCGCTGATCCCACGCCCGGCTCCATCGGACCGGCGGACTCGGTGTTCGGCGACATGTACCCGGTTCGAACAACGCGTCGAGCAGAAGCGACGTCGGCCATTGCGTGAGGTATCCACGAAGACCAGATCGCAGCCCGATCGCGCACAGCGTCCGATGCGGCCGGGATCCTCGCAGAACAGCTCCGCGAGTCCGGCGGCGGTGTATGCCTTGACGCGCTCATCGATGGGCGCATCCGCGCGGGCGTAGTGCAGGTGCGGCGCACGGCCGTCATGGGTGGAGATATAGGGCTGGCTGGTCGTTTCGGCCAGCAAAGCATTGAGCAGGTCGACGCCCGGTTCGGTGAAGACCTCGTTGAGCCGGGCGATCCAGCGGCGCAGCTCGGCGGCCTGCCGGGCATCGAGGGTGCCGAGCGGTTTGTATCCGGATTCGGCGAGCAACTGCAGCAGGTCCTGCCGCGGGTCCGCGTTCACCAGGCGCGCGGCGAGTTCGGCCGCCGCACCTCCGTAAGGGTTGAAATGCACTAACTCATTACATCAGGCTGGACGTATGATCACCACCTGCCCGTCTTGCTCCTGGTCCGACCCGACTCTCGTGTCCTCGCACGGCTCCACCAGCTACTTGCGCTGCATATGCGGACAGTGGCTGGTCAGCGAGCACGGGGCGGTGGTGGCGCTGGCCGGGACCAGCACCCTGGCGAACCGCATTTCCTAGAGGCGGTGTCTCCCGAATCGTTGGTCCCGACACGGGCGTGGATGACAGCGCAAGCCAATACGTGCGGGGCGTCGACACCCGGCCGGCGCCAACCGAACGCACCCCTCGAGACGCAGGACCGTAGACAATGGTCGCAACCGGGAGAAGCAATGACCGAGGAGTGATCGGACTCGAACAGCGCCGTGCGGCAACTGGCGCTGCCTGTTTCAGCGCTGTCAACCGAACGAGAGGATTGATATGGACACCATGGATATCCGAACCGAGGACGGGGTTCGCTACGCCACCCTCGACGCGCCGCCGCTCAACATGATCGGGCCGGAGGAATCATGAGCAGCGCGAGCACGCCGGTACACACCCGCACCCCCGAACTGCTCGGACAAACCGTCGTAGTGATCGGCGGCAGCGCGGGCATCGGACTCGAAACAGCTCGACGTGCCCGCACCGAGGGCGCCGAGGTCATCCTTACCGGCCGCAATCGCGACCGACTCGAGCACGCCGCGACCGAAGTCGGCGCGAAGGACAGCGCTGCCTTCGACGTCAACGACTCGGCCGCCCTGAAGAGCTTCTTTCAGGACCTGCCCGCACCGATCGATCACGTGCTGGTCACCGCGGGCGGCCCGCAGTACGGACCGCTGCTCGAAATGGACACGGCCCAGGTGCGCGACATATTGAGCGACCACGTGGTGGTGGCGCTAGAGGTCGCCCGCAATGCCGCGAGCAAGATGCGACCAGGCGGCACACTGCTGCTCATGGGCGGTACCGGCGCCCGCCACGTCCGTCGAGGCCTCGGCATCGTGTCCGCGGCCACCGCCGCACTGCCCCCATTCACGGCGGCCTTGGCCCTCGAGCTCGCGCCGGTGCGAGTCAACCTCATCGCCGCCGGCTTCGTCGACACCCCCTTGTCGGCAGCGCTGCTCGGAGACCGACTCGATCAGCGCCGCGACGAACTGAGGGCCACGCTCCCTATCGGGCGCGTGGTGGGCCCCGCCGATGTCGCCGCCCTCGCCGTGCACATCATGACCAACACGGCGCTCACCGGCGCGACCTACGACATCGACGGCGGCCAGCAGTTCACGTAAAGCTCCGCTGGTCGGCGAAGTTCAGAGTTCGAACCCATCCGCGTCACCGGCCGATCTTCGCCGGTCGAGACCCAAATATTTGGGAGACACATCCTTAGGCGGATTTCCTTGGCCGCCCACCACTCCGATCGACTCCCGCCCTCGGTCCATCTGGTCAAGCAGCTCCACGGCATGCCGCGGTTCGAGCGGGCGCAGTTCGGCGCCATCCGCGCCGAGCGATATCGAGAACATCGCGACCTTCCGTTGGCGGCTAGCGCGATTCGTGCCGTAGGCGGCGTCCTCCCGCGGCTTTGTTGCGGTACATCGCGGTGTCGACGGCATGCATCATCGCGTCGATATCGGTGGGTCGTTCTTCGGCGAAAACCGTGCCGATGCTGGCACCTACGATCACCGGCCGCCCGGCCACCTGTATCGGGGTAGTGAGCGCATCGAGCAGTAGCCCGGAAATGGTGGCCAATTGTTCTGCGCCCGTGCACTTTTCCACGAGGACAATGAATTCGTCGCCGCCGATCCGCGCGACCAACCCACCGACGGGTTCGACTGATCCGCGCAGTCGCTGGGCGACGTCGCGGAGCACCCGGTCCCCTACCGTATGTCCCCACATATCGTTGACCTGCTTGAAGCCGTCGAGGTCCAGATAGCAAACACCCACTGGCGGAACGGCACTCGCCAGTCGGCTGAAGAACAGCACGCGATTGGGCAGGCCGGTCAGGCTGTCGTGATTGGCGTCGTGCCACAGCCGATCGGCGAGCTGTTTACGTTCGGTGACATCGACGGCGACGCCGATCAGGAAGCGGACCCGCCCACCGGTGTCACGGACCGCGGACATGGACAGGTCGATACTGGTGATGGTGCCGTCGCGGCGCAGATGGTCGGTTTCGACGCGGAAGCGGTCGGTCCGACCGCTGAGTAGGTGCTCCAAATTGGCATATGCGTCACCGATATTCGCGGGTCCGAGCAGTTCGGCGACCGATCGCCCCGGCATCATCGCGGCGGGTAGGCCCAGCATATCGGCCATGGCCGCATTCACCTCCAGCACTCGTCCGGTGACGTCCACCGTCCCGATACCAACCGACGCTCCCGCGAAGACCGCTTCGAACCTGGCCTCCGACAACTGCCTTCGCACCTCGGCCTCCTGCGCGGCCGAAAGTGCCGCTGCGAGTGTGGTTTCCTGCTCCCCTAATGCCGCGTTCCGCAGCGCGGAGGTGAAGCCCGCGGCGAACTCGGCAGCGACAACTATCGCACGCTCGCGCACTGCCTCGTACTCGGATTCGGTTCCGGCGGGACAGATTTCCCGCACCATCTCCCGGCAGATGACCAGCACCGACCGGCTTACGGCCATCGAGTCACGGTAATTCGCCGCGACCAGGACCGCCGCGGCGTCATGGGCGACCTCGACCGCCCGCGTCCCGCGCACCGCCGCGACGAGCACATCGGCCAGATCCGCCAGCAGGCTTTCGATTTGGGTTCGGGTGAGGGTCGGAGCCACGGCGCCATCGAGCGCATCCGCCCATCGCACCGCCAGTTCACGTATCCCCACTCGTACCCCCTGCCACCGCTCCGGTCAGACCTTCAGGCCGACGCCAGCCAGGCCGAGCGAGCGGCCCGGCGTCTCGTGCTGGTCGCGATCGGATTCCGGGCGCCAGGCGGGTAGCTCGACGACGCCGGGTTCGATCAGCTCCCATCCCTGGAACATCGCGGTGATGGCCTCCTTCGAGCGGAAGTGAATGCCGACGCGGGTCACATTGGTCGCATTGTGGCCCAGCCTGTCCGCATCCTCGGGGCGCATTTCCGAGGTCAGATGCGAGATCGCGAGATAGCTTCCGGCGGGCACGACCGCATGCAGCGCGGAAACCTGCTCGACCGGCCGGTCCTCGTCGGAGAGCAGGTGCAGTACCGCGACCAACAGGACCCCGACCGGCTGCTCGAAATCGATGAGGCCGGTCTCGCGGACGCGTGCGAGCAGTTCCTCGGACTCGCGCAGATCCGCTTCGATGGCGGCGGCCTTGTCATTGCCCTGCAGGATCGCGCGGGCGTGTGCGACGGCGATCGGATCGATATCGGCATACAGCACGCGGATATCCGGATCCAGCGCCTGCGCGACTTCGTGCACATTGCCCGCAGTCGGAATGCCCGACCCGATATCGAGGAATTGGCGCACCCCCTGATCGACCAGGAATCGGACGGTGCGGCGCAGGAAAGCCCGGTTGCTCAGCGCGAGGCGCGGCAGATCGGGCACCAGCCGCTTGCCCGCCTCGGCGGCCTTGCGATCGATATCGAAGTTGTGCGAGCCGCCCAACAGGGCGTCATACATTCGTGCCGGGCTCGCCTGCTGCATATCCACGCCCTCGGGTGCCCACCCAGGCCTGTCCATCGAAACCCCTCTGCGTAACTCGATCTCCCTGCGTTCGGCTCCGCGGTGCGCAGGGGCGGCGGTGTCCAAGGTCCGCTCGCCGACGCACGCTCACCGATCGGACCGACCCGACAGTCCAGGCCGATCCACACCGCCTGGATACCGTGGTTATTGATCACGCCAGAGGTGCAGTCCGCATAGTAGTCGGGCCGGTCGGTTCGCATGATCACGAATTCGACACTGTTGATCGCGGCGCTCGCGATGATCCATATTCATACATGCGCATGAGTGCAAGATAGGCTAGTCTGTCGGACGGTAGCGATTGTGCAGCGGAAGGGGCATTCGACTATGGGCGAACAGTGCGTGTCGCCGAAGCGTTCAGCAGCGGTGGTCAGCGAGGCTGAGCACCGGGAGCATGACCACTCCCATGACTCCGACCGTGCGCACGCCGGCCATGCGGACAGCCACGGACACGGCCATGACCACGGCGTCTCGGCCGATTCGAATCCGCGCTGGCTGGCCATCGCGCTCGGCTTGATCGTCGCGTTCATGGTGGCCGAGGTGATCGTCGGCTTGGTAGCGCAGTCGCTCGCGCTGATCTCCGATGCCGCGCACATGCTCACCGACGCCGCATCGATTGTGCTCGCGATGATCGCGATCCGGTTGGCTCGACGTCCGGCGCAAGGGCGCTACACCTATGGGTTCAAGCGGGTCGAGATCCTTTCGGCGCAGGCCAATGGGATTACCTTGCTGCTGCTCGCGGCGTGGTTCGTGTACGAGGGCATCAATCGGCTGATCCATCCGCCGGATGTCGAAGGCCCGCTGGTGTTGATCACGGCGTTGGTCGGGATCGTCGTCAATATCGCCGCCGCGTGGAGCATCAGCCGCGCCAACCGGACCAGCCTGAATGTCGAGGGCGCGTTCCAGCACATCCTCAATGACCTCTATGCCTTCATCGGGACCGCCATCGCGGGCGCGGTGGTGTGGCTGGCCGGATTCGCCCGTGCCGATGCGATCGCGGCGCTGGTCGTCGCGGCACTGATGGTCAAGGCGGGCTGGTCACTGGTTCGGGAATCGGGGCGGATCTTCCTGGAGGCCGCGCCCGCGCACCTGAATCCGGACGCCATCGGTGCGCGGATCGTTGCGATTGCGCAGGTGACGGAGGTGCACGACCTGCACGTCTGGCAGATCACCTCCGGACAGCCGTCGCTGTCGGCGCACATCCTCGTCGACGATAAGGCCGACTGCCATGCGGTTCGTTCGACGATCGAGACGGTGCTGCACGACGAATTCGCGTTGGAGCACACGACCTTGCAGGTGGACCATTCGACGGATCTCGAGGTCTCCGCCGATGACGTGCACTGCGCCGAGGCGCACGGGCCGGTACACAGGTCCTGATCGCAGGCCACCGTTTGACCTTCGGGTTACCTGAGACTCCATGATGAACCGGTGGCGGGCGATGAGTTGATCACGATCGGCGCGCTGGCGCGGGCCTGCGGGCTCACGGCCAGTGCGCTGCGGTTCTACGACGATTGCGGGTTGCTGGTTCCGGTTCGGGTGGACGGGGCGACCGGATATCGGTATTACCGCGAGGCGCAGGTCGATCGCGGGGTGATGATTCGGCGGCTGCGCGGGATCGGGGTGCCGCTGGAGGCTGTTGCGGAGATTTTGGCTGGAGACGGTGTGCGGGCCGAGCGGTTGCTCGATGCGCATGTGGCCGAGCTTGCCGAGCGTGCGCGGGAGGCCGCAGTCGTTACCCGGATGATCAAGGAGGAGATCCGGGCCAGCGTGGTGCTGTCCGCGGCGGTGCTGGCCGCAGCCATCGAGCAGGTGTGGTCGGCGGCGGCGCTCGATCGCGAAATACCGGTGCTGGCCGGGGTTTTGGTGGAGTCGAATGCTGATTCGGTCACGCTGACGGCTACCGATCGGTATCGGCTGTCGACTCGGGCGATGGTGCCGGTGCGGCCGAGTGGTGCGGCCTGGTCGGCGGTTGTCGATGCCAGCGATTTGGACGGAATCGGCTCCTGGTTGCGGGGATTGGATGAGGTGACCGTGCGGTCGACGGACGATGTCCTGGTGCTGACGGGCGGTGGCACCGAGCGCCGGTGCGGAGTCATTGATGAGGCGTATCCGGATTATCGGGCGATGCTGGCGGGATTGGCCCCGGTTCGGACTCGGGTCGTCGTGGAGCGTGACGTTCTGCTCGCCGCGCTCGAGGATGGCAGTGCCGCGCCGATCGTCCTCTTCGCCGACGAATCGGTGCTTTCCGTGAGCCGTAATGGGCCCGAGCGCATAGCGGCAACCATTACCGGACCTGGCACCGAACTTGCCTTCTCCCCCAAGATATTACGGCCCGCATTGGTGAGCGCGATCGGTCCGGAAATCATGCTCGATATCGCCGCGGCCGATGCGCCGGTTGTCGTCCGGTCCGCAAACGACGGTGATCTGACCACTCTCGTAATGCCCATTGCCATGATGAATTCGAAGGAGTACAGCGCATGACTGCCACCGGTACAACACAATCGGCGCAGGAGACAATGGCGGCCATTACGCGGGCGGTTGAGCTCGGGCGGTCGGGTTCGCCGGAGGCGCGGCATGCACTGCTCGAGATATGGGCGACAATCGGTCCGCAGGGCGATCCGCTACATCGATGCACACTGGCGCATTACCTCGCCGATCTGTATGACGATGCGGCACAGTCGCTTTGCTGGGACATACGCGCGCTGGACGCTGCGGACAGCCTGACCGATGAGCGGCTGCGACGGCACGATGAGAATCTCGACGTGCGAGGTTTCTACCCGTCGCTGCATTTGAATCTGGCCGACAATTATCGTCGGCTCGGTTCGTTCGATGCGGCTCAGCAGGAGATCGATGCGGCACGGGACTGCCTGGATACGCTCGGCGACGACGGTTACGGGATCATGATCCGCACTGCGGTAGATGAAGTGGCCGAGGCGATTCGGAATCGGACGACCGCTCGACGCGCGTCTGCTCCGAACGGGCGGTGACCACAACTCGCCTGCCCACCCTCGTCGTCGTGAGCGGGCCACCGGGAGCTGGGAAGACAACGCTCGCACACGCCTTGGCCACGAGAGTGGGATGTCCGGCGATCTGCCGGGACGAGATCAAGGAAGGCATGGTGCACGGGCGACTTCACCAGCGAAGCAGCGAAAACCGCTTGCGGCGTGCACATTCCGGACCGCACACCGACACCAGCGAGCTGCCCCGCGAATTCGACCAAGTCTCGCTGGCGGTACCAGCGATCAAGGTCGATACGACGGACGGGTATCGACCCGGACTCGACGAGATCGTGGCATTTGTCAACGGCAATGGGTGACCCGGTGTGCTGAGGCAGCCCCGGTTCAGCAAGACACCGGGGCCTTCTCGCTATACCTCAGCAGCAAATCCTCAGAAGCAGTAGGGGAATTTGCACCTCGACGGATCATTCGGACCGAAGATCGCGGCAATCAGTCCATTGATGACGGCGTCCGCCGCTCCCGATCCGGTGCTGATCGCCACCTCCTGCGCGGTAGCGGGCTGGTCGGCGACGAAATCAGAAGCCGCGACATCGGCAGAAGCCGTCGCAGGCGCACTGATCAAGATGCCAGCTGTGACCGTAAGAAGAACCTTCCGAATCATATTGCTACCTCTCGCTTTTCGGTTAATTACACATCGCAGCGTATCGAGGACATCGCGGGACGCAATCCCCGACTTGTGAGGTCGCGATGAAGTCCCGACCCCCTAGGCTTCGGGCCTCGGCGGCTGCGTTATATCGGGCACGGCGAGCGAGATGGTGGCGAGGCGTTGGGGGTCGGCGATTATGTCGATGGTGGTGATGCGGTTGTCGGTGATGGTGAAGGCGAGTAGGCAGTCCAGGATTCCATTGGGGGCGACGACCAGTCCGACGTGGCCGTCGATGAGGGCGGGGCGGGTGTAGGGGGCGCGGGAGGAGTACATCAGGGCGCTGGCGGTGACGCGGCGCGCGCCATGCATACGTACCGGCTGTCCGCTGGGTACGGCGACGCCATCGGCATGCAGTTCGACATTCGGGTCGAGTACGGCGATGAGCGCGTCGAAATCACCGGCGCGGGCAGCCATCAGGAAGGCGTCGACGACGGCGCGCTCATCGGCGACGCTGCGGTCGGTATCGGCAATGGCTGTGCCACGAACGCGGCGGCGGGCGCGGGCGGCCAGTTGCGCGGCCGCGGCCGGGGTGCGGCCGAGGATGGGGGCGAGTTCGGCGTAAGGCAGATCGAACAGGTCGTGCAATACGAAGGTCAGCCGCTCGGCGGGGGTCAGGGTATCGAGCACGACCAGCAGTGCGAGCCCGACCGAGTCGGCCATTACCGCCTCTTGTTCCGGATCCATGGTGTCCGCGGGCACGGCGGGCAGATCGGCCGGTAGCGCGCCGACCGGATCTTCGCGGCGCGCCTTGCGGGCGCGCAATATGTCCAGGCAGATGTGGGCGACCACGGCGGTCAACCAACTGCGCAGGTTGCGCACGCCCGTGGTGTCGGCGCGGTCCAGCCGCAGCCATGCCTGCTGGACCGCGTCATCGGCCTCGCTCGCCGACCCGAGCATCCGGTAGGCGACGGCGGTGAGGTGGGCGCGGTGGTCTTCGAAACGCTGTGTGAGCCACTGGATCTCATCGGTCATCGGCGATATCTCCTTCCCGTCCCGATCCGCCTGTCATGTCGACCGGTCGTGGTCCGTCATATCTATGACGGCTGAAACCGGAGTGACATGACACGCCGGCGGAAACGGATCCACCTCGCATGGGCCGAACAGGAGGGCGAACTGATGCGCAAAATATCCGAGATCGAGCCTGACTTCCCCACACAGGTATCGGTCGAACCGACGCCGGATCGGCGGCGCTGGCTCGCATTGGTGGTGCTGCTGGTGGCCGGGTTCATGGATCTGCTCGATGTGACGATCGTGAACGTCGCGCTCCCGACGATACAGCGGGATCTGGACGCGCCGTACGCGGATCTGGAGTGGGTGGTGTCGGGCTATCTGCTCGGATTCGCGGCGCTGCTGATCACCGGCGGCCGACTCGGCGATCTGTTCGGCCGCAAAACCATCCTGCTGGTCGGACTGACGCTTTTCACGGTGGCCTCGCTGGCCTGCGGGATCGCTGCGGGCCCGGCCTGGCTGATCGCCGCGCGGGTGGTCCAGGGCGCGACGGCCGGGCTGATGATCCCGCAGATTCTGGCCGTCATGCAGGTGTCGTTCCCCATCGCCGAGCGCGGCAAGGTGCTCGGCATCTGGGGTGGCGTGCTGGGCTCGGCGTCGGTGGCCGGGTTGATCGTGGGCGGAATCCTGGTGCAGGCCGATCTGTTCGGCTGGGCGTGGCGGCCGATCTTCCTGGTCAATGTGCCGGTCGGGATGCTCGCCATTCCGGCGGCGATGGTGCTGGTGCGGCAGTCCCGCTCGGCCACCGCGGACCGACTCGACCCGATCGGCACCGTCCTCGCGATCGGCGCCGTGTTGCTGCTGGTGTATCCGCTGACCGAGGGACGCGCCCTGGGCTGGCCGGTATGGTCATTCGGGCTGATGGCCGCATCCGCGCTGGTCCTCGCGGCATTCGTGATCTTCGAGCGGCATCGGATCGCGACGGTCGGATCACCGCTGGTGGTGTTGGATCTGTTCCGTGCCCGCACCTTCACCGCTGGCATGGCGGTGTGGCTATTGTTCTGGATCGCGCTCGGCGGCTACTTCCTGGTGTGGACGCTGTATCTGCAAGCCGGGCTGGGCTGGACCCCGCTGCGGGCCGGGCTGAGCGCGTCGCCGTTCGCGGTGGCCGCTGCCGCCGGAGCCGCAACCAGCGTGCAGGTGTTCGTGCCGCGCTACGGACGGATGGTCATGTTCGCGGGCGCGCTGATCAATGCCGCCGGATTCGGCATGTACCTGTATCTGGCCGCGCACTACGGTTCCGGAATTACCTCGGCGCAGATGTTCGCTCCACTTGCGATCAGCGGATTCGGATTCGGACTCTTTGTCGCCCCCGCCGTAGACCTGATCCTGTCTGGAGTATCGGCCCACGATGCCGGGTCCGCGTCCGGGCAGCTGTCGACGATCCAACAGGTCGGCATGGCCCTCGGTGTCGCGCTGGCCGGGGTCTGCTTCTTCACCCAACTCGACCAGACCTCCGCCCAAGGCACGACCACCGCCATCCCCGCCCTACGACAACAACTCACCGACCTCGACATCCCTGCCTCCGCCCAAGAGCAGATCCTCACCCAATTCCGCGCCTGCGTCCACGATCGCTCCGCGGCTACCGACCCCACCGCCATACCCGCCAGCTGCCAGCCGTCAGCCGGACAACCGTTCGCCGAACCGCTCCAACAGGCGCTCACTCGAGCCGGACTACAAGCCAACGCGCACAACATGTCGCACAGCTTCGCCCAAACCCTGTGGTGGGCCATCGGCATACTGATCGCCGTTGCCGCAGGAGTGTTCGCGCTCCCGAAGCGCCTGTCCGCAGTTGACGATCTTGTGCATGTTCGAAGTCGCGTTCAGGGCTGACTCGGCTCTGATCGAAGGGGATTCGAACATCGGCGTGTCTCGAACTCTCGTCTTCAGCACGGGGGTGTCGGGATGGCCGGGGTTCGTCGCTGTCGGATCGGGGTCTGCCGACTACGGAAGCGACGCGCTGGCAGACGGCGGTGCGCCGCGTGGAGGTGATAGGCCCGGGCCGGTTGGGAGCCGCGTTGAGCGTGGAGCCGCAACCGAGCGGCGGGTTGTCAGTTGCTGGTGGTGGCGCGGCCGATCAGCTCAGGAGTTTGGCTTGATTGAGCCAATCATGTTCCGGCAAAAATGGAATGTAAATTCCAGAAATTGCGCTAGCCTGGGGTTATGAGCAGCACAAAGCCGCGGCGCCTGACACCGAAGGGCGAGCAGACGCGGCAACGGATCGTGGTGGCAGCAGCGCAGTTGATGTTCGAGCGCGGCGTCGCGGCGACGACCGTCGAGGACGTACGCGATGCCGCCGGGGTGAGCAACTCGCAGGTCTATCACTACTTCACCGACAAAAACGCGCTGATCCGCGCGGTGATCGCCTATCAGAGCGACATCGTCGTCGGTGGGCAGGAACCCATGTTCGCCCGCCTGGACACCGTCGACGGCTTCCGGGCCTGGCGCGATTTTCTCGTCGCGCACCAACGGCGGATGCACTGCCGTGGCGGCTGCCCCCTGGGATCCCTGGGCAGTGAGCTCGCCGAGATCAATCCCGTCGCCCGCGCCGATGCCGCCGCCGCGTTCCATCGCTGGGAATCCGGGGTTCGGTCCGGACTGCGATCCATGGCCGAGGCCGGTCGTCTCGACCCCGCCGCCGACCCGGACAAACTCGCCATCACCACCCTGGCCGCGCTGCAGGGGGCGCTGTTGCTGACCCAGCTGCAGCGCGACACCGCGCCGCTGGAAGCGGCTCTGGACACGATGATCGACCACATCGCATCCCGCACCCGACCGGCCCCGGACAACGTCCCCGTCTCCTGACCACATTGCCGCCCGGCCACCCAGCGGGAACGCCTATAAATTGGAATTGATATTCCATTTTCTATGCAGTATTACTGGAGTAGCTAATCCATTTTCACCAGGCACCGGGCCGATCGGATCGGGTGCTTGCCTCCTCGCTTCCACTGCCTGGAAAGGGACGGATGTGACCAGCACAAACCCCACCATCGCCGAGCGCGTCGAGCTCATGCACCAGTCCACGGCCGACCAGATCCCCGGGCCAGCCTTGGCCGCCTTCAGCGCAGAGCAGGCCGACCTGGCCAGTCAGGGGATCCCCGAGGGTGTCGCGCAGGCGGGTACTGCGATGCCGGACGCCGACCTCCTCGACGTACACGGCAACCCCACCAGCCTGTACGCGGCCCTCGCTGGGAGGCCCGCGGTCCTCGTCATCTACCGCGGCGCCTGGTGTCCCTACTGCAACCTGGCTCTCCGGGCCTACCAAGAGCAGCTGGTGCCGGCACTGACCGACCGTGGCATCGGTTTGATCGCGCTGAGCCCGCAGAAACCCGACGGATCGCTGACCATGGCGGAGAAGAACGATCTGACCTTCACCGTGCTGTCCGATCCCGGAAACCGGATCGCCCGAGAACTCGGCGTCCTCACCGCACCCACCGACGAGGTTCGCGAAGCCCAGCGAAGCCTGGGCCTGGACCTGGCCACACTCAACGCCGACAACGGATACGGCCTGCCGATGCCGACCGTGCTGATCATCGACACCGACAAAACAATCCGCTGGATCGACGTCCACCCCAACTACGCCACCCGCTCCGAAACCACCGACATCCTCACCGCACTCGACCTTCTCGACTGAGCTTGCTCAGACCCGGGTGAGTGGCAAGTGTCGCCGGGACGACACCTGCCACCCACGTCGGTTGGGGACCGGTTACGTCCGGTATCGGAAGAGGATCCGGCCGCGGGCCAGGTCGTACGGGCTGAGCTCCACCAAGACCCGGTCGAAGGGCATGATCTTGATGTAGTTCTTCCGTATCTTCCCGCTGATGTGCGCGAGCACCTTGTGCCCGTTGGCGAGCTCCACCGTGAAGGTGGCGTTGCGCAGGCACTCCAGCACGGTGCCCTCGATCTCGATGCCCTTGCTCGTCTTGGTCATCGGAGCACCAGTTCCAGGTTGCTGCCGACGCGCCGGGCGCCGATGCCGTCGAATAAAGCCGTTGCTGCGGTGTTGGATTCGTTCACCTCGGTGTACGCCGGGACACGCCGGTCCCGATGCAACGTGCCCAGCGCGTGCGCCAGCAGCGCCCGCGCCACGCCGGTGCGTTGCTCCCCGGCCCGGACCGCGATCAGGCCGATGCGCGGCTGCCGGGTCGCCTGCACCACGCGAATCAGCCCGACATAGCGGCCCGATCGCACCGCGACCGCGTATTTGGACGGGTCGACGATGGTGTCGCCGTCCGGGCGGGGCAGCACTTCGGCGGGCATGTGCTGCCAGCCGACGGTCGCCTCGACCTCGTCGCGGATCGCCCGGTCCAATGCCCGCAGCGGACCTTCCACCGCGGCCCCCGCGGCCACAATCGTGACCCCCGGCGGCGGTGCGGTGGCGTCGAGTCCGGTGACCGCCGGGTCAGTGGGCACGGAATACTCCCACTCGCGGCGGCCCGGCGTGAAGCCCGCCCGCCGCCAGCCTGCGGTCAGCTCGGTCTCGACCTCGTCCACCACGGTGTACAGCGGCCGCGGCAGCTCGGCCCGCAGGGCCGCCGCGAGCTGGTCGAATACGGTGGCGTGCCAGGCGTCGACGCTGACGAAGAGCCGCCCGTCCGGCCGCCGGGCCACGTCGCCGCTGCCGACCATACGGCCGTCCACTGCGGCGTGCCACTGGCTGTCTGCGACCCGCGTGATAATGGCGGCGGGCTCGCCTGTTTCGAACGTGAAATGTTGTGAATGCATGGTTGTCGCCTTTCGGGATTGCCGTTGCTCAGGCGCTCCCGGCGACAACTACGACGTTCGCCCAACCGTGACGGCGAGGGGGAGCACCCATTTCGATGCAGCGTTCATGGGTCTCACCTCCTCGCAGGATGTCACGGTCCCGAAAGGCTACCAACCACACCGGCCCACGGGCCACTCCTTTTTCGGCGCCCGATCGGCAACCGGGCACAATGGATCGCGACCGGGCCGCCGCCACGGTCCACGACATGCTCACGCCGAGTGGGCCGTTCATCCAGATCAGCGACCGCAAGAACACTCCACCGCCGGATCGCGGCGGACTGGTCGATCCGGCACCGTCTTTGACGCGATACGCGATCTGGTCCGCAAATACCTTGGGCCGGTCCGCCGTGCTGGCCGCAGCGTCCTGCCTGACGGAACCCCGACGGTGAGCTGACGGTCTTGGCCCGCAACGGTTTCCACGATCCGATTCGGATCATTGTTTCGGCGGGGCAGGTCACGATGCGAACCCCCGAAGATGTGATCACCTGGGTCTATTCGTGGTCGGACTCGGCGCCCGGTTATGAATAGATGCGCGAATCTCGCGAGAATACAAAGGTTTTTGTCGTGGAGTCGAGCGGCAGATCAAAGACGACCTCGATTCGGCAAAGTCGAACGGCGGAACGGTCGCCGCCATCTACGCCCACAACGACGTGTCTCCTTGACAGTCAGCGCGACGCCGAGAGTTGGTGGGCTACCGCGTGCCCAGCCTCGACGCAGCGACGATCAGCGCGATGTTCACCGTGAACAGCACGGTAATGAGAAGCCATTGGCGGATGGCGGACCACTTCTGCTTCAACGCGACGACGAAGAGCACCAGTCCGCAGATTCCGCAGGTGACGCAGACGGCCACCATGACGGGATATTTGGACATCACGCCGTAAACCAGCAGGATGAAGGAGAACAGAGCCGCGCCTTGGAGCAATTTGTCGCGCAGGATGGCCGTCGACACAGCGAGCGCGCCCCAGCCCACTTTCCGCGCGAGCTCACCGCGCGAGACCGGACCTCGCTCGTCAGTCTCGTACAACGGGTCGTTCTGGTTGGGTTCCATTGCCATACCTGACTCCCTCCGATCCCCAGGTCACAGGCGAGCTCGTGGACGACCGGGAGCAGTCGCGGTCGCCTGCGCCCACTCCGAAATGAAAAACGGCCCGGAACTGTGTGTTCCGGGCCGTTTCCCTAGTAGCGGGGACAGGATTTGAACCTGCGACCTCTGGGTTATGAGCCCAGCGAGCTACCGAGCTGCTCCACCCCGCGTCGGCAGAGGTAACGCTACCCCATGGTGGTGGTTGTTACCTAAACGCCTGGTGGGAAGGGATAACCTGCGGGTAGGCGGGGTGGGTGCGAGCATGGGGGCATGCCTATTGCGACGAGTGCCATTGCCCATGTCCGGCTGACGGTTTGCGATATCGATCGGTCGCGGGCCTTCTACGAGAAGGTGTTCGGGTGGCCGGTTGCGCTCGAGGTGCCCGCCGATGCCGATGCGGCGACACGGGAGCGGCTCGGGTTTCTGTTCGGTGGGGTGATCTATCGGATGGAGCACGGGATGATCGGGCTGCGGCCGGTCGGCACCGATAGCTTCGACGAAAACCGGGTCGGGCTCGATCATCTCGCGTTTCCGCTCGGGTCATTGGCCGAATTGGAAGCTGCCGCAGCGCATCTCGATGCGTGCGGGGTCGCGCGCGAGGACATCAAGGATATCGGGTTCAGCTATATCCTCGAGTTCCGCGACCCGGACAATATCGCGCTGGAGCTGACCGTCCGCAAGTAGACTAGGCGGCGTTCGCGACCTTCTGTACCGCGGCGACGAAGAACTGCTCGAAGGCCGCCTGATCGAGCGAATCCTGGAGTGCGGCAACGCGTACCGCGACCGTCATGCCCCGCACCTCCGCATAACCCATATACGCGGCCGTGGTCATCGGCCCGCCCGCACCCGCCGTCGCGGTACTGCTCGAACGGTAGGCAATGGCGTTGGCGCCCTGCAGTTCCTGGGGCAGGGATCGGCTCTCGACGTGCTCGGTTGCGGTGACCGGCTGACCATTCACGGTCGAGGTCATCTGGACCTCACCGCACCGCTTATTGCCATCGGTGATCCGCTGCAGATTTCCGGTTCGGCCCGAGATGAACTCGACGAACATCGTGCTCGACTTACCGGTTGCGGCGACGATCGATGACTGCCCGAGCAACTCCTTGGTCGCCGCACCCAGATCCTGCTGCGTCGACCCGCATTCCGCCGGGGTGAAGGTGGCATTCTGCTGGATGGCGGAGATATCACCGACGGCCGACTGGAGCTTGTCCTGCGGCAGATCCATTTTCGTTGTGCCCGAGGGGAATTCCGCCGCAGTCAGCACCAGCTGCTCACGAGATGTGGTGGGCGCCGGTGAGTTCCAGCGATCCGCCGCATCATCCTTGCCGCTACATCCGGCTACGAGCATCGTGCCCGCCGCCACTGCCACTGCCAACCCCGCGTTCCGCCGTGTGATCATGGTGGTGATCATGTCAGTGTCGGCCATGGACAATCCTTAACACCCACTTGCAGAAGGCAATTCAGCGCTCACGCAGATCCGCGATCCGAGTGCGGTGACGGTCCTGCAGTTCGCGCGACCGGCGCAAATAGTCCAGGACAGTGCGCAATTCGGCCGCACTGTAGCGCGCCACCTCCCCCGCACCCTCCTGGGCGATCGGGCCGTAGATCCGCATGACTTCGGTCAGGGCCCTGTCGGTGATCCGGATGACGACCTTGCGCCGGTCTCCCGGTTCGGGATGGCGCACGACGTAGTCGAGTTTCGCGAGACGGTCCAGCATGGTGGTGACGCTGCCGCTGGTCAGACCCAATTCGGCAGCGAGGGCGCTGGGGGTGGACTCGCCGTGGAAGAGGGTTTCCAGACACCGCAGGTCGGTGCGGTTGACGCCGAGATGGGTCGCGGCGGCCCGGTCCACGTCGTCGACCGCGGCCTGTAGCGCCTGCGCCTCGCGGCCGACCTGTACACGCAGTTCCGCCAGCTCACCCGACTCTTCGGATTTTTCTCTTGACATTCAAGCCTCTTGATCGTCAAACTACTAACGTCTTGATAATCAAGATACCGCAGAGTCAAGAAAGAGTCCGGGAGACACACCATGCAGAAGGCACTGATCATCGGCGGCGGGATCGCCGGACCGGTCACCGCGATGGCATTGCAGCGGGCGGGCTTGGAGCCCATCGTGTGCGAGGCCTACGAGGAGGCCGCGGCCGGGCAGATCGGCGCATATCTGACGGTCGCGGTGAACGGACTGTCGGCGCTGGCATTGCTGGACGCGCATCATGTGGTGACCGAGATCGGGCATCCGACCGCCACACTGTCCTTCGCGACCAGCGCGGGTAAGCACATCACCGATATGCCGATCGGTGGCACACTGCCCGACGGAACCGTCACCCACAGCATCAAGCGCCGCGATATGTATCGGGCATTGAATGCCGAGGCGACGCGGCGCGGGGTGCGATTCGAATACGGCAAGCGGCTGGTCGATGCGACCTCGACCGCCGATGGCGTCCGCGCGACCTTCGCCGACGGCACTACGCTCGAGGCCGACGTACTCATCGGTGCCGATGGAATTCGTTCCCGCACCAGGGAAATCATCGATCCGACCGCGCCGAAGGCACATTTCCTCGGCATCTACGGACTCGGCGGGTTCGTCACCGATCCGGCCCTGCACCGGGAGCTCGGATTGCGCCCGGGCGTGTACAGCATGATCTTCGGGAAGAAGGCATTCTTCGGATACTTCGTCGCGCCGAACGGCGAGATCTGGTGGTTCGCCAATATGCCTCGGACACAGGAGCTTTCGGCGCAGGATTCGGCCAGCGCGGCGCAGTGGCGCGCACAACTGGTCGAATTGCTCTCGGCGGATCGCGGTCCCGCGGCCCGGATCGTCGCCGCCACCACCGATGACACCTTCGTCTCCGCCTTCAACCAATACGACATGCCGACGGTCGCCAAATGGCACAACGACAAGATGGTCATAGTCGGCGATGCCGCGCATGCGGTGGCCTCATCGTCCGGCCAGGGTGTGTCGATGGCGGTGGAAGACGCGGTGACGCTGGCGATCTGCCTGCGCGATATTCCGGACACCGCGGCGGCCTTGGCCGCCTTCGAGGACCGCCGCCGCGAACGCGTCGAGCGGGTGGTCGCGCACGGCGCGGAAACCAGTAGCGACAAGGCATCCAATGGGCTCGGCCGCCTACTGGTCCGCCTGCTCACACCCTATTTCCTGAAGAAGGCCGCCAAGGTCGGTGTCGCCCCGCTGAGCTGGATGTTCGACCACCGGATCGACTGGACGGCCCCGGCCGTCACCCGGTGACGGACAGATCGCGTTGGCGCACGGCCGAATACGGCGTCGGTGCCAGGGTCTTGTGCAGGCTGGTGCGCAGCGTGGTGGCCGAGTCGAGCAGATAGTTCTGCCGTACCTTCCACGGATGCCGATCACCCTGCCGGGGAAAGTCACCGATCGAACGCTGGATATAGCCGGAGGCCAGATCCAGCAGCGGGCGCTCGTCGAGTCTGCCATCCGGCTTCGGCACCACAGCCGCATAGCCGTTGCGGTCCAGGTGGTTGATGACCTTGCAGACCAGCCGCGAGGTGAGGTCGGCGCGCAGCGTCCAGGAGGCATTGGTGTAGCCGATGCAGACCGCGAAATTCGGTACGCCGGTGAGCATCGCGCCCTGCCAGACGAATTGCTCGGCGAGCGGCACCGGCTGCCCGTCGACCTGCGGGGCGATGCCGCCGAAGGCCAGCAGCTGCAGTCCGGTCGCGGTGACCACGATATCCGCCTCCAGGATTCGGCCGGACTGCAACCGGATCCCTTCGGACACAAAGGTTTCGATGTGATCGGTGACGACCTCGGCCGTGCCCTTCTTCATCGCCTTGAAGAAGTCGGCATCGGGCACTGCGCACAGCCGCTGATCCCACGGGTCGTAGTCCGGGGTGAAGTGTTCGGCAACGGCGTTGCGGTCCTTCAGGATTCGGGTCGTCAAACCGGTGAGCAGTTTGCGAGCGGCCTCGGGACGGCGGCGGCAGTACTGGTAGAAGCCGATGTTGAACAGGATGTTCTTGGTGCGGATCACGCGATGCGCCAACTTGGGCGGCAGCAGTTCGCGGATCTTGTCGGCCTGCCTGTCCCGGCCGGGGACGGCGCTGATCCAGGTCGGCGAGCGCTGCAGCATGGTCACCAGCTCGGCCTGCTCGGCCATGGCGGGCACCAGCGTGACGGCCGTCGCGCCACTGCCGATGACCACGACTCGTTTGCCGGTGTAGTCGAGATGCTCCGGCCAGAACTGCGGATGCACGACCTGTCCGGAGAAGGAGTCGATGCCGGGAAACTCCGGCGAGTGGCCCTGGTCGTAGTTGTAATAACCGGCGCAGGCGTAGAGGAAGTTGCAGGTCAGCGTGCGGCGCACGGTGACACCCGTGGCGTCACGCTGCTCGAGGGTGAGCGTCCAGCGCGCCGATTCGGTGGACCAGTCGGCGGCAACGACCTTGGTGCCGTAGCGGATGTGCCGGTCGATGCCGAACTCCGCGGCGGTTTCCTCGACGTAGCGCAGGATCGATGGACCGTCCGCGATCGACTTCGCATCCCGCCACGGCTTGAACGGATAGCCCAGGGTGAACATATCCGAATCCGAACGAATTCCGGGGTAGCGGAACAGATCCCACGTCCCGCCCAGTGCCGCGCGCGCCTCCAGCACCGCGTAGGTCTTGCCCGGACATGCGGTCTGCAGCCGGTATGCGGCGCCGATCCCCGACAGTCCGGCGCCGACGATCACGACATCGAGGTGGTCCGGAAGTACGGCGGTCTCGGTCCCGCCCGCCACCGGGCCACCACCCGTCATCGAATCGCTGCGCGATGCTCGCCTCATCACTCCAGTCTGCGAGGGCACGGTACCGGATTCTTGACTTTGCACGACAAGTATTTGATTCTGAGCGACATGTCGGTGATTCGGTCCGCGGGGCTGCGCGGATTCCGCGCGACGGTGGCCGAGCTCGGCGGCAATGCCGAGGAGTTCGCCACCGCCGTCGGGCTGCCGATCGCCGCCCTCGATGCCGATGATCTGCTGGTACCTGATCAGGCGGTCGCGGCGGCGCTGGAGTTGGCCGCACAGCGACTCGACTGTCCCGATCTCGGCCTGCGCATCTCGCGACGGCAGGATCTCGATATGCTCGGCCCGCTGGCCCTGGCCATCCGGAATTCACCGACCCTCGCCGATGTCCTGGAATGCTGTTCGCGCTATCTGTTCCTGCATGCGCGCTCGCTGCATCTGGCCCTCGAGCCCGACCCGTACGGCGATCGCAGCGTGATCGCCCTGCGATACGGGATCCAACCCGGCCTGCCGACACCGGTCCAGGGCACCGATCTCGGGCTGGCCTTCGTGCACCGCACCTTCCAGCGACTGGTGGACGAGCGCTACGGGCTACGTTCGGTCGAACTGCCACATCGGCCCGCCGCGCCGGTCCGGGTCTATGAGGAGTTCTTCGGCGCACCCGTGCGCGTCGAGCGTCCGGCGGCGGCATTGCGTATCCCGAGCCGCTTGGCGTCACTGTCGCTGAGCGGCGGCGATGAGAACCTGCACCGCTTGGCCATGGCATTCCTGGCCGAACAGTCCGGCGGCGCGGATGCCGCGATCGCACCGAAGGTCCGTGCCGCCGTCCAACAGCTGCTGGGTACCACAGCACCGGAAATCGCCGCCGTCGCACGGCTTTTGACGATTCATCCGCGCACTCTGCAACGTCGCCTCGCCGCCGAGGGCAGCTCCTTCGCCGCCATCGTGGATACCGTCCGCCGCGATGAGGCCCGCCGCTACCTCACCACCACCGATATGCCGATGAGTCAGGTCGCCTCGCTGATCGGGCTGTCCGAACAGGCCACCTTCACCCGCTGCTGCCGAAGATGGTGGGGCACAACGCCTACCGCTGTTCGGCGCGAAGCGGCACAGCAGCGGCCGACCGGGCTCACCGCACCGATGTGACGACCTCCTTGGTCGCCTCCGCGATCAATGCGTTGTCCGCCTGGGCATCTGGACTGTTATGGGTGGTCAGCACGGCGAGCACGATCGGCGCCGTGCTGCCGGTGGGCCAGGTGACGGCCACATCATTGGCCGATCCATAGTCGCCGGTGCCGGTCTTGTCACCGGTCTTCCATTCGGCGGGCAGGCCAGCGCGAATGCGGCTGCCGCCGGTGGTATTGGCCAGCAGCCAGGCCGTCAGCCGCTCCCGCTCGGGCGCGGCGAGTACGTCGCCGACGGTTAGCGCCCGATAGTCGGCCGCGATCGCCGCCGGTGTGGTGGTGTCGCGTTCGTCGCCGGGGATGGCGGTATTGAGCTGCGGCTCCCAGCGATCCAGTCGGGAAGTCTGGTCGCCGATGGAGCGCAGGAACTGGGTCAGGGCCTGCGGGCCGCCGAGCAGTTTCAGCAGTTCATTGGCCGCCGCGTTATCGCTGCGGGTGATCGCCGCATCGCACAATTCCGATACCGACATACCGCTCTCGATCCGGGTACCGGTGACCGGCGAACCGGCCGCGGCCGCGACATCGGCCTGCGTGAAATGGATGATCTGGTCGAAATACCCGGTGGCGAGCGGATGTTCGCGCAGCAGTGCGGCACACACGAACGTCTTGAAGGTCGACATCATGGCGAACCGCTCGTCCTGGCGGTAGCCGACGGTCTTGCCCGAGCCGGTATCGACGGCGAATACGCCGAGCCGGGCCGCATGCTGCTGCTCGATGCCGCTCAGCTGGGCCGCAGCGGCCACCGTGGTCGGTGCTGCCGGGGTCGAGTCCGTCGACTCGCCCCCGCACGCGCCGATCAGGGGCAGCAGCGCCATCGTCAACAGGACGGACCTCGCGCGAACCGAGGCCGATCCGCTTCTACCGATCTTTGTCATGCCGACACGACAACACAGGGTCGGTACGGCTGTCCAAGACCAATGCGCCCGAAAGTCGATATCGCCATCGATATCGCCGCAGCTCGGCCCCCTATTGCAGCCCGCTATTCGGCCGAAAAATCATCGCGAATGGCTCAGCTGCCCGGACGCTCAGCGGTCATCGGCATTCACCCGCAGCACCGCCTTATCGCGTATGCCGCGCTGGCCAGCGACTCGAAGGCGTCGCGATCTCCAGCCCAGCGTCAGGCCGATCCGCGCCGCGCCGGGAGCGCCGCACCCGGGGCCATGCGGCAAGACCCGGTAGTGCTGCGACCCACGGCACGCCGGGAGCAATGCGGCGGACGGCCGCGGCACTGGTCGCGCCGGAATCCGGCACGTCTGGTCACGCTATCGGCGGTTGGGGGTGTAACGCGCACCGGTATCTGACTGTGGACGAGGTGACTGGTCCGCACCTAGATTCGGAAGGCACGGATTCATGCAGGGACGGGCGTCGTCCGCGAGAACCGCGGACCCGAGGACCGGGCTGGAGCTGCGGGTGGTGTCCAAGGACACGTACGCCGATTGGCATGCCGTCTACCAGGACAATGTCGGGTGGATGTACGGGTTGATGTTCGCCAAGGTCGGCAATCGCGCGGATGCGGAGGATCTCACCGGTGAGGTCTTCCTCGCGGCATTGCGGCCGCTGCGGGTTTCGGCGAGCATTCCCGAGGTGCGGGCCTACCTGCGTGCCACCGCTCGGTCCGTGCTCGCGCAGTACTGGCGCAATCGTCTCGGCTGTGAGATCACCTCCATCGATGATGATGTGCCGCAGGTCGAAGCCGCCGATCCCGATGTGACCGACGCGCCGGAGCGGGCACGCGCGATGCTCGAGCAATTGCCCGAGCGATATCGCAGAATTCTGGAGCTCCGGTTTCTGCAGGGGTACTCGGCCCGGGAGACGGCGGCCGAATTGGGGATCAGTGTTGTCAACGCGCGCGTATTGCAGCATCGGGCGCTGCGGATGGCGGCCCAGGTGGAAAGGAAAGCGCGATGAGCGCCCGCGAACTGCGCCGGTATATCGACGGGCTATTGCACGGCCGCAGGCCGAAGGCCTTCCGGCCGGATGCGGATGAGGCCGAACAACTGCGGGTTGTGCTCGAACTGCTGGCCGCCCGGCGCGAGGATGACACGCCGCGTCCGGAATTCGTCGATGATCTGCGACGCCGATTGGCTGCCGAGCTGGATCCGCCCACCGATGACAAGGCTTCGGTACGCGCGATCGGCTCCCGCCGCCAAGTGATCGCCGGGACGTCGATCGCGGCGGCCGCCGCCGCTGCCGGTGTGGTCGTCGACCGCGCGCTCACCCGCGGCACCGAAAACCCACCCACCGCGTCGACGCTCAACCCCGTACACGGCACCTGGCTCGCAATCGCGTCGAGTTCCGATATCACCGAGGGGATGACCCGCCCCTTCGACGTCGGCACGGTGACCGGATTCATCCGTCGAGTAGACGGCGCGATCATCGCGGTGTCGGGCGTGTGCACACATCAGGGCTGCCGACTCTGGTTCGACAATGCCGACGACCGGCTGCGCTGCCCCTGCCATTCGACCTCGTTCACGGTGACGGGCAAGGTGCTGACCCATCAGCTGCCGATCGCACCGCCACCGCTGCCGCAGCTACAGGTTCGGGAAAATGCAGGTGTCGTAGAGGTTTTCGCACCCGCGAAGCCCGCGTGATGTAACACCGGCTCCTATCTGTCAGTGAGAGGTTCGCGATAGCGCGGATCACCGACAGACCTGGAGGCCCGGTCAAATGACACCCGCCCGCACCGGTGCACTGCTCGCCGTGGCCGTGCTCGCCGGAATACCGAGTTTGCTGTTCGCCACGGCCTGTGGCAGTCCGGCACCCGCCCACGACACCGCACCGACCATCGACTTCCACCAAACCGGCGGCCCCACACCGGGTCTGCCCGGCCATGGGACCACCGGTTCCGCCCCGACGGCCGCCGCAACCACAACAATGTCGACCGCGGTCGCCGCAACCCCGAATACCGTCGATATCCAGAACTTCGTGTTCTCGCCCGCGAAACTCACTGTCCCCGTTGGTACCACGGTGACCTGGATCAACAAAGACGAAGAGCCGCATACGATCGCGGCGAGCAATGCCGGCTTCCGCTCCCCCGGGATGGGTCACGACGCGACATTCACCTTCGTCTTCACCACACCGGGAATCTTCGACTACATCTGCACGATTCACCCATTCATGCACGGCACCGTGGAGGTGACGAAATGACGCCGAGCAACGACTACGACCCCCGCGACCCACATGCCATGACCCGCCGCCAATTGCTGCGCCACTCCGCCTGGTTCGGCGCGGCGGTCGGATTGTCCGTTGTCGGCGGCGAAGTCATCTCGCAGGTGGCGGGCACCGCGGCCCGTGCCGAGAGCACACCGCGACCGGAACTGCGTTTCGCCCAACTCAGCGATAGCCATCTCGGCTTCCAGGGCCCGGCGAATACCAATGTCATCGGCACCTTCGCCGAGGCCATCGGTCAGATCAACGCCCTCGGCTATACACCGGATTTCGTGATCCACACCGGCGATCTCACCCACTTGGCCACCCCGGAACAATTCGATCAGGTGAAGCAGATGCTGACCCAGACGAATACCCCGCATGTCTTCACCGTGCCCGGCGAACACGATTCGATCGACGATGCCGGGCAGAAATACCGCGCCGCATTCGGCGCCGGAACTCGCGGCGACGGCTGGTACAGCTTCGATATCGCGGGCGTGCACCTGATCGCGTTGGTCAATACGCTCAATCTGAACATGCTGGGCCACCTCGGCCAGGATCAGCTGGAGTTCATTCGCAAGGATGTCGCACCGCTGTCCAGTGACACCCCGATCATCGTCTTCAGCCACATCCCGCTGTTCGCCATGTATCCGGACTGGGGTTGGGGCACCGACGACGCCACCCAGGCGTTGAGCTACCTGCGCCGCTTCGCATCGGTGACCTGTCTCAACGGCCATGTGCACCAACTGTTCACGAAGACCGATGGCAACATCACCTTCCACAGCGGGACGACCACCGCCTATCCGCTCCCCCACCCCGGCGACGGGCCCGCGCCCAAGCCGGTCACCATCCCGGCGGGGAGGCTGCACGACGCGCTCGGCATTCGTGAAGTGAGCTTCGTGCGCGGCCAGCAGCAGCTCGCCATCCGGGAGCAGCCCCTGAAATGAGCCGCGGGCGCCGTGGTCGCCCGGCGAGCTCGGTTGCCGGTGCGCCCGGTCCCACCCGAATCTGAAGTAGCTCCATGTCTGTATGACCAGGTCTGACGAGTCCGTGACATGCCGGGCCAGCTCCTTGTCGCGGCATCGGGACCGGCCGACACTTCGGACATGACTACCTTCGACGACCTTCGGGCGCTGTTCATCAACTGCACGCTCAAGCGCTCCCCCGAGCCGAGCAATACGCAGGGTCTCATCGATGTCAGTGCCCACATCATGGCGAAGAACGGGGTGCGGGTTTCGCATATCCGCGCCGTCGATCACGACATCGCGGCCGGGGTCTGGCCCGATATGACCGAACACGGGTGGGCCACCGACGAATGGCCGGTGCTGCAGCGGCTGGTGATGGATGCCGACATTCTGGTGCTGGCCGGGCCGATCTGGCTCGGCGACAACAGTTCGGTCACCAAGCGCGTCATCGAACGGCTGTACGGCAATTCGTCGATCCTGAACGAGCGCGGCCAGTACGCCTACTACGGCCGGGTCGGCGGCTGTCTGATCACCGGTAATGAAGACGGCGTCAAACACTGCGCGATGAATATCCTCTACAGCCTCCAACATCTCGGCTACACGATTCCGCCCCAGGCCGACGCCGGGTGGATCGGCGAGGCCGGACCCGGCCCGTCATATCTGGATCCGGGTTCCGGTGGACCGGAGAACGACTTCACCAATCGCAATACCACCTTCATGACCTGGAATCTGCTGCATCTGGCCCGGATGCTGAAGGACAACAACGGCATTCCCGCACACGGCAATCAGCGCTCCGAATGGGACGCGGGCTGCCGGTTCGATTTCGAGAATCCCGACTACCGTTAGGGTTCAGCGCTGTGCGCAACCTGCGGCATCGGGGTCATCCTGTGCCACACCGGGATTCGGTGAAACCGGCCCGTGCTGCGCCGACGTCGGCGTCGCGTGGATTTCGGTATCGTCGGATTCGTGCCCGGCCTACGACGAGCTGGTTTGCTTATCGGTGCACTGCTCGCCCTGGTCGCCGTCCTCGGCGTGGCAGGTCTGCCGGTGTATGTCCATCCGCAGACCGATCCGCTGCGCCGGGCCGATGCGATCGTGGTGTTGGGTGGCACTGCCTATGAGCGTTTCGATGTGGGCCTCGATCTCGCCGAACGCGGATATGCGCCGCAGCTGCTGATTTCACGGTCCACCGGCGAAGACGATTCGGTGATGGACCGATACTGCACGCCCCGCTTCGAATTCACCGTCAGCTGTTTCGTGCCGAATCCGTGGACCACCGATGGTGAGGCGCGCGAGATCGGGCGGCGGGCAAGGCTTTACGGCTGGCACCACATCATTGTGGTGACCTATACCCCGCATGTGTCGCGGGCCAGGTACATCGTGAGCAAATGCTTCGATGGCGAATTGACCATGGTGGCCAGTCCCAGTGATAGCGGCGTGAAATTCTGGACCTGGATGTACATCCGCCAGTCAGCGGGCTATGTGCGCGCGTTCTTCAGCCGAGGTTGTTGATCCGGGAACGATCGAATGTCCGGTCTCCTACAGTGAACGAGACGCTCGCGCGGGGAGTAACGGGCGTGACGTCGGGGTGTATACGGTTGTGGGAGAGGACCGCCGTTGCGAATCGATGATCTGCGAGCGGTCGGCGATGACGCCCTCACCGCCGATGTCTGTGTAATCGGATCCGGACCCGCCGGACTGACCATTGCGACCGAGCTGGCCGGATCAGCACTGCGCGTGCTGGTGTTGGAGAGCGGCGGCCTGACCGCGACCGAAGAGGTGGATGCGCTCGCCGATATCGAGAATGTGGGCGCGCGCCGGGCGCAATCGGATCGAGCAGCGGGCGACCGGATTCTCGGTGGCGCCTCCCACACCTGGAGCGGACGCTGCGGTCTGCTCGATGACCTCGATTTCAGCCGCCGCCCATGGGTTTCCGGATCCGGCTGGCCGATCGGCACGGCCGACCTCGAACCGTTTCTGTCGCGCGCGGCCGAGCATATCGGGATCGGCTATGGCAGCGGTTTCACCGATGACGCATTCTGGGATCTGGCCGGTCGCACCCAACCCGAGCATCGCCTCGACCCGACCCGATTGCGTCCGTATTTCTGGCAGATCAGCCGCGATCCGGTGGATCCATTCGACTGCAAGCGTTTCGGCGCCCATGTGAAAGACCTTGTCGCACCGAACATCCGGGTGCTCATCAATGCCACCGTCACCCATGTCGACACCGATCCCGAAGGCGCACGGGTGGTTTCGCTCCAGGTCGCCGGGGCCGAGCCGCAGCCGCGAACGGTGCACGCGCACACCTTCGTGCTGGCCACCGGCGGAATCGGGAATCCGCGTCTGCTGCTGGCATCGCGACGGATCGCGCCCGAGGGCATCGGCAACCGGCACGACATGGTGGGGCGCTATCTGATGGATCACCGCTGCGGCGCGGTCGGCGTGCTGAATCCGGCGGTAGCGGACAGTGCGCTGGAGCGCTTCGGCAAATACGTGGTCAAGACGCCGCACGGCAGGCACACCTTCCTGCACGGCGTCGCATTGTCACCGAAGGTCCAGGAGGCCGAGGGGCTGCTCAATTGCGCGCTGTGGCTGCAGGAGGTTCCGGCCGCGGACGATCCGTGGGAGTCGGTCAAGCAATTGCTGCGCGGGCGCGGCGATCGGCATGACGCGCGGGTCGCGGTGAGTCACGCCGGATTGCTGCTGGCCGGCGCGCGACGCCGGCTGATCCGGCACACCGGACTGCCGCACAAACTCGATCGAATCGAATTGCGCTGCATGGTCGAACAGCTACCCAACCCGGACAGCCGGATCACCCTGACCGATCGCACCGATCGTCTCGGTGTGCCGCTGCCGCGGGTGGACTGGCGGGTGAATCCGCAGGAAGACAGCACCGTGCGGCGGGCGGCGGAGCTGGCGGTTGCGGAGTTCACGCGGCTGGGTCTACCTACCCCGGCACTGTTCGACGGTGCGCGCGTTGACAGCACGCTGCCGCTGGTGCTCACCGACTGGGCGCATCCGACCGGGACCACGCGGATGTCGGCGGATCCGCGCACTGGCGTGGTCGACCCCGACTGCCGGGTGCACGGTGTGGCGAATCTGTTCGTCGCGGGCAGCTCGGTCTTCCCGACCACCGGCCATGCGAATCCGACGCTGACCATCGTGGCGCTGGCGGTCCGGCTAGCTGATACTTTGCGGGCTTTGGCATAGTCTGCGGCGTATGGAGACCAGAGGTGCACCGCACCCGCACGAGCCGCACGGTGAGGGCTTTACGTCCCGGTTGAACTGGTTGCGCGCGGGCGTGCTCGGCGCGAACGACGGCATCGTATCGACCGCCGGTCTGGTTGTCGGTGTCGCCGCGGCGACGACCAGCAGCTCGGCCATCTTCACCGCGGGTATCGCCGGACTGACCGCTGGTGCGATCTCGATGGCCGTCGGCGAATATGTTTCGGTCAGCACCCAGCGCGATTCCGAGCGCGCGTTACTCGCCAAGGAACGCAGGGAACTCACCGACGAACCGGATTACGAATTGGCCGAACTGGCCGATATCTATCGGGCGAAGGGGTTGTCACCGGAGACGGCGCACAAGGTGGCCGAGGAATTGACCGCGCACGACGCATTCCGCGCCCACGCCGAGGCCGAACTCGGCCTGGATCCGCACGCGCTGACCAACCCGTGGCAGGCGGCCGGATCCTCGGCGATCGCATTCACCCTCGGTGCACTGCTGCCGCTGCTTGCGATCATTCTGCCGCCCACCACGGCGCGCATTCCGGTGACGTTCGCATCGGTGCTGGTCGCGCTGGCGATCACCGGGTCGGTCAGCGCCCGCCTCGGCGGCAGCAACCGCACGCGGGCGGTGCTGCGGGTGGTGATCGGTGGTGCGCTGGCCATGGCGGTCACCTATGGCATCGGTCAATTGGCGGGCGTTGCCGGGGCATGAATTATGAACTCGCCCCGGCCCGTTCACCTCGGTCAGTAGTAGTGCTGCCGACCGCCGATCGGGTGGTGACCCACCGACCCGACGAGTGCGAGTACCGCGCCGACGAGTAGCAATATGATTCCGGCGGTGGTCAGCAGTGGAATGCTGAGCAGATATCCGACAATGAGGAGTATTAAGCCCAAGATAATCATGGCTTTTTCCTTTACTTGGTCGTTTTGACCGTTGTGCGGCCGGATGTTTCGACCGCGTCCGCGTGGCTGGGCTGGCGTACGAACCGATTCCAGCTCCAGACCGTCTTACCGCCCGGTGGCGGGGTGGGTTTGGGGGCAGGCGGCGGTGATCCGGCCGCTGGAGTTGCCGGACGCTGCGCCGCCTTTTCCTTGGTCGCCAGTTCCCTACGCGATTGTCGCAGGTCACGACGTACGGCACTGCTACGGCGGGAACTGCGCCAGACACCTGCGAGCAGCAGGCTCAGGCCGAGCATCCCGATCGCCCCGATCGCCATCCCGTAGAGGAACAGCGCCCCCGCCGAGGCGGTGAAGTGATAGTCGAATACCCCGAAATCGCTGGATGACGTACGAACTTCACCCGTATTGGCCGCCACTCCCGCAACGCCGATAACTACGGCGCCGATGAGAACGACGAGCCCGATGATAATGATCATGACAATCCCGCTGTACTGGTTGATGTTACTTTCTGGCTATGCCCGGTAATCCGAGAACCAAACACCACACCTGGCGCGGCGTTTGAAACCGGCCGATCCGGCTATGCGCGAAACCGAAGGATTTGCGCTCCGATCCGCGGGTGTCGGCGCCAAGTGGACGTCTTACGCCGCCCGAGGGCCAACCAGAGGGTTACCCGGTCCATCAGGGCCTCGTCACGCCACAGCCACCGGCGCAGGGTGGTCGGCAGCCACACCGGCCGCAACACAACCACCACGGCGACAACAGCATTCGCGACACCCAGCCGTCGCCCGTACCGTCAGCACGACACCGAGTTCCAGGTCGATCAGCCCGAAAGCGAAACCACTCGACAACATTTCGATGATCCCCCAGAAGGCGTCACCGACCAGGCGGTAATCGCGATCGCCGAAATCGGTGCCCGCATCGGTCAGATACAGCGCGCACACCAGCACGGCCAGCACCCCCGACCCCGAAAACGCCTCGGCCACACAGTAGGCGGCGAGTGGCGGCAGCCGAGCATCACCACTGAGATTTTCTAGCCACCGGGCCCGTATGCCACGGTGAGTTTCTGGCGTTCCTGACGGGTCAGGCGGTTGGGCACCAGCTGCCACCAGGTCACGCATCGCCACACCCATTCGAACGGGCCGTAGCGGAACCAGCGCAGCCAGTGGTAGCTCCACAGCGCCTGCACCGCGATGATCGCGGCGGCCAGGCCGAGCACTGTGTCGTAGCGGTTGGAGTCGGATAGGTGCAGCCACGGCTCGGCGGCGAGGATCAGGGGGGTTGCCGAGAGATAGTTGGTCAGCGCCATCCGGCCCATCGGCTCGAGCACCTCCGCGAACACCTCGCCCGTCTCGGTGCGCAGCAAGAGCAGGACTCCGGTGAGATACGCGAGTGCGCCCAGGAGTCCGGCCACCGGCGCCACACTGCCGGTCCACAGCTCTGCATACGGTATGCGGTACTCCCACATCCCCGCGGCCACCGCGGCGGGCGCGGCCAGCGCGAATACCACCACGACCTGCCAGCCGCGGTCGCGCAGGTCATCCGCGAGACCGAAGCGCTCGGCGGCCGAGCCGAGCAGGAACAGGCCGGGTACCAGGCCGAGCCCACCGCCGAGTGCGACCGGCACCCCGATCGCGCCGACCAGCCCGGCGAGCAGCAGCACCCAGCGCGGCAGGACCGCCGCAGGCAGCAGGATCACCAATCCGACGATCGCGTATGGCAGTAACGCTTCACCCGGCTGGAACACATGGTGGATCAGGCCGAGGACGCCGAGAGCGATCAGCCTGCGCGCCAGAACCAGTCGCGGGCGATCGGTGCGCTGGGCGGCGCGGTCGAGGAACAGCGAAAAGCTCAGTCCGAACAGGAACGAGAAGATCGGAAAGAACCGTCCCTCGAACAGCACGCACAGCAGGTGCCGCATCGGATCGACGACTCCGGGCTCGACCGTGGCCCGCATATCGGTGAGCTGCCGGATATCGACGACCAGAATCCCGCACAGCGCGACGCCGCGCACGGCGTCCAGATCGTGAATGCGCGGATGCGCGCAGTCGGGATCCATATCCCCACGCTAACGATGCCCGCCCCGTGGATCCCGCACATCCGATGGGGTGTCGGTCACATTAGTTCATGCACTAACTATTCATGCGCTAAGTTAGGGGCGACCTAGGAGGAGCCATGGAGATGGATGATCCGCTGCAGCTGGATCGGCAGGTGTGCTTCGCACTGGCCGTCGCCAATCGGGCGGTGCTCGGCGTGTATCGGCCGCTGCTGGAACCGCTCGGGCTCACACATCCGCAGTACCTGGTGATGTTGGCGCTGTGGGGTGCGGCGCCGATGTCGGTGAAGGCGATCGCCGAGGCGATCCAGCTGGACTCGCCGACCCTGTCACCGCTGCTCAAGCGGTTGGAGTCGGCCGGATTGATCACCCGCGGCCGCGATGGCCGCGACGAGCGGAACCTCGTTATCGATCTGACCCCGGCCGGAGTGGAGCTGCGTGAGCAGGCCCTGAAGATTCCGCCCGCGGTGGTGGAGCGTCTCGGGGTGACCTTGGCGGATCTGAAGGAACTGCACGAGGTATTGACCCGGGTCAATGCGGCCGCACGACGGTCGGTCGCCGTCGCGACAGGAGTACACGCATGAACAGTCGACCCAATCCCATCCAGTGGCTCGGCTACGCCTTCGGGCGGCGCCTGCCCGATTCGCTGCGCGAGTGGGTACGCGATGACCTCACCGGCAGATACGCGACCCCGCGCCATATCGTGCGCGGCCTGGTACCGTTCACTCCGCTGTTCGCCGTATTCCTGTTGTTTCCGGGCGAATTGTGGTTGCGCGGGTCGATGGTGCTGCTGGCATTGCTGCTCGCGCTGTTCTACACCACGGCCTTCATGCCGATGAATCGGGCGCACCGACTGGCCAAGCACGGGCTGCCGGCGGATCTGGAGAATTCGAAGCGGGCACGGCAACGAGCGCTCGAAAGAGCGAGATATGCGGCGCAGCATCCGCATTGAGAACTCAGCGCCGGCGCCCGTTCGTCGCGCCGAGTACGGCGAGCTGAACCCGGTTGGTGGCACCGGTTTTCGTCATCAGATTGCCGATATGCGTTTTGACCGTCGTGACGCCGAGATGTAGACGCTCGGCGATCTCGGCATTGGACAGACCCGTCGATACCAAGGCGAGCACCTCGGCTTCGCGTCGGGTAAGTCCCTGCGGCGCATCGAAATCATCGTTGGTCGTGGCGGCCTCCCGTGCGGCCACCGCCGAATCCACCAGTCGCTGCAATACGGCCTGAGTGAAGGGCGATTCGCCCGCGGCGGCGCGGCGGATGCCATCGAGCAGATCGGTGGGCGAGGCGTCCTTGACGAGGAACCCGCAGGCTCCCGCCGCGAGCGCGGGATACAGATGGTCGTCATCGTCGAAGGTGGTCAGGACGACGATGCGGATCGATGGCCGCATCGCGAGAATCCGTTCGGTGGCGCGAATTCCGTCCATTCCCGGCATGCGCAGGTCCATCAGGATGACATCGGGCGTGGTCTGCTCGGCCAGCCGCACGGCCTCGCCCCCGCTGGCCGCCTGCCCGACGACCTCGAGTTCGTCATCGGTCTCGCAGAGCATGCGCAGCCCGGCCCGAACCAGTTGCTGGTCGTCGACGATCAATACTCGAATGGTCATGGCCGCACGCTCTCCCGGACCTTCACGACGCCACCCGAATCGCGGGCGGCAGGGATGCGTCGAGTCGCCAACCGGAATCACCCGGCCCGGCGACGAACTCGCCACCCAGCAGCTCAACGCGTTCGCGCAATCCGACCAGTCCGAGGCCGTTCCCGGAGCCGTTGACTGTTCGAATCCCGTTGTCGCACAATATGAAATCGACCGCACCGTCGGTGCGTGCGGTGATGGTCAGCCGAGCCGTGACGCCCGAGCCCGCGTGCTTGACCACATTCGCCACGCCCTCCTGCGCCAGACGCAGCAAGGTCAACGCCCGTAGCGCATCCACTTCCGTCACGGCAGCGTCGACCTGCACCGCCACCATGGTGCCCAGTTGTTCGGCCCGCTCCGCGACGGCGGCGACCGCTCCCGGCAGATCCGCTGGCGCGATGAAGGATTCGCCCGCCATTGCCGGATCGCGCAGCACGGAGACGAGCAGCCGCAGATCGGCGAGGGTTTCGGTGCCGCTGGCGTGAATATCGTCGAGCACCTCACGCACCGCGGGCGGCGCGTCCGGTACCGCATGCCGGGCCACACCCACCCGCAGCACGGTGGACGAGACGTGATGGGCGATCAGATCGTGCAATTCCCTGGCGATGGCGGTCCGCTCCATGGCCCGCGCGGCCGCGATATCGGCCTCCCGACGCTGCGCGATCTCCCCCGCGGCCCGGCGGGCCCGATCCGCACCCTCGCGCGCGGCACGCAGCAGATATCCGATCAGCAGCGGCGCACCCGCCATCACCAATGCCCGGTAGCCGGTCGCGGCGGCCGCCCCGGCCGGATGCAGCAGATACGCCCCGCCCAACGCTCCCGCCGCCACCCACGGCTGCCACCCGCCGCGGCGTGCGGCGAGTTCGATGAGTGCGATGGCGGCCCCCACCTTCGGCACCAGCGGACCCGTACCGCCGATCTCGAAGCCGAGCACCAATAGCCCGGTCACCAGCAGTGATGTGGTGAACGGCCATCGAATACCGCCCGCCGTCGCGCACACCGCGAGCAGGCCGATGATCCAGTCCACCGGCCCCGGCGCATCCGAAAGCAGCAGCAGACAGCCCGTCGCCGAGGTCAGCAGCACCCCCAGCCGAACCGGTAGGGCACGCGCGTCGAGCAGCCAGTCCGCGCCCCTGGTCACACCCGAATCCACCACGCAGACCATGATGCCCGGCTGGTGCGGACCGCAACTCCTGCCGTCGGAGGAGGTCGGTCCTCCCGAAGGCCGTATCCCAGGCTCAATGGTGATCGCTCAGCGCCCCAGCGGGCAGCTGGAGCTATTCGGCGACAAGGGCGAGGCGGTGGTGGCGACGCACGAAGATGCTGGGAACCCATTGAGCCGCAGCGGGATCGGGTGCGAGTCGGAATGCGGCCGTCCGAGTCAGCAGGGTTTGCAGGGCCACGCGGGCCTCCAGCCGGGCCAGGGCCGCGCCGACGCAGAAGTGGATGCCCTTACCGAAGGCCAGGTGATTGCGCTGGGCCGGGCGGTCCAGGTGCAGTTCGTCGGGGGCGGCGAAGACGGCGGGGTCACGGTTGGCGGCGGCCCAGAGGAGGAGCAGGTGACTGCCCGCGGAGAGATCGGTGCCGCCGAGCGTGGTGTCGCGGACGACGTGGCGGTGGTGGGCGCGGAAGGGGGATTCCAGGCGCAGCACCTCCTCGAGGAACGGGGTGAGCAGGTCCGGATCCGTGCGCAGACGGGTCTGGAGGGTGGGGTCGGTCGCGAGGATGCGGGTCGCGTTGCCGATGAGTCCCGCGGTGGACTCACCGCCCGCGCCGACGAGTTGGACGAGGATCAGGACGGCGACATCGCGAGCGAGTTCGCCTGCGGCACAGGCCTTTGCGAGATCGCCGAGGAGGTTGTCGTCGGGGTGGCCGCAGGCTCGGACGAGCTGTCGGCGCAGATAGCCCGCGAGTTCGGTGGCGGCGGTGACGACGGCGACCAGACGGTCGGTGGTGACCACGCCGTCGAGCAGTTCATTACTGGTATAGCCCCAGGTGAGCAATTGGGGAATGTCGTCGTCGGGCAGGCCGATCAGGTTGGCCACCAAGGTCATCGGCAGTCGGTCGCCCATGGCAGACATCCATTCGATGTGTCCGGCACCGAAACCCGCCGTCCACAGGCGATCCGCGGTGGCGGCGATGGTGGGTTCCAGTGCGCGAATGCGTTTGGCGACCAGGGCGGGCAGCACCAGTTTGCGGTGCGCCTGATGGGTCGGGTCGTCGCCGGTGGCCAGGACATGGATCGCCTGTCCGCCGCCGTCCAAATCGAAAACCCCGGCCGAACCATCGGGTTGCCGCACCAGGGCCGCGGTGAGGTTCGAGGAGAAGTCGGCGGGGCGCGTGGTCGCCTCCATGACCAGATCCCAGCGGCTGACCAAGTAGAAATCGGTGTCCGCGATGCGGTGCACAGGCGAGTCGGTGCGCAGTCGGTCATAGAGCGGGTAGGGATCGTCGAGCAACCCGGGGTCGAACAGGTCGATGTCATTCAATGCGCGGGTCATTCGCTCCGCCTTTCCGACGCACGATTTCTACTTCCGCACACCAGATTTCGCGGCCTCGACCACCCGCGTCAATAGCCTCGAAAAACTGCGAATCCGGCACCGAATCCACAGGTCGCGCGCTGTCTCGAGGCCCGCCGCCCACCTGCCGCTCCGCTGGGCGATCTCGCCTAGAATGTCTCACTCTGAGACAAAGTTCTTCAACCGTATCTGACCGAAAATCCCGAGTTCTTCGTCAGCGAATCAGGAGGTCGCGATGACCGGTCTGCCCGATTGGCTCGCTGGCGGCCACCGCCGTGACCTCGCGATCGAGCGCATCCACGCCGCCGCGGCCGACCTCATCGCGCGCAAGGGCATGGCCGGACTGAATATCGATCACGTCGCCGCCGCGGCTGGCTGCTCCCGCGCCACCGTCTACCGCTACGTCGGCGGCAAGTCGGCACTGCGCGATGCCGTCCTGGCCGGGGCCACCGCCCGCATCGCCGAAACCATCCGGCACTCCGCCGCGGCCCACACCGGCCCGGACCGCATCACCCACGCGATTCTCGCGGCCTTGACCGCCGTCCGCGCCGACCCGGTCGCCACCGCCTTCCTGACCGCAACCACCCCGGCGGAGGTCGACGAATACCTCGCGAACAATCCCCGATTGGCCGACGCCGCAACACAACTCACCGGAACCGGCGACGATCCGATTGCCGGACAATGGATAGTCCGCGTCGTGCTCTCGCTATTGTTCTGGCCCGCGACCGATCCCGCCGCGGAGCGAACGCTCGTCGAGCGGTACGTGCTGCCCGCCTTCGGTGCGTAACCAATTTTCCGAGGCGGGCCACCGGATTCCGACCTTCGGTCGAGGCGATATCGCCTACCTCTCGCCCAGCGCAATTCCCGCGGCATCGGCATCACCCGGCGACCCTTCTTCACCAGTAGCGACGGCGTACGGTGCGGCGGGCGGAAAAGTTGGGCGGCCTGGTCTCTGTTGGCTTGGAACGCAGGCGGTTTCGCCAGGGAGCATCGGCCGGGCGGGTGGCGTGGAGTCGTTTTCTGCGCATCGCCGGTAGGTCAGCGCACGGCCCATGGGGCGATGACTTGGACGGCGGGCCAGCCGAAGTCCTCGGTGTCCTCACCTTCGACGAACCAGAGCCAGTTCTGCACGGCGCGCACCAGGGTCCAGGCGCGGGCGCGGTCCGGATCGAGTCCGGCGATATCGACGACGGTGGCGAAGCGGTCATCGAGGCCGGATTCGGTTCGGCGGTTCCAGAGCAGGGACAGGGTGGTGAATTCGAGATCGCCCGCCAAGGGCTGCGGGTCGATCACGAGCCAGGGTTCGCGGGTACCACCGAGGACGTTTTCATAGTGCAGGTCCTCGTTCACCAGGAGCCGGTCCGCACTCGGGCCGAGTTGTGCGCAGACCTCGACGGCGGCATCGAGCAACTTGCGCGGGAAGGGGGCGCCCAAGCGCTGCCAATCCTTCGGCAGTTCCTCGACCAGACGCTCGGCTTCGGTGCGCAGGTCCCGGGAGATGCCGGGGGGTGCCGGAATGGCGAGCCTGCGCAGCAGCACGGAGATGATCCGCACCGCGTCGTCGATGGGCTCGAACTCCAATGACCTGGTGGGGTCGAGTCGTTCGAGGAGCAGCGCGCCGTGCTCGGCGTCGCTATCGAGCAGTCGCACCGCGCCATGGCCCTGCCAGGCCGCGAGCGCGACCGGTTCGTCCCTGGTCTCGGGGGTGCGATAGCCGAGTTTGAGCACCACCTGACTGCCATCGGCACGCACGGCGGGCTGTACCAAACCGCCGTAACCATGCATGAGCTCGCCCTCGAATCGCAGCTGCCAGCGCTCGGCGTAGCGGGCCGCGAGCTCGGGCAGCCCGGCCACCCACGCCCGCGCCGCGGGCTCCAACCTGACGAGACGATCGGCGAAGAATTCGGGGACAACGATCACCAATCGAGCTTCTCAGCCCTGTCGAACGATTTTCCCCAGCAGCCGGTGACTACGGCAGACCCGGAATCACGGGCAGCGGCGGTAGACCCGGGAACGGATTGTCCGGAATCGGTGCGGGTGCGGGTGCGGGTGCGGGATTCTCTGGCACCGGCGCTGGATTCGGGACCGGATTCTGTGGCACCGGTGCTGGATTCGGGACCGGATTCTCCGGCACCGGCGCTGGAATCGGTGCCGGATTCGGGACCGGGTTCGGCTGCGTCTGAACCGGCGCGGGGATCGGGGTCTCGGCCGCCGGTGGTACCTCTTGCAGGGCCGGGCTCTGCGGGATACAGGTCCAGTGGCCCTCCGGCGACCTGCCCCATTGCGCCACAATGCCGTCGTGGGAGCAGTCGTCGCCGACCTGGTGCACCTCGGGGCCCTGCAGCAGGGGGGTGCAGACCCAGAGTCCGTTGCGCAGGTCCCATTGGGCGATGACGTTTTCGTGGGAGCAATCGTCACCGCGCTTGCGCGCTTGCATGGATTTCGATGGCGGCGAGATCGGGGGTGCGGGTGCCGGGCGGGCGGTGGTCAGTAGCGTCGCGGAGGTGGACTTCACGGTCGAGGACGGCACGTCGCTATCCGAATCCTGATTCGATCGCAGCAGCGCGATCGCGACCACCAGCGCAAGTGTGGCGGCTAGGACGGCCGCGACGGTTAGGACGCGCGTGTTATCGGTTCCGCGATTGCCGCCGGGTGCCGCACCGCCGAATTGCACCATCGCACCGCCTTCGTGCCGAGTAGGGACTACCTTCACGAAAACTCTGCTGGCAGGCTACCGAAGTCGCGGCAGGAAAGATCAGGTTTCTCGGCGCGTGTTCCCTTCGGCCAACGCCTTATCTGACGCCGACGCGCACCTTGACGGCGTCATCGCCGGTTTCGTGCAGCGCCTGGCCGATCAGGCTGCTGAGGTCGATACGCGGTGCGCTGGCGGTGACCGCGTCGGTGAGTGGCCGCAATCCGGGGATCAGCGATTTCAGCTCCGGCCCGACCTTGTCCATCCATTCGGTCACCCGTTGCAGAAACGGCACAAGGCCATTGCCCGCCAGGTACATCTGCGGACTGTTCCCGGCCGTCACCAGCCGACCGACCGCCTCGACGAGATCGTCGAGCGCCTGACCGAACCGCACCAGATCAGGCGCACCGGCCGTGGTGGCCGGACCGGCCCAGGCGATATCGCCAGCCGCGAGCTGAAAGCTATTGAGCAATTGGGCGATCTTCGGGGCCCTGGTCATGATGGTGGCGGCGAGCAGATCGCCCGAGCGCGCGAGTTCCGGCATCACCGTCGCAGTGCCCGAGATCGACTTGCCAGTTATCGCCGGATACTGCGAGGGCCGACGACGTCGAGCTGTGGCAGCGGTCCGGTCAGTCGAGATCGATCCGGACGGTCAGCAAGTCGATGCCGACCAGCCGAACGGCCGTGCTATTGGCCTTGGGCAAGGCCCGCAGCCGAGCGCGCGGATCATCGTCGGGCAGCAGATGCGCGGTACCGGTACGCCAACGCCCATGCAGCCGCACTCGAACCCGATTGTCGGCCTTGATATTTCGGATGTACTGCGAGCGCTCACCGAATTCGGAGACGAGCCAGAACGCGTTGCCGACCCGGCGGCCACCGATCGGCGTAACCCGCGGCTGCCCACTCACCCGCCCCACGGTCTCCAGCAGCTGCTGCGTCGGCAACCTCCGCAGCATCGGATTCGCGACCCGCCGCTGCAGAGTCGTCACGACCCGATGCTGCACATCCCGCAGATTCGCCATACCGCGACGCTACTCCGGAGAGATCAAAACCAGTCGGAACCAACGGCGAACCCCCGCGCGTCCCCTCACTGCCACATCGGTGGCGCTCTGTCCACTCACCCGCCCGCAGATTGCCGGTGCCAGCCCGAGTGTTATGGCCTGTCCGTTCCTGCCAACGTTGCGATGGAGTCGAGATTCAGGTACGCGATGGCGCGGCGATGCGCGACAATGTGCCAAGTGCGGACCCAGTTCACTCGCGAGCTCCTCGCGTTGACCAATGATTTGACGCTCATGTGTCGGCTCGCCCACGATGCCGCCGAGCGCGTCACCGCTGCGCTCGGCGACGCCGATCTCGCCGCCGCCTATGAGGCCTTCGCGCACGACGAACAGCTACAGAAGATGTACTCGGCCTGCGAGGCCAGGACCGTGGTGCTGCTCGCGCTGCAGGCGCCGGTCGCGCGTGATCTACGCCACGTCGTGACCGCGATCCAGATCGCCGGTGAACTGTCCCGGATCGGCTGGCTGATCAGCCGCGTCGCCGATCAGGTCTACAAATATCATCCGGAACCCGTTGCACCCCAACATCTTATGGATATCCTCACCGCGATGGGCCGGCTGGCCGGCCACTACACCGCCCTCGCGGGCCAAACGGTTGCCACCGGGCGTGAGTCAGCCACCCCCGAATCCGGTTCCCTCGCAATGGATCAGCTGCATCGGCAACTCCATATCGCCCTCGCCGACCCGACCCACACCCACCCCACCGAGGCCGCCATCGATATCGCCATGGTCGGTAACAAACTGGAGCGCTGCATCGACCACACCAACCGCATCGATCGCCTGATCCGCTTTCTGGACACCGGAATTCCCCCGGCCGCACAGCCTTCCGACGCCGAATAGCAGGTCCACCGCACCGAATCCGACGCTAGGCGGGTGCGGATCCCGTCTGCGTGGGGTCGGAACTCGGTCCGGATCCAGTCGTGCGGCCGGCAATGGCGTAGAGGTCGCGGGCCGGACCGGTGAGGCGCTGGCCGGAGGGCCAGACCGCACGGAGGGTTCGGGTCAGGTCCAGGCCGGTAATGGCCGGGGACGCCAAGGTGCCCGCGGCAATTTCGGCGGCTACGGCCAGCGAGCTGAGCACTGCGGGACCGACACCGGAGGCGACCGCGGTCTTGATCGCGGTGGTTGAAGAGAGTTCGAGCGCGACAGTGGGTTTCCACCCTGGAATGGCCTGCGCGACAGCATTTTCGAACCAAGTGCGGGTGCCCGAACCGGTCTCGCGCTGGATCAGCGGGGTCGCGGCGAGGTCGGCGAGTTCGACCGAACCGCGCCGCGCCCACCGATGCTGCGGGGCGACCACGACAACAAGCCGGTCGCGGGCCACGATATGGCTCTCGAGGCCGCGGAAATTCCCCGGGCTCTCGACGAAGCCGATGACATCCTTGCCATCGAGCACCGCCTGGGCCACCTCGACGGAATTGCCGGACTCCAGCGCGATGGTGGTATCGGGTGCGGCGCCGCGCAAGGTCATGAGCCAGCCGGGGAACAGGTACTCGGCGATGGTTTGGCTGGCCGCCACGCGCAAGTGGGAATCGCGTTGGGCACGCAATGTGTCGATGCCCGCGTCCAGTTGCCCGGCCGCGTCGATCACCCCGCGCGCCCATTCGGCGATCAATACCCCGGCCGGAGTCGGCCGCGAACCGAGGGTGCTGCGCTCCAGCACCGGCAGGCCGACCAGCTTCTCCAGATAGTGGATGCGTGACGACGCCGACGGCTGGCTGATCCCATGTGCCTGCGCCGCACGCCCGAGGCTGCCCAGTTCGATGACCGAAAGCAGCAAGTCGAGGGCGGCCAGATCCGGAACACGCGGAGACAAGGGCATAGAACGAGTCTATGCACCCATAGAAACGCCGTGGCTACTCGGCGCCACTCGAGCCGACGAATCTGGATCCATGGCCGCCACAGTGACCTTCCGCCCCGCACGCTCGCGGCGTCTCCTGGGCGAACTCGAACGCGACAGGACCCGCCGCCCAGTCGAGCCCCGATCGCTGCGACACCTCGGCCCCAACTGGTTCGCCGCCGTCATGGGCACCGGCATCGTCGCGAATGCCGCCGCCACCCTGCCCCTGCAGTTTCCGGAACTGCGCGGCGCGGCGACCGCCGTCTGGGCGTCGGCCGCACTGCTGCTGGTGGTACTGACCATCGCCTTCGCCATGCACCGGATGCGCTACCCCGAGGTCGCCCGGAGCCACCGCGACCACCCCGTCATGGCGCATTTCTACGGCGCCCCACCCATGGCACTGCTGACCGTCGGCGGGGGCACCCTGCTACTCGGCCGCGATGTGATCGGCCTCGGCGCCGCACTCACCGTCGACTGGGTGCTCTGGTCGGTCGGCACCGTACTCGGCCTGATGACCGCCGTCGCCATCCCCTACCGAATGTTCACCCACCACCGCATCGAACCCGATGCCGCTTTCGGTGGCTGGCTGATGCCCGTGGTGCCCCCGATGGTGTCCGCGGCCATGGGCGCGCTGCTGGTTCCCTATGCCCCCGAGGGACAGCTGCGACTGACCATGATCCTGCTCTGCCTGGCCATGTTCGGTCTGAGCCTGATCGCCTCCATTGTCACCATCACCATGATCTGGTCCCGCCTGGTGCACCATGACCTCCCACCCGCGAACATGATTCCCACGCTCTGTATCGTGCTCGGCCCGCTCGGCCAATCCGTCACTGCCGCAGGACTTCTCGCCAAGGCCGGTCCATCCGTGCTGCCCGAGCTCTACACCAAGGGCCTGACCGTCTTCTCGGTCATCTTCGGCGTCGTCACTTGGGGTTTCGCAATGCTGTGGCTGGCATTAGCGGCCACGGTCATCATAAAGACCACCCGCGCAGGCGAATTGAAGTTCAACATGACCTGGTGGGGCTTCACCTTCCCCCTCGGCACCTGCATCACCGGCAGCACCGTGCTCTACGGCCACACCGGCGCCGACCTCTTCGCCGTCACCGCGGTCGTCCTCTACATCGGACTGGTCGCCGCCTGGGTGGTCGTCGCGGCACACACCATCCGCGGTGTCCACACCGGTCCGCTCCTGCGACCGACCCCCGCCGCCTGATCACGAACGACTGCCGCGGCCCCGTCCCAGCGCGGGGCCCTCGGCGGCATTCCGGCCCAAGACATTTCCATGCCGCTGTCAGGCCTTGAAGTACACCAGCTGACGGCTCGTCGCGAGCAACCCACCGTCGTACGCCCACAGTTCGGCGGCCTGATCGAAGAATCCATTGCCGAAGTGCTGGGAGCGCGCGGCGGCCAGCAGCGGGTGGTCGGACTGGGCGGCCAGGCGATCGGCATCGGCGTGGAAATACACGGTCAGCGTGACGGTTCCGGCCGGAACCACCCGGCCGAGTCGCAGCATCACGCGCGGGAAGAACACATCGCTGAGCGCGGCAAGAGCCGGATAGTCCAGTGGACGTGCGGGCTGGTCGCGAACCCAGAGCACCCGAATCCCGGCGAATGCGTGAGCCGCTCAGTCGAGTAAGGGAAAGCGCCCCGAGTGCAGCAGTCCGGCAATCGCGTCCATCTTCGCCTGCGGCGCAGCGTAATCGGGGTGGACCCGGATCACCGCCGCGGCATCGTGCAGTCGGATCATCTGCTCCTCGGCCGCGCTGACATTGCGCCCGCCCGCACTGACCGCATGGCCGGCGAAGACGGGCCGCTTCGGATCGACGCGCCCGAGTGCCAGCGCCTTGTCCACCCGCCGCGAGCAGCGGCAGAACGCCTCCGGATTCGCCACCCCGCAGGTCGAATTCAAGAACGTCGCGATGCGTTTCTTGGCCCGCTCCAACCGCTTCCGATACGCGGATGCGGAGATACCCAGAATCCAGGCCGCATCGGTGGAGCTGAGCTCGAAGACCTCACCGAGCACGAATGCAACCCGTTCGTCACGGGCCAGACACTGCAGCATCGCCTGACTGCAATTGAGGCGCACCTCGTGCGCGAGCACCTCGGCCTCGGGCCCGCGGTAGTCCTCGGCCGCCAGCCCGTCCGCCAAACCCTCCCGATATGTGTCGAGGCTGAGCTGCGCGGCCTCCTGCGGCGTCTGCCGCTTCAGATTCAGCAGATAGTTGACCCCGATCCGGTAGGCCCAGGTCAGCAGCTTGGCCTCACCCCGCCAAGTCGCGAGATTCCCGACCACCCGCAAGAGGATCTCCTGCGTCGCATCCTCGGCCTCCGCGGGCCGCCACACCATGCGCAGCGCCAGCCGATACAGCGGATCCTGCAGGTGTCGCACCACATCCGAGATGGCGGCCCCGTCACCGGCAATGGCCCGATCGACGAGTTCCCGCTCCCGAGCCCGCGCCTCGGCCGGCACCGCACCCTCGACGTCATCGCCGAGTCCGATCCTGGTCACATCGGCGGCGGAGGCTTGTTCGGACTGCGATAGCTCGGGTTCCACCGCACAATCCTTCGGCGCCATCCGGTCGAGCGCAAGCCCCCCGCGCGGAGCCGGTCGATCAGCGCTCCGCGCGGCGCACCCCCTTACGCACTCGCGGTCGCCGTCGTCAGCGAATGCGCGCGCAACCAGTTCGCGACCGCCGTGCCGATCGCATCGGGCTGATCCTCCGGAGCGTGGTGTCCGCCCTGGCCGACCGAGACGACCTCGGCGCTGGCGAAAGTCTCGCCGGCCCAGGCGATCACCTCGGACGAGCCGAGCCCGACCCCGTTGTCCAGCCCCATGAGCAGCTTCGGCACCTCGGGACTCCGGGCTGCCCACTGGTCGTAGTTCTGCACCAGCGCAACCACATCGGCGGGCGAGCCGTCCAACGGGAATTCGCGCGACCAGGCCAGCATCGGCTTGCGTGATTCCGGTGTCGGGAAGGGCGCGCGGTACACATCGTGATCTTCGGGCGACAGGTCGACAACGCCCCTCGGCAGGTTGAACTCGATGAACATATTCTCCTCGAGCACCATTCGCTCGCCCTCGGCCGAGCGGAACTTGCGGAACAGTTCGGCGCCGAGCGGCGGGAGATCGTCCCAGCTCATCGGCCGCAGGAACGTCTCGATCAGTGCGATGCCGCGAATGCGGTCGGGATGCCGTGCGGCCCAGTGCATGCCGAGCGCGCCACCCCAGTCGTGGCCCACGATGACGACCTGATCGAGGCCGAGTGCATCGAACCAGGCGTCCAGGTAGCGGGCGTGATCCTCGAGCCGGTAGGCGCTATCCGGCTTCCCGGACGCGCCCATGCCGATCAGATCCGGCGCGAGTACCCGGGTTTGCCCGGCGACATGCGGGAGCACATTGCGCCACAGGTGCGATGAGGTGGGGTTGCCGTGCAGGAACACCACCGGTACCGAACCGGAACCGGTATCGGTGTAGTTGATGAACGAGTCGAGAACGTCGACGGTAGCCATGATGCGGGTCCTTCCTTGATCCTGCTCTGTGCCTGCACCCGGTTTCGACACACACTCCGTGCCCGTTGTGACAGCCGCACGATGTGACGCTCGTCACCCATCGGACCCTGCCTGCCGCCGCCCACCCGGAACGGAGCTCAACACAACCGCAGGTAAACCTAATTCCGTATGTGAGTAGTACATACTTCAAACACTCATCGCGGAATTCAGGAGATTCTCAGAATTAGGTAAAGGGTTTACAAAGGAATTCGGACTGATCTACTGTCTATCTACGTAAGAACAATGAAGTTCGCACACAGACCGTCACAAGGAGTCACCCGCGGTACGACGACTCGACGAGACTTCCCTCATCAGCCTCGTGGAGTCGCCCGAACGGATCATCTGGACTGGACACCCGGCCCGTTCACTCGCCAGCGGGACCAACTCCTTCGTGACACGACCGCCCCTGAGTCGGCGCCGGCACGGCGACTCAGGGGCGGTTTTGTGTGTGCCGGACACAAACCGCTCGGTCACATTGCCGCACAGAACGTTCTCCCACTGGATGTGCCGAACGTCATACGTGACAATCACATACGGGACGGGCGGCCGACGGTAGCTTGACGCCCGACAAATTCATCGGTGCGAGGCTAGGAAGTTCGATCGTTGTGAAGTGGTTGTCGTCCAGCCCCGTGCGTCGCGTACTCGCCGTTTGCGCACCCGTCGTCTTGGCCATTGTGGTCGCCGTCGCCTATTCCTTCTTCGACGACTGGACCGGTAAGAGCGGCGGCAAAGCGCCTGGTGCCGCCAGCGCCGCAACGATTTCCGGTAAGGACATCACCGCATTGCTCGGGCAGCTGGTCGACGCGCCGGAGGCAGCGATGGACGGCTACAGCCGCGAGAAGTTCCCGCACTGGGATACGAATAAGGCCGAGCACGGATTCGGCACCGAATTCGAGCAGTACAGCAAGTGCACCACCCGAGATGTGATGATGCTGCGCGACGCCACCGGCTCGGTCGAACTCGACCCGAAGACCTGCCAACTCACCGTCGGCAAGGACGGCGGCTGGCGCGACCAGTACGGATTCCTCGACTCGAAGACCGGAAAACTCAAGCCCTACAAGTGGATGACCGATCCGGCCACCGTCGATGCCGAGCACATCGTGCCGTTGGCCGAGGCCTGGCGCTCGGGTGCGGACAAGCGTGATGAAGATACCCGCCGCCGCATTGCCAATGACGCCATCAATCTCATCGCCTCCGATCCGTCGGCCAATCGCTCCAAGGGCGATCAAGACGCCGCGAACTATCTGCCGCCGGGAAACTTCCGGTGTGGCTATATCGAGCACTATGTCAAGATCAAAGTAAAATACGCGCTGACCGTTGATCCCGCCGAACACACCGCACTGCGCAACGCAGTCGATGACTGCGTCCGTCGAGGAGAGTTCAAATAAGCGACATCATCGAGATTTCCGTCAAGGCAGCCGTCATGACCGAGGAGGAAGGGACGGTTTCCGGCGAGCTCGATGTCGCTGTCGACGACACGGGTAAGGGTCTGGTCCGCTATCGCGGCAACGAGACCTGGTACACCATCGGCAATATCGAATCCGAACCACCGCGCACCTGGACCACCGTTGCCGAACTCGCGGCCGCCATCGAAGCCAACGCGGGAACCCGTGACGTGGCGGGCAATATCGTGCCGTTCGAGGCCTGACCGCCGAGTCACATTGCCGCCGGTCGGAGTTCCGGATCGGCCGTACCGAACCTACATCGGCAAGGTGCTCCATTGCAGCGACCAGGCTGCCGCAGCGCGAGGAATACTGATGCACCCATGTGACCGGGCAGATTCGAATCAAGGCGGCCGATCGGCCCTGGATCACCCAGGCCGAAAAGGCCGCCATGACACGCGAACCCAACGGCTGCCCTGACTCAGGGCATGGTGATGACGACCTTGCCGAACGGATTGTCGTCGCGGAAGTACCGGTACGCCTCCACCGCCTGATCGAGTGGAAATGTCCGATCGATGACCGGGCGCACGCGGTGTTCGGTGATGGTCCGGTTCATTGCCTCGAAATCGTCGCGGCTGCCGACCGCGATCCGGCGGATCCCGAGATACGGTCCGACGAACGGATTCTCGAATGGCTGTCCCTTCGGCAGCTGCGATGCGCCGATCATGGTGATCATTGCGTTGTATCCGGCCGAGCGCACCGATTTCGACAGGGTGGGCAGCCCGACGGCCTCCACCACATGTTCGACACCGTGTCCATCGGTGAGTTCGAGTACCTTCTCGTCCCAGTCGGGTGTCTCGCTCCGGTCGACGGTCTCGTCCGCGCCGAGCTTGTGCAACCGCTCCGCCTTATCCGGGCCCGAGGTGATCGAAATGACCCGGGCACCCAGTGTTTTCGCGTACTGCACGGCGAACAGCGCAACGGTGCCACTGCCCACGGTCAGCACCGTCTCACCCGGTCCGACCGGCGCGGGTTTCGTCAGCGCTGCCCAGGCGACGACTCCCGCGCAGGTCAGCGTGGCCGCCTCGATATCGGTGAGATGGTCGGGCACATGCACCACCGAATCCTGTTCGAGCACGGCGTAAGTGGCGAGCATGCCGTTGTAGTTGGCGCCGTACTGCTCGGCGACCAGGGCCAGCCGCTGCGGCCCGCTGACGAAGCGCACGAAGTACGTGGCGGTGACCCGGTCGCCGAGCGCGGTGCGAGTCACATTGTCGCCCACGGCGATGACCTCTCCCACCCCATCGGAGAGCGGAACAATATCCGGGGTCGCAGGCAGCGGATAGATGCCGTCCATCAGCATCAGATCCCGCCTGTTCACCGAGGCCGCCCGCACCTTGATGACCACCTGATTCGGCCCCGGCACCGGCACCTCCTGCTCCCGAACGGTCAGCCCGGCCAGGCCGTGCAGTGGATCGAGGTGGTAGGCAATGGCATTCATGATCTGCTCTCTCAGTTCTCGGTAGCAATCGAAAAATCAGTGGTCGGCACGAACAGCGCCTCGAAGGGGGCGTCACCGACACCGACGGTGACGTGCCCCTGCCCGTCGGTGTCCTCGACATGGACGAGATCGCCGGGGCCGAAGCGCCGGCTGCGGCCGTCACTCGTGGTCACCTCGATCAGGCCGCGCAGCATAACGACCCACTGTTCGGCCGGAGCCGGATGCGGGTCGCTATCGAATTGCGCACTGCGCAAATACGTCACGGCCGCCGCCGACGACAATCCGGCAACGGCCATCGCGGGGACACCCGTGGCCAGGGTGCGATCGGCCAAAGCCAGTTCGGCGTCGACGAATCGCGAACCGCCGTCCGCGGTGCGCACGATCCGGCTGTACCGCAACGTCTTCGCCAGCCCGGCCGCACGCACCGCACTCATCGCACGCCCTCGATGAACTGGTGGTCAAAGGTGATGCGGCCGTCGGCGTCGAGGCCGATGACCTCGTAGCCGCCGCCCGCGACAGAGCCGTCGGCGCGCGCGACCATCGACCACGGCAGGCCGATCAGACCGGCGGGCAGTTCGGTGGGCTCGCCCACCTCGAAGAGGTATTCGCCGGAGGCGACGAACATCTCGTAGGCGCGGGTCACCCGTGCCTGCATCGCGTCGTGGCCGCGCACTTCCAGTGCGGGTACCGCGAAGTTCAGTTGGGCGGCCGCCTGCCGAATCTCCAGCGGCGGATCGACCAGGGTCTGCGCACCGGACGGGGCCCAGATCTCGTGGATCAGCTTGCGGCGCAGTTCCGGGTCGGACTCGTTCCACTGGGCCATGTAGCGCTCGGCGAAGGCGGTCAGGTCGTTGTCATCGAATCGCTTGCTCATGGCTCAGAGTTTTACGAGCGCGACGCCGCCGCGCGATTCCCTCCAGGGAATGACACCGATGAAGCGCGCGGGTGGCCCGTTGATTCCCTGTCGGGAATGGCGCGGGTGCGCCGGGTCGGATATCACTGGAGTCATGACCACGGTGGTAGAGCCAAGTCCGTTCGCGCAGCAGTTGCGGCACTGGCGTACGCAACGGCACGTGAGCCAGCTCGACCTGGCCATTCGCGCCGATACCAGCCAGCGCTATCTGAGCTTCCTGGAGCAGGGACGCTCGCGGCCGGGTCGCACCATGGTGGTGCGGCTGGCCGAATCGCTGGAGCTGTCGCTGCGCGAGCGCAACGGTTTGCTGCTCGCCGCGGGATACGCCCCGGTGTTCCCCGAATCCGACCTGGACACACCGGAATTGGGCCCGGTCCGGACCGCACTGGAGCGCATTCTCGACGGGCACCTGCCCTACCCTGCGGTCGTCACCCGCCCCTACGGCCGACTCGTCGCCGCCAACGCCGCCTTCGACATCCTCACCGAAGGGGCCGCGGCGGAACTGATCACCCCACCGATCAATGTGCTCCGCCTGGCCCTACACCCCGATGGGCTGGCCCGACGCGTACAGAACCTGCCCGAATGGGGCCGCCACGTTACCGAAAGCCTGCGCGGCAAGGCCCTGCGCAGCCCGGACACCCACCTCGACGAATTCATCGCCGAACTCGAGAGCTACCTCCCCGAAGCCACCCTGGGCCCCGACCACCTCGGCTTCGCCGTCCCCCTACGCCTGAGCAGCCCCGACGGCGAACTCCGCCTCATCACCACGATCACCAGCTTCGCCACCGCCGTCGACATCACCCTCTCCGAACTCCACCTCGAGGCCTTCCTCCCCGCCGACGACCAGACCGCCGAAATCCTCCGCCACCGCGCCGACCAACGCCAATCCACTGCCGCGTCCAGATAGCTCCTCCCGTCCAGGCAACGGTCGAAGGTAGTCGAGTGGTGGTCGCCAAGGCCGTATTCGACGCCACATGACTACGCTCGGCGAGTAGCCGAAGTGGTGAAGCAGCAAGCTATCTGGATGGGGGACTAGTGATCTCGCGCTCTCCGCGCACCGAGCGGCCCGCGGGCGCCGCCATGCGTAACCGATGTGCGGGATGCACGCGCAAGTCAGGCGCTAGGCATCGCTGGCCAGTCTGTCCGAGACGTGTCGGGTGAAGGCTCGGCCGATCGACGATGACGGTTGATCGCCGACCCACAGAATTGACAGGCGTGTTCGGATTGCGACTGGACCGATCGGATGGGCACGCACGCCTGGCGTTCGGGCGACCGGTTCTGGGAGGATCGCGATGCCCAGACCTGCGCTTGCGAGGTCGCGCAAGGTGGCTGGGGTGTTCGCTTCGAACCTGATATCGAGGGCGATGCCTTCCTGGTGGCAGGCGTGATCTAGCGCGGCGCGAGTGCCGGTCCCGATCGGCAAGGTCGCGACCGGTCGGTCGACAAGGTCATGCAGGGTGAGCATCCGGCAGGATGGCCACTGACCGTACGAGGGCGCGGCAATGGCAACGAGTGGTTCGTTTGCGACGAGGATTCCATCCAGTCTGTCTATCGATTCATGGCACGACGCCACCACCGCTGCGTCGAGCCTGTTGGTCAGCAACAGTTCTGTCAGGCGCTCACTGCGATCCTCGACAAGGGACAGTTCGATAGCTGGATGTTGCTCATGGAAGGATGCGACGAGGCCTATCAGATCGAAGTCGACCGATGCGACCGAGCCTAGTCGGAGTCGGCCGCGCAACAGGCCGGTGACCTCGTCAGCCATTGACTGCATCTTGCTCGTCGCTGCCACGGCCAGGCGTGCGTCGCCGAGGACCAACTGGCCGAAGTCAGTGAGGGTCACCCGCCTTCCAGTCCGGTCGAAGAGGCGTTGCCCCAGCTCGTGCTCGAGCCGGCTGATGTGCAAGCTGACTGCCGGCTGGGTCAGATGCTGAGCAGCCGCGGCCCGCGTGAACCCCTCCTCATCGACCACCGCGAGAAACGAACGGAGTTGCGCCAATTCCATAACACACTGTTATCACAGGGATTTGAAAGATCACTTGGACTAATCACGGCCCGGCTGTGAGAGTAGTGCACGGCGAAGACACACGGCCGATGCCGCTGAGACGCCTGCCCACGACATCGCGATATGGCGGTCTCGGCCCGACATTGGCTGCCGACGCGGACCGCGGAGGGCTCAGCTCCAAACGATCAATCACCAAGGAGTATCCGAATGGGATCCACGCTCAACCCCTGCATCGTGTTCGACGGGAACGCCCGGGAAGCCCTGCAGTTCTACCAAAGTGTCCTCGGAGGTGAACTCCACATCGGCACGGTGGCGGACTTCGGATCCCCGGACGCGCCCGACGCAGACAACGTTATGCACGCGGTGCTTTCGTCGCCTACCGGATACACCATCATGGGCTGGGATGCTCCGGAGCGCGTGGAATACCGGCCAGGAACGAACGTAGCGATCTTCATCGGTGGAGACGATTCCCAGATCCGCGACTACTACGAAAAGCTGTCGGCCGATGGCACGGTGACACTGCCGTTGGAGAAGCAGTCCTGGGGCGACGAAGCGGGATCGCTAATCGACAAGTTCGGTATCAGCTGGATGTTCAACATCACCCGGCCCTGATCCTGACCCAACCTCGACCGGTCTTCGACCCCACATTCTCAGCCGACCGCAACCAACCCTGACGTCGTCCAGCGAATCAAGCGATGCGGCGGGACCAGAAGCGGCCCGCCTCGCGAATAGCGTTCGAACTCAACGAAACCGGCGCCGCCATAAGCCGTCGTACCGTCACCAGGGTCCTCGCCCAACTCGGCCTCAACCGGCGACGGTTCATCGATCCCGACGGTGACTCGAACCGCACACCTCAGGTGATTGTCGCCAAGCGGCCCGGGCACATGGTGCACGTCGATGTGAAGAAGGTCCGGCGCATCCCCGACGGCGGGTGGCGCGCCCACGGCCGCGACTCCGACCAAGCCCGCTGGCCGAAGCGTTCCTCTACTCCCGCACCTGGACCTCAGAACAGCAACGCTCTAATGCTGTCGCTGTGTGGAACGTGCACGACAACTACCAGTGACCGCACGGTGCGGCCGACGGCAAACCACCAGCTCCCGCCGTCACCAACGTCGGGGCCTCATACATCTAGCCGGTTCACCACATGTGCCCTGCGGCCCGCAGGTGGTCGTACACCAGGTCGATGTGGGGGCGGGAGGTGGTGCCAGGGCGGCGGACCAGGAAGCCGGTATTGATGGGTGGGTCGTCGGGTTCGAGTAGCGGGACCAAGGTGCCGGCGGCCAGCTCGGCGGTGCAGAGATAGCGCGGGAGGACGCTGATGCCTGCGCCCGCGGCGACCGTCGCGGTTATCGCGCGCAGATCGGCGACGACCACCGAGGGTTCGGCGGTGAGGCGGACGCCGAATATGTGTCGCCAGTAGCGGCGCAGGATCGGTAGGTCGGCGGAGTAGCTGATCAGGGGTAGGCCCGTCAGGGCCGCCGGACCCTCGGCGCGCAACCGTGCGGTGTCGATGCGTTCGGCCATTTCGGGCGCGGCGACCAGGACGAATTCCTCATCGGCGAGCGGTTCGGCGACCAGTGCCCGGCCGCGCGGGCGCACCGTGGACACGATGAGGTCATAGTGTCCGGCGCGCAGCCCGGCCAGCAGTTCATCGGACAGCCCCGCGGTGACCGTCAGCCGGACACCGCTCGCGATCAAGCGCGCCAGTGCCGGAAGTGCCTGCACCGCAAGCAGTTCGGCGGGTCCGGCCAAACGCACCGGCGGCTGCGGCACCGGTTCGGCGGGTACGGCACGACCAGCGATCCCATCGAGGGCGTCCACCGGCCCAGCCACCCGCGCCGCCAACTCCACGGCCGCCGCCGTCGAAACCACTCCGCGCGGCAGCCGCTCGAACAACCGATAACCCAGCCGCTTCTCCAACGCCTGCAACTGAGTCGTCACCGTCGGCTGCGATAACCCGACCAGCCGAGCACCCGCCGTCACCGAACCCGCCCGATGCACCGCCAGGAATGTCCGCAGCTGATTCAAATCGAGATTGCCATCGGAATCCCTATCGCTCACGCACCAAGTGTATTTCTCTCCCGATGTTCGAACAGCCCGTTCCCGAGCACGGCCCCCGCGCTCGACGATCCGAAATCCGTCCCGGTTCGGCCCGCCGGATCGCAAGCGTCAACGCGGCTGCACGGCCGCGAGGACTTCCGGCCCACGGTCCGACAACCGCCGCTCGGCAAGGCGAGCACCGAGAACCGCACCCATGACCCCGATCGCGATCCCCAGCGGCAGCGCCAGCCACTGCACGGCGGTGAGGTCGAGAACTCGGCCGATGACCAGCACGATCAGTACGGGAATGGCCGCGACCAGTTGGCCCAAACTGGTGCTGATTTGGACCAGAGCCTTCGCACAGCCCGGATTTCCGGAGGAGGCGAAGGGATTTCCGGTTCGCGGCGGCAGCGGATAGGGCGCGGTCACCGATAGGAATACCGCGGAACCCGCACCGACGCCGAGCACGACGAACAGCAGCGACAGCGTCCAGGGGTACATCGACCAGCGGCCGAGCGCACCCGGCAACACCACCGCGAGCAGCAGTGTCGGCAGCCCGATCACCAACAGCAGGGCCAGCAGTCGTCCGCGCACATCCGCGCGCACCGCACCGGGTGTCACCAAGGTCTGCCAGAGCGCGGTGCCGTCGTAGCCGTAGAGATTATTGGCGGCCAGTCCCGCAAACCATGCCGCACTCACACCCGCGAACACCACACCACGCGAACTGTCGCCCTGTATTGCCGGAAATACCGGAAGCAGCGCTCCGACCAACAACACCGGCAGCAGCGCCGCACGCCGTCGGCTATCGCGCGACCAGGTCCGCAACTCCTTGACCACCACCGCACCGACCGGCCCACTCGGCCGCACCCGGCCCAGCAGCATCCCCCGCCCGGCCGCACCGGATGTCGCTCCCATCGGCGCGATCAACCGCCGCCGCAACAGCACCGACCACGCCTGCCACAGCACCGCCGTCAGCGCGAACAGCCCGGCGAGTGCGAGCAACGCGAACAACCAATCGCCACGCGCCGCCGCGGCCACCGCATCCGGCGCCCAGCCGGAGGGCAGGACGCGCAGCAGATCCGCCAGCCATGGTGCCGATTCCCGCACCGCCTCCACGTGATTCAGCAGGAAGCTCATCGGGTAGTAGGCCAGCCCCGCAAGACCGGCGAGCAGCACCCCGAGATCGCGTCCTCGCCGCGACCGCATCGCCGCGCCGATCCACGCCAGCACCACGCGCGAGAGCACCACCACGAAGATCAACTGCAGCACCACACCGACCAGCGCGACCGCGGCCGCACCCCAACTCAGTTGCACCGCAAGCACGATCAGCCCGGAGAAGGCCAGCAGGTTGATCACCGGCGCTGGCCCGACGAAGGCCGCGGCCAACAGCCCGGTGGCCAACTGCCGATGGCTCAGGGGCAGCAGCCGCAGGTGTTCGGGCTGCACGGTCTCATCACTGCTGCCCATGAGCACCGGACCGCACAGCCAGCCGAGCGTCCAGATGCCGTACCAGGCGGCGGCGACGGTAATGCCACCGGCCACATCGCCGTCGCGAACCGCGAATCCGGTGAGGCCCGCCGTGCCCAGGGCGAAGACGAGACCGATCACCACGCCACTGACGAATGTGACCCCTTGCCAGCCATTGCCCAACGCACGCTTGGTCAGCAGCAACCGCATCCGGATCAGGACGCCAACCACGACAGCCCGTCCTCCCCGCCGACCCGGCCGCCGACCAACTGCACGAATGCCGCTTCCAGGCTGCTGTCCCCGCGCACCTCGTCGAGGGTGCCAACCGCCACCACCCGCCCCGCGGTAATCACCGCGACCCGGTCGCACAGGTTCTCCACCAGCGCCATCACATGACTCGACAGCACCACCGCACCGCCCGCCGCAACGAACCGCTGCAAAATGGTCCGAATCGTGCTCGCGGACACCGGATCCACCGCCTCGAACGGTTCGTCGAGCACCAGTAGTTTCGGCGCGTGCAACAGCGCCGCGGCCAACCCGATCTTCTTGCGCATGCCCGCGGAGTAGTCGACGACGAGAGTGCGTTCGGCACCGGTTAATTCGAATACCCCGAGCAATTCCTCGGCCCGCTCGGAAACCGTCTGCGCGGGCAGACCGCGCAGTAAGCCGGTGTAGGTCAACAGTTCTCGTCCGGTGAGACGTTCCGGTAGTGCCAGCCCGTCCGGCAGCACACCCGCCAGAGTTTTCGCGGTGATCGGATCGGCCCACACATCGACGTCGAAGATATGCGCCTGTCCACCGTCCGGCCGCAATAGCCCGCAGGCCATCGACAAGGTGGTTGTCTTGCCAGCACCATTCGGGCCGACCAACCCGAAGAACGAGCCCGGCGGCACCGTGAGGCCGACATTGTCGACCACCCACGGACCACCGAATCGCTTGTACAGCCCGGTCAATTGCAGCGCAGGATCGGTACGCACTGTCCCCCCTGAATTTCGATTCCCATCTCCAACCATACGGCTGACGCGGCCGTCGGGTTCGAAACCGGAACCGAATGCTGCCTGCCCCCGCATCGGGGGCAGGCAGCATCCCGCTACGCCCGCGAAGCAGCCAACTCCCGCTGCACCGGCGCATCCCAATCGATCCGATACCGCTGCTCGGCACCCAACGTCTTCTCCAGGTTCATCCCCTTCATCAGCAGCGGCATCAGCAATGGCATCATCCGGCGCGCCACCGGCCCCGGTGTCTTGCTGTGGTTGATCTTGCGCCCCCGAGCCGTGACACTCTCCACCCGCGGCCGCCGCACCCCTTCATAGGCGGCGAAGGCCGCGCTGTGCTCGGGCAGGTCCCGCAGGCACCGCGCCAACTGCACCGCGCTCTCGATGGCCATCGACGCCCCCTGGCCCGAACTATTGGACGGCGCGTGCACCGAATCCCCGACCAGTACCATGCGACCCCGGTACCAGGTCGGCACCGACGGCATAATGTGGAGTGCCCCAGTCGTTTCCAGATTTGCCGCGGTGGTCTTTCTGACGAATTCACCGCCCGGGGTGTCCTCGGCATAGGTCTCCCGCAGGATTCGCAACCAGTGCTCGGCCGGAATCGTCCGCGCCTCGGACAGCGTCAGGTACTCCTTGTACGGCAGATTGGCGCCCCACATGATCTTATCGTCGCCGACCGTTCCATAGAGGTAGTAGGCTTTCTTCCCGAATGCGAAAACCATTGTCTCCGGGGCGAGTCCGATCTCATTGTCGATCATCGCGCCGAATCCGATCATTCCGGTGTACTCGGGTCCCGGATTCTTCGGATCGATCAGACCGCGCACGGTGGATCGAATGCCGTCCGCGCCGATCAGCACATCGGCGGTGGCGGAACTGCCATCGGCGAAGTGCGCGGTAATGCCGTCAGCAGCCTCAGCGACGCTTACGAGTCGCTTGTTGTACTCGAAGGGAATACCCGTGGCGACCGCGTGGTCGTGCAGCATCCGGTGTAATTCGTTGCGGTCGACTATTTCCAACGATGGCACGTCCGATATGTCGGGCATCCGCAGCACTTTGCCGCCCACCGACATTTGGGAATGCGATACCGGACTCGCGATCGCGTGGAACAAATCGCCAGCGCCGATAATGTCAAGGGCAGCAACACCATTCGGCGCCAGAGCGAGCCCGCTGCCGACGCCGAACGTCGGACCGGGATAGGCCTCGTAGACGCGGGCCGCAATGCCCGCCTTGTGCAGTGCGGTGGCGGTGACCGGTCCGGCGATACCACCGCCGATGACAATGGCTGTTTCTGTGGTGGACATGGGTGTACTCCAATGTGTGCGATACGGGTTCATTCGAAGCCCGAACCGACCGCCCCACCGCACACCCAGTTATCCTGTGGTTGCCAGCCTTGTGGCCGGGTGCGCGCATGCGGACGCGGTTCGAGACGGTTTCATCGGGCTCGGCGGCGGTGTTGCCGCACCCCGCCGGGCCTGGTCTCAACTGATCGCTCCGCCCGGTGCCTGCCGGAATCCGGAGCGGACGTCTATTCCGTTATCCCCCTTTCCACCAGCTCGCCGACCTCGGCGGGCGTCATGCCGACGGCATGCATATGCCGCCAGAGATCGACACCGGGAAATGTGCCCGCGGCGATCTCGTCACGCAGCGACGCCGCCCACTCGGCCTCGGCTTCCAGCATCGCCACGCCGTATTCGGCTTCGATGACGAACAGCCTGGGCAGATTGGCCGCCGCGAGTTGATCGAGTTCTCGGCGCGCAGCGTCGATGGTGCGGCTCAGCGCGCCGATGCGCTGGCCGAGTAACTCGACGACCTCGTCCGGCGGCAGCCCCGCCGCGACGGAGAGTCCGGCAATGAACCGGTTGGGCTCCGGTTCCGGTTCAGCGATCAATTCCCTTGTCCAGTCGGCCATTTCGGCCCGACCGGCATCGGTGATCGCATAGATCGTGCGTTCCGGCCGAGCGCCGTCCCGCTCACTGCCGACGACCTCGAGGAAGCCCGCCTTCTCCATGTTCTGCACCACGGTGTACAGCGAGCCCCACTTGACGTCCATATCGCGGTCCTTGCCGCGCTCACGGATCGTCGACGCGATTTCGTAGCGGTGCATCGGCCGTTCGATGACAGCGGCGAACACCGCCAGCGCCAGCAGATTGTTCACCTTGCGCTTCGTGGCCATGGGCACCTCCTTACTCGTCTACGAATATACGTCTACGAGTATTCGGCCGCAAGTATTAGACGTGCGCGACTTCCTGCTCCCTGGCCTGCTCATCGAGGATTTTGGCGGCGATATTCGCCAAGGCCTGATCGAGCAGCGCCCGGTCGGCGGGATCGGAGCAGTCCCAGTCGTCGAGCCGGGCGCCGAGCCAGCGCTGCCACGATGCCCGGATCTGGTCGACTTCGGCCCGGCCGGTATCCGTAAGTCGCAGGCCACCAGCGTCTTCGGTCAGATATCCGCAGCCGATCACCCGGTCGTAGATCGGTTCGATGACCTCATCCGGCAGCTTGTGCACCTCCGCGATCGCGTCGAGGGTCGCCGCACCCCTGATCCGGGTGTGCAGGTAGACCTGCCCCAGCGCCCAGGCTTCGCCGCGACTCAGATCGCTGCCCGCGTCGGCGAGAATGCGCGGAGCGACGGGTCCCTCGGCCCGCGCCTTGCGCATGGTGTCCGAGACGGCACGCTCCAGGTACACCAAGCGGTCCGAGGGCTCCGGCATCGAAAAGCCCTCGCCCACATCCGTCGCACCCGTTCGCGCGCTATCGCGCAGCGGCACCTCCTTCAGGAACCAGGCGACCACGAATCCGGCCAGCGCGACCGGCACCACCCATAGAAATACGTGATCGATGGAATCGGCGTATGCGTCGATGATCGGCGCCGACACCTCGGTCGGTAGCGCCCGCAAGGACTGCGGATTCGCGGCAACCTCCGGTGACACGACCCGAACCTGCATGAGTGCATGGGCCAGATTGGGACCGATCTGATCGGTGTACAACGTTCCGAAAATGGCGGTGCCGAAGGCACTTCCGACCGTGCGGAAGAAGGCGACACCGGAGGTCGCGGTGCCGAGTTGGGCATAGGGCACGGTGTTCTGCACGACGATGGTCAGCACCTGCATGGTCAGGCCGAGGCCGAGACCGAGCACGAGCATGTACAGCGATTCCAACCACACGCTGGTGGTCCGGCCCATGGTCGACATCAGATACAGCCCGAGCGCCATCACCAGCGTGCCCACGATCGGGAAGTACTTGTAGCGACCGGTCTGGCCGACCACCTGCCCGGAGATGATCGATGTGACGAACAACCCGACCACCAGCGGCAAGGTGCGCACCCCGGATACGGTCGCCGAAACACCGTTCACGTACTGCAGATACGCGGGCAGATAGGTCATCGAGCCGAGCATCGCGAACCCGACGATAAAGCTGAGGATCGAGCACACAGTGAAGACGCGGCTGCGGAACAGCCCCATCGGCAGCATCGGCTCCCTGGCCTGCAACTCCACCGCGACGAACGTGGCCAGCAGCACCACCGCGGCCGCGAACAGGCCGATGATCATCGGTGAGCCCCACGGATACTCCTGTCCGCCCCACTCCAGCCCGAGGATCAGACAGGAGACACCGGCCGCGACCAGCCCGATACCCGCGTAATCGATGATCGGCTTGACGACGGCCCGCATCCGAGGAATCGTGCGCGCGGCCATCGCGATCATGATCACCGCGACGGGCACATTGACGTAGAAGCACCACCGCCAGCTGGCGTGGTCGGTGAACAACCCACCCAATGTCGGGCCGATCACCGTGGTGACGCCGAAGACCGCGCCGAGCGCACCCTGATATTTGCCGCGCTGCCGCAGCGGAATGGTGTCGGCGATCAGCGCCATCGCGGTGACCATCAGGCCGCCGGCGCCGAAACCCTGGATGCCGCGGGCGATGATCAGCAGCGTCATCCCGTTCGCCAGGCCCGCGATCATCGAACCGACAATGAAGATCAGCGCGCTGAGCTGGAAGATCAGCTTGCGACCGAAGAGGTCGCCGAGTTTGCCCGCCAGCGCGGTCGCCACCGCCTCCGCCAGCAGATACGCCGTGACCACCCACGCCATCCGCCCGGCCTCGCCGAGATCGGCGACGATCGTGGGCAATGCGGTGGACACGATCGTCTGATCCAAGGCCGCCAGCAACATTCCCAGCACAATCGTGGCGAACACGATATTGGTCTTGGCCTTGCTCAACGGTTCAGGAACTTTTTCGGCGACAGCGAGTGCACCGGTCATTGACCCAGTATGGTCGGTTGCCGTCATTCCAGTTATCCAGCGACACGGCAGCGAATCACCCCGCCACCACTCAAATCCGTGATCCGATGCGCGCCACCCTTCCCCCGAAACTTACTCCAGAGTAAGGTCAGCCCATGGCGTGGAAACCGAATGAAATACCCGACCAGAGCGGGCGTACTTTCATTGTGACCGGAGCCAATGGCGGCCTCGGCGTCGAGACCACCACCGTGCTGGCGAGCAAGGGTGCGACGGTGGTCATGGCCTGCCGCAATGTCGTGAAGGCGCAGCCGATCGCCGACCGGATCGATGGCGATATCCGGGTCGAGCGACTGGATCTGGCGGATCTGGCATCGGTGCGCGAATTCGCCGACAAGACCGGCGAATTCGATGTGCTCATCAATAATGCCGGTCTGATGAACGTCCCGTTCTCGCGCACCAAGGACGGATTCGAGACCCAGTTCGGCGTCAACCACCTCGGCCATTTCGCACTCACCGGACTGCTACTCGATCGCCTGCGCGATCGGGTGGTGAGCCTGGCGAGCATCGCGCACAAGCAGACCCCGAAACTCTGGATCGACGACCTCAACTACGAGCACCGTCGCTACCGGCGCAACCTCGCCTACGCCCAGGCCAAACTCGCCAACCTGATGTTCGCCCGCGAACTGCAGCGACGGCTGACCGAGGCCGCATCGACCAAACGCTCCTACGCAGTGCACCCCGGCGTCTCCGCGACCGATCTGTTCGCCAGGACCGAGACCCCGCTGGACCGGTTCAGCAAACCGTTCATCCGCATCATCGGCCAGCCCCCGGCCAAGGCCGCGCAGTCCACCCTGTTCGCGGCCACCATGCCCGATGCCGATCCCACCATCTACTGGGGTCCGAACCGTTTGTTCCAGACCCAGGGCCCGGTCGAGCCCTCGCCGTCGAGCAAACTATCGAACAACCCGGAGCTGCTGCGCCGCCTCTGGGAGGAATCCGAGCGGATGACCGGGATCACCTACAAGTTCTGAAGGCGCGACCGCGCCGCCGACCTGCTCCTACGTACCGTGTAGTAGACAGGTACCGTAGTAACCGTGTCCGCTCCACCTCGCCGCTCGGCACACAATCGCCCGGCCCTTATCGTGCTGGTGATCGTGGCCGCCCTCGCCTGCCTGGCCTTGGGATGGTGGCAGTGGCAGCGGTTCGAATCGGCCAGCGGTACCGGGCAGAATCTCGGCTACGCACTGCAGTGGCCATTGTTCGCCGGATTCGCGATCTTCGCGTACTTCCGGTTCGTACGACTGGAGACCGAATCCGAGTCGGAGGAGGACGCGCAGGAGCCGACGGCCGAACAGGCTCCGGTGAAGGCGGCACGGACCTCGGCGCGGCGATCCGCGAAAGCCGATGCGCCGCGCGAGATTCCGGCAGGCCTGCTGCCCGAGCGCCCCAAGGCCATCCGGGACGAAGATCCGGAACTCGCCGAATACAACAGATATCTGGCCGAACTACACGCCAGCGACATCGACCAACAAGTCCGGGATGCGGGCCTACACGCCCGCGACACGCAGAGGAGCGCCGGTTGACCACCAGCGAGAACTCAACCGAATCCAGCCAGGCGCTGACGGCCGAGGCGGCGCGGCCCAGCGCCTCCGCAGCGAGCACCAGCGTCGCGAAGATCAGGCCCGCGCTGCTGCGCTACCGCGTCCTCGCCTGGGCGACCGGCCTGTGGCTGCTGCTGCTGACCGGCGAGATGATCGCGAAGTACGGCTTCGACGTGCACACCCCGAGCTGGATCGCGGTTGCGCACGGCTGGGTCTACTTCATCTACCTGCTGGTCACCGCCGACCTCGCGGTCAAGGTGCGCTGGCCGATCCTGCGCACGGTCGGCACGCTGATCGCGGGCACCATCCCGCTGCTGTCCTTCTTCGTCGAGCACGTCAACGCGAACAAGGTCAAGCGAGACTTCGACCTCTGACCCGCCGACAACCGCTGTCGGCTCAGGCCAGGGCCGACAGCGCGGGCAGGAGTTGGGTGAGGGCGCGGCCGCGATGCGAGACCGCGTCCTTTTCCGCCGGGGTCAGCTGAGCGGCACTGATATCGCCGCCCGCCGGAATGAACAGCGGATCGTAGCCGAAACCGCCGTCCCCAACGGGTTTGCGGCCGATCGAGCCGGGCCATTCACCACGCACCACGGTCTCGGCGCCGCCGGGCACCACCAGCGCGCAGGTGGAGACGAACCGCGCGCCGCGCCGCTCATCCGGCACATCACCGAGTTGGGCCAGCAACAGCGCGTTATTGGCCGCGTCATCGCCGTGACTCCCGGACCAGCGCGCGGACAGCACACCGGGCATTCCGTTCAGCGCGTCCACCTCGATACCGGAATCATCTGCCACACAAGGCAATCCGGTTGCGGCCGCACCGTCGCGGGCCTTCGCGAGCGCATTCTCCTCGAAGGTCGCGCCGGTCTCGGGCGCCTCGTCGTAGGCGGGCACATCGTCGAGCCCGACGATCTCGATGCCCGCGATACCCGCTTCGGCGAGAATCCGACGCAATTCGTTCAGCTTTTTGGCATTGCGGCTGGCGACCAGGACGCGGCGCGACATCACTTCTTCTTCGACTCGGACGGCTGCGGCAGCACGCCGGGGTAGGGCAGCGCCAGTGCCTCTTTCTGCACGGTGAACAGCCGCTCACATCCGGCGAGTGCCGCGTCGAGCATCTTGTCCAGTGTGGAGCGCGGGAAGGTGGCGCCCTCGCCGGTGCCCTGGATCTCCACCAGGGTGCCGGTATCGGTGGCGACCACATTCATATCGACCTCGGCGCGCGAATCCTCTTCGTACGGCAGGTCCAGTCGCACCCGACCGTCGACGACGCCGACACTCACCGCCGCGATCGCACACGAGATCGGCTGCGGGTCGGCCAATCCGCCCGCCGCGCCGAGGTAGGTGACCGCATCCGAGAGCGCGACGTACGCACCGGTGATGGCCGCGGTCCTGGTGCCGCCATCGGCCTGCAGCACATCGCAGTCGATGGCGATGGTGTTCTCACCGATGGCTGCCAGATCGATGCAGGCGCGCAGCGACCGGCCGACCAACCGGCTGATCTCCTGGGTGCGCCCGCCGACCTTGCCCTTTACCGATTCCCGTCCGCTGCGGGTATGCGTTGCCGCGGGCAGCATCGCGTACTCGGCGGTCAACCAGCCGAGCCCGGAATCGCGACGCCACGGGGGCACGCCCTCGGTGACGCTCGCGGTGCACATCACTCGGGTCTGCCCGAACTCCACCAGCACCGAACCGGCTGGATGCGTGGTGAATCCACGGGTGATCCGTACCTCGCGGAGCTCATCGTCCGCCCTGCCATCGGCTCGTCTCGACACGCGCCAAGCCTAGTCATATGACCCGCCGCGCGCGGCAACCGGTCAGATGTCGAAGGTTTCGCCTGGTGCCACGGCGTGCACCGGCCCGGAGAACTGGGCCTTCGCCTCGGCGATCACATCCTCGCGCGACGTCCACGGCGGAATGTGGGTGAGCAGCAACTCTTTCACGCCCGCGCGCGCCGCGATCATGCCCGCCTCGGCGCCGGACAGATGGATGCCGGGCGGCCGATTCGCCGGATCGTGCGTCCACGACGCCTCCGACATCAGGATGTCGGCATCCTGCGCGAGTTCGAGTACCGCGTCGCACATCGCGGTGTCGCCGGTGTAGACGAAGGTCCGTCCGGCCGCAGTCGAGATGCGCAGTCCATAGGACTCCGGCGGGTGATACATCCGGCGCGCGAGCACCGTATGGCCGGGACCGAATTCGACCGCCTCGCCCTCGACCCACGTCCGGTGATCAATGACGTCGGACCAGTCGTCGCATTCGCCACCGACCTCGGCCGAGGCATTGCCGATGCGCACCGGGCTATCCGACGGACCGCGCACGATCGCCCGCCCCGCCGGGGGTGTCGGATGGTAGCGCCGCCAGACCAGCAGGCCGGGCAGATCCAGGCAGTGATCGGCGTGCAGGTGGGTGAGAAAGATATCGACCTCACCGGGATCGGCATAGCGCTGCAATGCGCCGAGCACACCCGGCCCGAAATCGATGACCACCGGCGACATATCCGGCCCGGTCAGCAGGTACCCCGACGCAGGGGAGTCCGGGCCGGACACACTGCCCGAGCACCCGAGGACGGTAAGGCGCATTCCCCCATGCTCCCACGACGATTTCTCACTCAAGAACCGATCCCCCACATTCCGCTACGAGTCGCGCGCATCCGCGACTACGCATTGACTCCGGCTCGATCCCCGCGACGGTGTCGACGTTCATCACCAGAGAGTACCCAGCCAGCAAGCACTCCACCCACCGCCCCGAAAAGATGCCCCTGCCAAGAGATTCCGGGCTGTCCGGGCAGCACACCCCACAGCACCGACCCGTAGATCGCCAGCACCACCAAGCCGATGCCGATCTGGGCGATATTGCGGGCGAACCAGCCACGCGAGATCAGGAAGGTGAGCCAGCCGAAGATCAGCGAGGACGCGCCGAGATGCACCGATCCGGTGGCGCCGGTGAGCCAGACACCGACACCGGCCACGATCCAGATGATCGCGCTGGCGGACAGTCCGCGTCCGATGCCCGCGAGCAGAGTGATGAAGCCGAGCACGAGCACCGGAAGCGTATTGGCGAACAGGTGATCCCAGCCGTGGTGCAGGACCGGTGCCCAGAGGATTCCCCACAGGCCATCGGCCTCGCGCGGCTCGATGCCGTTGTAGTCGAGTTTATTGTCGTCGAGGGTGTCGACGCCTTCGATGCCGTAGAGCAGGGCGACGAAAGCGGTAATGATGACACCCGCGCGCAGCCAGAGCTGTTTGACGGGAGCGAAGTTGTTCGATTTCGCCGGGGTCGGCACACCGGGAGTCGATCCGATCGGCTGACCCAATTGGGCGCGCAGTGCGGCGATCCGCTCCGGATCGAACGACGAACCGATTCCCGAACCGCCGGTCATCGCAACCTCCTCGTCGAGCGAGTCCCGGGCCGTCGAGATATGCCCGCCAGGGCTCGCTCTTTCGAGGGTACCGGGACAAATCGCGCCCGGATCGGATCTCGGTTCAGGCCCAGAGCTGGCCGTCGAGGCGCTCTTCCGCCTCTTCCAGAGTTCCGTCATAAGCGCCGGTGGACAGGTACTTCCACCCGCCGTCGGCAACGATGAACGCGATATCCGCCCGCTGACCGGCCCGCACGCACTTACGCGCGACGCCGAGCGCCGCGTGCAGGATCGCGCCGGTCGAAATGCCGGCGAAAATGCCCTCTTCCAACACCAGCTCGCGCGTGCGTTTCACCGCGTCGAACGGGCCGACCGAAAAGCGTGTGGTCAGCACGGACTCGTCGTAGAGCTCGGGAATGAAGCCCTCATCGATATTGCGCAGTCCGTAAACCAGTTCGCCATAGCGCGGTTCGGCCGCGACGATCTCGATGCCGGGCACCTTTTCCCGCAGGAACCGCCCGGTCCCCATCAGCGTGCCGGTGGTGCCGAGACCCGCGACGAAATGGGTGATCTCGGGCAGGTCGGCCAGGATCTCCGGGCCGGTGGTCTCGTAGTGCGCCAGCGCGTTCGCCGGATTGCCGTACTGGTAGAGCATCACCCAGTCCGGATTCTCCGCGGCGATCTGCTTGGCCAGTGCGACCGCCTGATTCGAACCGCCAGCGGCCGGGGAATCGATGATCTCCGCGCCGAACATGGTCAGCAACTGACGACGCTCGACCGAGGTGTTCTCCGGCATCACGCAGACCAGCCGGTAGCCCTTGAGTTTGGCCGCCATGGCCAGCGAGATGCCGGTATTGCCGCTGGTCGGCTCCAGGATCGTGCAACCGGGCGTGAGCCGGCCGTCGGCCTCGGCCTGTTCGATCATCCGCAGGGCCGGGCGGTCCTTGATGGAACCGGTCGGGTTGCGGTCCTCGAGCTTGGCCCACAGCCGCACCGGGTGCTCCCCGTCCCACTGCGGGGACAGATTGCGCAGCCCGACCAGCGGGGTGTTGCCGAGGGTCGCGATCAGCGATTCATAGCGCGCCACGGGGTCGATCAGCCTCCGGCGACGGCGGGCAGGATGGTGACGCTCGCACCCTCCGGCACCTCCGCCTCGAGGCCGCCCGCAAAGCGCACGTCCTCGTCGTCGACGTAGATATTGACGTAGCGGTTCAGCTTGCCGTCCTTGAGCAGCCGCTCGGCGAGGCCGGGATGGTTCGCGTCGAGGTTCTCGATCAGCGCGGACAGGGTCGAGCCCTGCGCGTCGACGCGCTTCTCGCCTCCGGTCAGGCCACGCATGATGGTCGGGATGGACACGGTTACCGGCACGGGGACTCCTCGAATTCGACGAACATGGGGGTACTAAACGGTCTCGTACGCATCGACGACCTCGACCGGCTCCTCGGTGACCACACCATCGACGATCCGGTAGCTGCGCAGCTCGTGCTGCTCGGGATCGCGGGTGGAGATCAGCACATAATGCGCGAACGGCTCGGACGCGTAGGAGATGTCGGTGCGGCTCGGGTAGGCCTCGGTGGCGGTGTGCGAGTGGTAGATCACCACCGGGGTCTCATCGGCGTCGTCCATGGCCCGCCACACCTTCAGCTGTTCACCGGAGTCGAACCGGTAGAAGGTCGGCGAGCGCTCGGCATTGACCATGGCGATGAACCGCTCGGGTCTATCCGACCCGTCCGGACCGGCGATGACGCCGCACGCCTCATCCGGGTGATCGGCGCGCGCATGCGCGACCATCGCCTCGACGAGGTCGGCCCTTATCACCAGCACGAGTCAAACCCTTCCGCATTTCGGCACCGCAAATGCCGACATATCGCACCCGACAACGACCAAGAATATTCGGCTATTCCCGGCCACCTGTCGGCCGGTACCCTTCCGTCGGCCACGCTCCCGGTGCCCGCACAAACCGGCGATCGAGCGTCGGCAACCCGAAGTTCCCGTCACCCGCGCCCGGACCAGCGCGGTTCCCAAGTCGCACGCACACTTTCGCGTTTATCGGCCCTATCACGTCCGACGCCGACGCGCGCCGATTGCCGCAGCCGCCGTCCACAGCCCGCGACAGGGGCTGGGCCGAAGTCGTGGGCCGTGGTGGATCAGCGCGGAAAGAGATCGGAGTAGGCGGGGATGCCCGCGACGGAGCGCGCGGAGAGGATGGCGTCCACGATGGCGCGTTCCACGCACACCGCCGCGGCGGTACAGACGGCGTCCAGGACCAGCAGATCGGCCGGGAAGGCCGGGGGCATCGGCAGGGTGGTGATCTCGGCGGTGCCGGTGGCGAGGGCGAACAGGGTGTCGCCGTCCAGGGGCGAGTGGGCCGGGCGGATGGCGCGGGCGAGGCCGTCATGGGCGGTGGCGGCCATGCGCTGGCAGCCCGCGGGGTCCAGGGGTGCATCGGTGGCGACCACGCCGATGGTGGTGTTGAGGACGGTGCCCTTGACCGGGAGTGCGTTGGCCGCGGCCAGTTGGTCCACAGTTGCCGGGCGCAGCCCGAAGTGCTCGGGACCGTCGGTGCCCACGCCCCAGGGCAGGCCGGTGCGCGGGTCGAAGACCGAGCCGACGGGGTTGGCGACGATCAGCGCTGAGACGGTGACGCCCGCGCTGGGACCCGCACCGAGCACCACGCTCGCGGTGCCGACGCCGCCCTTGATCGAACCGGCACGCGCGCCGACCCCGGCCCCGACCGAACCGCGCTCGAACTCGACCGCCGCCGCCTCGGCCGCCAGGAACCCGAAGTCGGCGGTCGGGCGAATCCCCCAGTCCCCCACCGGAAGATCGAAGATGACCGCGGCGGGCACGATGGGCACCACACGGTTCGGATCGGCCGGATCCATCGGGATGCCCTCGCGATGTTCCTCCAGCCAGCGCATTACGCCGTCGGCGGCGGCGAGTCCGTAGGCGCTACCGCCGGTGAGCAGAATCGAATTCACTTGGCGCACAGTGTTGCCCGGGTCGAGCAGATCGGTTTCCCTGGTCCCCGGCCCACCGCCGCGCACATCGACCGCGGCGATGGCACCGCCGGGCGCGCGCACCACGGTGCAGCCGGTCGCCGCGCCGGAACCCAGCGTCGCGTTCGGATCGAGCGCGTGCTGGTGACCGACCAGCAGCCCGGTGACATCGGTGAGCGAATTCCGTGGTCCCGCTTGCGCATTCACTGCTGCTGCTCCTGACTACTCGGCACCGATCCAGGATGGCGTCTTCCGGCCAGCGGCGGCGCGGTCAGGGTGCGAGGGCCTGCAGCAGTGAATCCTGCATCCAGGTGAGCCAGTGGTACACATCCAGATGCGGCCCGCGCGGGTCATCGGGTTCGAGGTGATCGGGTGTGTCGGCATCGATTCCGAGCACCGTGCCCAATGCCAGCCGCACATCGGTGAGCGCGGTCAACCAGGCATCGGCCTGCTCGGGGGTCAGCACGATCTTCCCGCCGTCGGTGGGCACCGTATTCAGCACCACCGACCCCGCGGCCAGCTTGGCGTCGATGATCTCCGGTTCGTGCAGGCCGCGCAGGGCGCTATTGAGATCGGCGCGGTCGGCGTCGGGGGAACCGGGTTCGCTGCGGTGGAAGTCCGGCAGCAGCCGGTGCAGCCGGGGATCCTCGGGCGGCGTCGTATTGCCGCTACGCAACCCGGTCAGTTCGGTGAGTTCGTCGGCGGGCGCGGATTCGGCCCGCTCGGTCAGCAGCCCGGAGACCGCACCGACCAGGGACCGCAGCACGCTAGCCTCACGCGCGTCCATCTCGGATCGCAGCTTGAGGCCGCTCAGCGAGTTCTTCCGGCTCCACTTCCGCACTGACGTCAGCGTAGTCGTACGATCAGTCATCCCGTTGCATGGTCGCCCAGAGTCCCGCCGCGTGCAGCCTTCGCACGTCCTGTTCCATCTTGTCGCGCGAACCCGACGACACCACTGCCTTGCCCTCGTTGTGCACCTTGAGCATCAGTTCGGTCGCCTTCGCTTTGCTGTAGCCGAACAGCTTCTGGAAGATGTAGGCGACATAGTGCATGAGGTTGACCGGATCGTCCCAGACGACCGTCACCCACGGACGGTCCTCGGCCTCCAGGATCTCGGTGTACTCGACCGCTTCCGGAGTCGCCTGTGCCGCCGACAGTGTCGCGTTCGCTTTGCACAAGGCCATAACACTCAGGGTACGACTCGACTCCGGATACACAACACCCGCACACCTGGATTTGGCAGACGCCCCGGCAGCACCGGCCCGTCACGCGCACGACCGCTGTCTACAGTGACTTGGTGGACATGCGCAGCACCGCCCTGCTGACCGATCAGTACGAACTGACCATGCTCGCGGCCGCGCTCGGCGACGGCTCGGCGCAGCGCCGCTGCAGCTTCGAGGTGTTTGCCCGGCGCTTGCCGAATGGTCGCCGTTACGGTGTGGTCGGGGGGACCGGCCGCCTGCTGGACGCACTGGCGCACTTCCGTTTCGAAGAACCGGAGCTCGATATCGCGGCGGGCTTCCTGGACTCGAAGACCGTCGACTGGCTGCGCGACTACCGCTTCACCGGTGATATCGACGGCTATCCGGAGGGTGAACTGTATTTCCCGGGCTCCCCGATCCTTTCGGTGCGCGGCAGCTTCGCCGAATGCGTCCTGCTGGAGACGCTGGCCCTGTCGATCCTCAACCACGACAGCGCTATCGCCTCGGCCGCCGCACGCATGGTGAGCGCCGCCGCGGGACGCCGGATGATCGAGATGGGCTCGCGCCGGGCCCACGAACTCGCCGCACCGTCCAGCTCGCGCGCCGCATATCTGGCCGGTTTCGACGCCACCTCCAACCTGGAGGCCGTGCGCCGCTTCGGCGTGCCCGGCGCGGGCACCAGCGCGCACGCGTTCACCCTGCTGCACAGCGCCGCCGACGGCGCGCACGAGGCGGCCGCCTTCCGCGGCCAGATCGATGCGCTCGGCATCGGCACCACCCTGCTGGTGGACACCTTCGACATCACCAAGGGCGTGGCCACCGCCATCGAGGTCGCCGGACCCGAATTGGGCGGCGTGCGTATCGACTCCGGCGATCTCGGCGTGCTGGCCAGGCAGGTGCGCGAACAACTCGACCGGCTCGGCGCGACCAAGACCCGCATCGTGGTCTCCGGCGATCTCGACGAATATGCGATCGCCGCATTGCGCGCCGAACCCGTCGATGCCTACGGCGTCGGGACGTCGCTGGTCACCGGGTCCGGAGCGCCCACCGCGGGCATGGTCTACAAACTGGTCGAGGTGGACGGGCTGCCCGTGGCCAAACGCAGCAGTCACAAGGAGTCACGCGGCGGCACCAAAAAGGCGGTTCGGCTGTTCCGCCGGACCGGCACCGTGGTCGAGGAGATCATCTACCCGGCCGCCGGAACCCAGCCCGCCGCAAACGGATTCGAAATGCGCGAGCTTTTGGTTCCGCTGGTGCGCGGCGGTGCGGTGGTCGATGGACTGCCCACGCTCGCGGACAGTCGCAAACTGGTTTCCCGCGGGCTGGTCAGCCTGCCGTGGGAGGGCCTGAAACTGTCGGATGGGGAGCCTGCGATTCCGACGACATTTCTGAACTGACCAGGGGCACGGCGGCGTGGGCGTGGCGCCGCTCGGCCAGCCATTCGACGGTCGAAACCGCTATCAGCACGATCAGCACGCCCTTGATCAGCAGCCGCACCCAGTCACCGACCGCGTCGGGTCGGTCGCCGAGCAGAAAGGCGGTAGCGAGATAGGCGGTGTAGCCGATGAAGAATGCGATCGAAATTCTGACGGTGCTGTTCACGTGTTCCTCCAAGTGCCGTGGCCCGCCCGATCGATAAGGCGGCACAATGTAATCCACAGACAGGAGCCCGAGCGTTTACATCTCGGTGCACGACATCCTGGGAAAGTGAGGTCGACATGAACCGGGCGTTGATCATCGTCGACGTGCAGAACGATTTCTGCGAGGGCGGATCACTCGCCGTCACCGGTGGGGCCATGGTCGCCCGTCGCATCACCGGCTATCTGAACTCCACGCATTACAGTGCGGTCGTCGCGACCCGCGATTACCACATCGATCCGGGCGGACATTTCTCCGAACATCCCGATTACGTCGACACCTGGCCGCCGCACTGCCGGGTCGGCACCTCCGGTGCGGATTTCCACCCGAATCTCGATACCGCGCCGATCCAGGAGATCTTCTCCAAGGGCCAATATTCCGCGGCCTACTCGGGTTTCGAGGGCGCCACCGAGGACGGCACCAGCTTGGCCGACTGGTTGCGCGAGCACGCCATCGACGAACTCGACATCGTCGGGATAGCCACTGACCACTGCGTCCGCGCGACCGCCCTCGATGCCCGCATCGAAGGGTTCGGCACCCGGGTGCTGCTGGACTTCACCGCGGGCGTGGCACCGGAGACCACCGCCGCCGCCCTCGATCGCATGCGCACGGCGGGCGTGGATCTCGAGGGGTCGGTCGCCCGGTAGCCCGGTCCGCGGCAGCATCGTGCACCCCGACCTGCCGTAGGACACGCCGGGTCGCGTGGCGAAGGTGTGCGAAGTACCGTGCGGACCGGATCGGGCGGTGATCTCTGTCGGTTCCACGCAGTAGGCTCGTCGCGTGCCCGAACTGCCGCCCGTCCCCGAGCTTTTGGCCACCGCTGTGCACGCGCTCGGCGGGAAGGAGCGCGTCGGGCAGCTGACGATGGCGGCAGCGGTGGACCATGCGATCGATACCGGGGAGCACCTCGCGGTGCAGGCGGGGACCGGGACCGGGAAATCGCTCGCGTATCTGGTGCCGAGCCTGCGTCATGCGGTGCGGACCGGGCGCACGGTGGTGGTGTCGACCGCGACGATCGCACTGCAGCGTCAGCTCGTCGATCGGGATCTGCCGCGACTGGCCGAGGCGCTGAGCAAGCCGCTGGGCCGGGCCGCGAAATTCGCGATCCTCAAGGGGCGCAATAACTATCTGTGCCTGAACAAGATCAATAGCGCGATTCCGGACGAGCCGCAGGAGGCGGAACTCTTCGACGCGTTCGCCATCTCCCGGCTCGGCCGGGAGGTGCAGCGGCTCAACGAGTGGGCCTCCGATACCGAGACCGGCGACCGGGACGAGCTCGTCCCCGGCGTCACCGACCGGGCCTGGCGGCAGGTCAGCGTGTCGTCGCGGGAATGCCTCGGCAAGTCGCGCTGCCCGTTCGGCCAGGATTGTTTCGCCGAGCGGGCCAGGGCGGAATCGGCGCAGGCCGACGTGGTGGTGACCAATCACGCGCTGCTGGCCATCGACGCGATCAGCGGCATCCAGGTCCTACCCGAACACGATGTGGTCGTCATCGATGAGGCGCACGAGCTGGTCGACCGGGTCACCGGCGTGGCCACCGCCGAACTGGCCGCCTCGGCGATCAGTGCCGCGGCCCGGCGCTGCGCCAAACTCATCGACCAGCAGGAAGTGGACCGGCTGGAGGAGGCCGCCGAGGCCTGGCACACGGTGCTGGACGAACTGCCCGCCGCCCGCTGGGACGCCCTGCCCGATGGCATCGCGCCGGTACTGGCGCTGGTGCGTGACGCCGCCTGGAATGCTCGCACCGCGCTCGCACCACAGGGCGGTACTACCGCACAGGGCGACCCGGAGAGTGCCGCCGCCCGCACCCAGGCACTGGCCGCCATCGATGAGGTGCACGACAGCGCGGTGCGCGCCTTGACCGCGTTCGATGAACCCGATCCGGCCAAACGCACCGATGTCATCTGGCTCGCCGCGGACGAGATCCGTGGCGTCGCCCGGCGGACATTGCGGATGGCGCCGCTAGCGGTGGGCGGGCTCCTGCGCAGCAGACTCTTCGGCACCGCCACCGTCGTGCTGACCTCGGCGACCTTGCAGATCGGCGGCTCCTTCGACGGACTCGCCATCACCTGGGGTCTGCCCGCGCAATCGGCCAATCGCAGCGATACCGCAACCGCGAACGGCGCCGAAGCGCCCTCGGACGCCGATACCGTGCGCTGGAGTTCGCTCGATGTCGGTTCCCCGTTCGACCATGCCAAATCCGGCATCCTGTACGTCGCCAAACATCTGCCCGCCCCCGGCCGCGACGGTTTGGCACCGGCCTATCTCGACGAAATCGAGCGGCTGATCACCGCCGCGGGCGGCCGCACACTCGGTCTGTTCTCCTCGATGCGCGCCGCCCGCGCGGCCACCGAGGCACTGCGCGAGCGGCTGGACACGCCCGTTCTATGTCAAGGGGACGACGCAACCGGCGAACTGGTACGCAAGTTCGCCGACGATCCGGAGACCTCGTTGTTCGGCACGCTGTCACTGTGGCAGGGCGTCGATGTGCCCGGTCCGTCGCTGAGCCTGGTCATCCTGGATCGGATCCCGTTCCCCCGCCCCGACGATCCGCTGCTGACCGCGCGGCAGCGCGCGGTGGAATCGCGCGGGGGCAATGGCTTCATGACCGTCGCGGCCAATCACGCCGCATTGCTGCTGGCCCAGGGCACCGGCAGGCTCCTGCGCAGCGTCGATGACCGCGGTGTCGTGGCGATCCTGGATTCGCGTTTGGCGACCGCACGCTACGGCGGCTATCTGCGCGCCTCACTGCCGCCCTATTGGGAGACCGCGGATCCGGAGGTCGTCACCAAAGCACTCCGGCGGCTGACCGCCGCAAGCGCCTGATCAGGTCGAACTGTGAGACCACTCACAAAGCGCTCCATTACTTCCAGACAGAAGTAAGTTGAGATCCGATACTTCGGTGGACCCCCAATTCCACACCGGATGTATCGGCGGTCCCCGCGCCAAGCCCTGCACGCGGCGCGGGGACACCATGTACCCCTGTCACAACCGGTCCGTTTCCCAATGACGCACCAGCCAAATATCGATACTCTCGACGAATTCTTGATCAGCGCAAGGTCTTTGGCCGAATATCGAGCGATCTTCGCACTCGCCGATGTCGACCTCGACGGACACATCCTCGGTCCCGGCGGCGCAGCAAGTTTCACGGCGGAAGCCAGTGAACTCGGCGCCACCGTCAGCGCTGCGGACCCGATCTACGCCCACCCGCGGAGCAGTTGCATGCCCTCGCCCGGTCGGAAACCGATCGCGGAAACATTTGGGCAATTGCGCATCCGGACCGCTACCGCTGGGACTTCTATGGCGATCCACAACAGCGCCGACGAATACGCCAGGCCGCCGCGGCTCGCTTCGGCACCGATCTGACCGCAAATCGATTGGGGCCCAAATAGAGCAGCGACGCGGCGACCGTCACCCCGCCGCACGTATCAACAGATCAGAGCGTCCACTTCAAGATCAGCGTGATGACGGCCGCGACCACGGCCAACACAATCGAGGCAATGCCCCACACCACACCGTGACGCTGCCACGGGCGGCCGCTGTCGAGGGAGAACTTGCCGGGGCCGGTGAAGGCGACGACCGCGCCGACGGTGGCGAACAGCAGGGGCATTTCATAACCCTTGCCGGTCAGCAGGCCGCCGTGCCAGGTGGTGTTGATCGCGTTGATCATGGTGCCCAATACGATGGCCGAGGCCAGCGGGGTCAGCAGGCCGAGCACCAGCAGGATGCCGCCGGTGAACTCACTCAGTCCGGCAAGCGTGCCGAACAGTTTGCCCGGGTTGTAACCCATCGAATCGAAGGTCGCGGCATTGCGGCTCCAGCCCGGGCCGTTGAACCAGCCGAACAGTTTCTGGCTGCCGTGTGCGGCGAGCAGGCCACCGAAGACGACGCGCAGCAGCAAGAGGCCGAGATCGGTGGCGGAGTTGTCGAGAGTCGTGATACTCGAGCCGCCGGGGCGCTCGAGCGTGCTGTGTTTGTTCATGCTGGTCCCCATCCCTGCATCGGTTCGAACAGTGACTGTTAGCCTCGGCAATGAAACGGACTGCGGTCCGATTATCGCACAGTGCACGCCAACTGCGCGATCCTCGGTGTTATTCCGCCAGGAAGAAGAAGTATCCGAGGAACATCACCAGCAGCGCCCACATCGCCGGATGCACCTCTTTGACGCGCCCCTTCGCGGTCATGACGATCGGGTAGAACAGCATCCCCATCGCCAGTCCGTTCGCGATCGAGTAGGTCAGCGGCATCATGATGACGGTGACGAAGGCCGGGATCGAGTACTCCAGCCGGTTCCAGTCGATCTCGCCGAGCGCACGGACCATGAGCACGCCGACCACGATGAGCGCGGGCGCGGTTATGGCGGACGAGCCCGCGACGACCGCGAAGATCGGGTAGCAGAACATGGCGATCAGGAACCAGCCCGCGGTGGTTACCGCGGTCATGCCGGTCCGCCCGCCCGCCGAGACACCCGCGGTCGATTCGACATAGGCGGTGGTGGTGGAGGTGCCGATGACCGCGCCCGCCATGGTGCCCACCGAATCGGCGGCGAGTGCACTGGCCGCGCGCGGCAACTTGCCGTCCTTGTCGAGCAACCCGGCCTGGTTGGCCACGCCGATCAGGGTGCCGGAGCAGTCGAAGAAGTCGACGAACAGCATGGTGAGGATGACGACGGCCATCTGGCCGGTGAAGGCGTCCGGCAGATGGATGATCGCTTGGCCGAAGGTGTGCTCGAGCCCCCGCGGCATCGCGACGACACCGTGCGGCAGATCCACCAGACCGCTGATGACGCCGACCGCCGCCGTGAGCACGATGCCGTACAGCACCGCGCCGTGCCAGCCGATGACCAGGAACACCACGGTCACGACCAGGCCGAACAGCGCAAGCAAGGTGGTGCCCTTGGTGAAATTGCCGAGCGTGACCAGCGTGGCATCGCTATTGACCACGATGCCCGCATTCTTCAGGCCGAGGAACGCCACGAACATGCCGATGCCCGCACCGACGGCAAGCTTCATCTGCATCGGAATCGCATCGAGAATGCGTTCGCGCACCTTGGTGACCGCGAGCACGAAGAAGATCACCCCGGACAGGAAGGTTCCCGACAACGCCGCCTGCCACGGGATTCCCATTCCGAGCACCACCGAGTAGGCGAAGAAGGCATTGAGGCCCATACCCGGCGCGAGCGCGATGGGATATCTGGCCCATATGCCCATCACCAGCGTGCCGAATACCGCGGCGACGGCCGTCGCGGTGAAGACCGCCTGCATGGGGATGCCCTTGGCGCCGAGCGCGCCCTGGTCGCCGAGTACCGATGGATTCACCGCGAGCACGTAGGACATGGCCAGGAAGGTGATCGTTCCGGCCATCAGCTCACGCTTAATGGTCGAGCCGTTCGAACTGATGCCGAAGTACGTGTCCAAGCGTCCTCGGGTCCGGCTCAGAACGTCGGTGACCATAGGGTTCTCCAGTCGAAAATTAGTACAAGGGTGCCAGGGAACGGTAGCTGACAGTTCACTGAACCCGAGAACTCGCCCCATGGGCCGGGTGCGGACATTCGTGAGCAGGTCACGATAGCCATCTCCCCGCTCGGCGGCGCCACCACCTTTCGCGGCCTGGATTTCACCAGGGGCACCAAGGCGACGATCATGCTCTGGCTCGCCTTTTCGATTTCGAAGCAGCCACCCCCACCGCATACTCCGCTTCAGCTTCTGGGACCCCAAGGGCCTGGTCCAACTCGCGAAGTTGTTACGCCCGGTCCCGATCCTGGGGGAATCCGACAGCCGACTCGCATCGCGTACGGGGCCGAGATCGTCGAGCGTCGCATCCGGCGCTTTCACAGCGCCGACACCGGTTAGGCGCTCGGAGCGATGACCAAGCCCAGTTCGGCGTCGCCGGCGAGTAATTCGTTATGGGGGAGTATGCGGATCGTGTAGCCGACGGCACCGGAGAGCGGGACCGGGGTTTCGACGGTGAAAAGGTCTGTGCCGGACTCGGATCCGGTGTGGGTCATGGGGTAGCTGCTGATGTCGGAGAGGTCGTCGGTCGGGGAGACGCGGCCGAGTACGGCTTGTACGGTGACGTCGGCGGGGCTGAGACCGCCGAGGTCGATGCGGGCGGAGAGGGAGAGTTCGGCGCCGATGATGGGGGTGTCGGGCAGGCCCGCGCTGTCGACCTGGATCACCTTGACCGAGGGCCAAGCGGCCTCCACTCGACGGCGGTACTCCGAAATCGCTCGGGCACCGGCGAATTCGTCGGCGCTCGCACGTTTCCCGGCGACCGCGGCGGGCGCGTAGTACTCGACCGAATAGTCGCGGACCATGCGGGAGGCCAGCACCTTCGGCCCGAGGGTTTCCAGGGTGTGGCGCACCATCTCGACCCAGCGCACCGGCATATCGGAGCGATCGCGGTCGTAGAACCGCGGTGCCACCATGCGTTCGAAGAGGTCGTAGAGGGCGGCCGCCTCGAGGTCGTCGCGGCGGTGTTCGTCGGTGACGCCGTCGGCGGTCGGTATGGCCCAACCGTTTTCGCCGTCGTACATCTCATCCCACCAGCCATCGCGGATGGAGAGGTTGAGCCCGCCATTGAGCGCTGACTTCATCCCGGAGGTGCCGCAGGCCTCCAGCGGACGCAGCGGATTGTTCAGCCACACATCGCAACCCCAGTACAGGTAGCGGGCCATCGACATGTCGTAATCGGGCAGGAAGACGATGCGATGGCGCACTTGCGGATCGTCGGCGAAGCGGACGACCTGCTGGATCAGCGCCTTGCCGCCGTCATCGGCCGGATGGCTCTTACCCGCGACGACCAACTGCATCGGCCGATCCGGATTCAGCAGCAGCGCACGCAAGCGCTGCGGATCGCGCAACATCAGGGTCAGCCGCTTGTAGGTCGGCACCCGCCGGGCGAAGCCGACGGTCAGCACATTCGGATCGAAAACGCCATCGACCCAATCCAATTCGGCCGATGCGGCACCGCGCTCCAACCACGAGGCGCGCACCCGGCGGCGCACCTCGGCAACGAGGGTGGCGCGCAAGGTATTCCGGGTCGACCACAGTTCAGCCAGGTCGATATCGCGCAGCTTCTCCCAGCCCCGCGCCTCCTCGACCAGCTGGGGTCCGATGTATTCGCGGGCCATATCGAACCATTCGCGCGCTGCCCAGGTCGGAGCGTGCACACCATTGGTGACCGAACCGATCGGCACCTCGGTCGCATCGAATCCGGGCCACAGCGGCGCGAACATGGCACGGCTCACCTCGCCGTGCAGTTTGGAAACACCGTTGGCGCGCTGAGCGAGTCGCAAGCCCATATGCGCCATATTGAACACCGACGGATCGGCTTCGCGGCCCAGCGCCACGATCCGGTCGATGGAAAGCCCGGGCAGCATCGCGGATTCGGATTCACCGTGGCCGCCGCCGAAGTACCTGCGCACCAACGGCATCGGGAAGCGGTCGATACCCGCGGGCACCGGAGTATGCGTGGTGAACACCGTCGCCGCCCGCACCGCGGCCAGCGCCGTGTCGAAATCGAGTCCGGTCGAAACCAATTCACGGACCCGTTCGACGCCGAGGAATCCGGCGTGGCCCTCGTTCATGTGGAATACATCGGGATCCGGCAGTCCGGCCGCACGGGTGTATGCGCGCACCGCCCGCACCCCACCGATACCGGCCAGGATCTCCTGCTTGATCCGATGGTCCTGATCGCCGCCGTAGAGCCGGTCGGTGACCGAGCGCAGCTCCGGATCGTTCTCGGCGATATCGGAATCCAAAAGCAGCAGCGGCACCCGCCCGACCTGCGCGATCCACACCCGCGCCCGCAGCACCCGCTGGTCGGGCATCGCGACATGGATCAGCACCGGCGCGCCGTCGGTGGTCAGCAATCGCAGCGGCAGGCCCTGCGGGTCGAGCGCCGGATAGTGCTCGCTCTGCCAGCCGTCCGCGGTCAGCGACTGCCGAAAATAGCCGGAGCGGTACAGCAATCCGACGCCGATCAATGGCAACCCCAGATCGGAGGCGGCCTTCAGATGATCACCGGCGAGAATCCCGAGCCCGCCCGAATAGTTCGGAAGTACCTCGGTGACGCCGAACTCCATCGAGAAGTAGGCGATACCGCGCACCGGCTCGTCGGTCTGCCGTTGGAACCAGCCCGGCCGGGTCAGATAGTCGTGCAGATCCGCGGCCGCGGCGTTCACCCGGCCGACATAGTCCGCGTCGGCGGCGAACTCGTCGAGCCGCGCCGCCGGCACCTCCCCCAGCATCCGCACCGGATCGCGGCTCACCTCGCGCCACAACTCGGGATCGAGCTCGGCAAACAGGTCCTGCGTGGGCCAATGCCACGACCAGCGCAGATTCGTGGAAAGTTCGCCCAGGGCCGCCAAACGCTCGGGCAGATGGGCACGGACGGTGAAACGACGAAGTGCCTTCACGTGCGGAACCCTACCGAATACCGAGTCCCCGGGTGGCCACAGCGCCCCAGGTCACCCGTGCGCACGCACCAGCGGACCCGCGCACAGACCTGACGACAGGACTACCCGCGGACCCGACGACAGGACTACCCGCGCCGGGCCCGTTGTAGTGCAATGCACCAGCCGCCCACCGACACGGACCCGCCGGAATATCGGTCGCGACAACCTCGGCACAAATGGCAGCATCGGCTGATGCCGCACTGGATCGATGTGCTCCCACAGTTCCTGCTGGCCTGTCTCATCCTGGCCGCCCTACCCGGACCCGCGACCGCACTGTTCCTCCAGCGCGCGGTGCGCGACGGCCGCGCGGCGGGTCTGGCCGCGGTGGCGGGGAACGAAATAGGTGTGTTCGGATGGACGCTCGCCGGTGGCGCGGGCCTGTCGGTGCTGCTGGTCGCGAACCGGTTCATGAATACGGCGGTGCACGTCATCGGCGCGCTGGTGCTGATCTGGCTCGGCGTACAGGCCTGGCGCGGGGCGCGCGGCGACGACGAATTCGGCGCCACCATGACCAAGATGCTGCCCACCGGCCGCACCCCCGGCTCGGCCTTCCGCGCATCGCTGATCTCGATTGCCGCGAATCCGAAGGCGGCCGTCTTCGGCCTGACGATCCTGCCGCAGTTCCTGCCGTCGACCGGTCCGGTACTGCCGACCGTGCTCATCCTGGCGGCCATCCAGTTGGTCATCGATACGGCCTGGTGCGTCGGCATCGTGCTGGCGGCCGATCGGGCCGGGACCTGGTTGCGTCGCACCGGCATCCGCCAGCGGGTGGAACGCGCCCTCGGCGCGATCTTGGTCGCGCTCGGCCTCGGACTGGCGGCCGACGCACGCTGATCCGGACCAACCGCCCCACACCCGGTAGGTTGGTCGACGTGACCGGCCGCATCGCCATCGATGACACCGCCCCGTCGATACCGGGCGGCCGCCCGGCGAAGGCCGCCGTCGGCGAGGTCTTTCCGGTGCGCACCGTGGTCTGGCGCGAGGGGCATGACGCCGTCTCCGCCACGCTTGCGGTACGCGGTCCCGGATCGGCGCGGACCACCCGCATTCGCATGACACCGGACTTCGAGCCGGACGTCTTCAACGCCACCTTCGTCCCCAACCTGCCGGGCGCGTGGACCTACCGCATCGAGGGCTGGAGCGATCCGATCGCCACCTGGCGGGCGGCGGTGGAGGCGAAGCTGGCCGTCGGTCAGAGCGCCGCCGATCTGGACAACGATCTCGAACTCGGCGCCCGGCTGCTCGAACGCGTCGCGCAGGCCGTACCCAAGAAGCAGTTCGAGCGGTTGCGCGCGGCAGCGGCGGCGCTGCGCAGCGATGAACAGTTACCCGCTCGTGTCGCGCCCGCATTCGGCACCGAGGTCGCCGAGATCCTGCGCGCTACGCCATTGCGGGACATGGTCACCCGCGGCCCGCAGCACACCGTGCTGGTGGAACGCCAACGCGCGCTGTACGGCTCGTGGTACGAGTTCTTCCCGCGCTCGACGGGCGGCCACGATGCCGAAGGCAACCCGATCCACGGCAATTTCGCCACCGCCACCAAGGAATTGCCGCGCATTGCCAGCATGGGTTTCGACGTGGTCTACCTGCCGCCCATCCACCCGATCGGCGAGATCAACCGCAAAGGCCGCAACAACGCGCTCTCCGCCGAACCGGGTGATGTCGGCTCCCCGTGGGCGATCGGCTCGAAGGACGGCGGACACGACGCCATCCATCCCGAACTCGGCACCACCGCCGACTTCGCCGAATTCGTCACCACCGCAACCGAACTCGGCCTCGAAGTGGCACTCGACCTGGCCCTGCAGTGCGCACCGGATCATCCATGGGTCGCCGCCCACCCGGAGTGGTTCACCACGCTCCCGGACGGCACCATCGCCTACGCCGAGAATCCGCCGAAGAAGTACCAGGACATCTACCCGGTCAATTTCGACATCGATCCGGACGGTCTGTACGCGGAGGTCCTGCGCGTCGTGCGGCACTGGATCGGCCTGGGTGTCAAGATCTTCCGCGTCGACAACCCGCATACCAAGCCCGCCGACTTCTGGGAGTGGCTGATCGCGACCGTGCGGCGCACCGATCCCGATGTGATCTTCCTGTCCGAGGCGTTCACTCGACCGGCCCGGCTCTACGGTCTGGCCCGCCGCGGATTCAGCCAGTCCTATACGTATTTCACCTGGCGCATCGCCAAATGGGAACTGACCGAATTCGGCAACGAGCTGGCCGCCAAGGCCGATGAGGCCAGGCCGAACCTATTCGTCAACACCCCCGACATCCTGCACGAAAGCCTGCAGCACGGCGGGCCCGGCATGTTCGCCATTCGCGCCGTGCTCGCCGCGACCATGGCCCCGACCTGGGGTGTCTACTCCGGATTCGAACTCTTCGAGCACCAGGCGGTCCGGCCGGGCAGCGAAGAATACCTGGATTCGGAGAAATACCAACTGCGCCCGCGTCCGTTCGCCGCGGCGCTCGCGCGCGGAGAATCGCTGGAGCCGTGGATCACTCGGCTCAATGAGATCCGCCGCGCACATCCGGCGCTACAGCAGCTGCGGTGCATCCACTTCCACCACGTGGACAACGATGCGCTACTCGCCTATTCGAAGGTCGATCCGGTCAGCGGCGATGCCGTGCTGGTCGTGGTGAATCTGAATCCCTATGCGGCCGAATGGGGCATGATCTCGCTCGATCTACCCGCGATCGGCCGCGAATGGCATGACCATCCGGTGGTATTCGACGAGGTCAGCGGCGAGGAATACCACTGGGCGCAGACGAATTATGTACGGCTGGATCCGGCCAACGCGGTCGCCCATATCCTCACGCTGCCCGCGGTACCGCAGCAGGCACGCGCGGAATTGGCCTTCCGCAGGACCTTTCGATGAAGCGCCGCGACCTGATGCTGCTCGCGGCGGGCACACATACCGACCCGCACACCGTGCTCGGCGCGCATCCACATCCCGATGGCACCGTCATCCGAGTGCTGCGCCCCCGCGCCGATACCGTCTTCGCCCGGGTCGGCGGTGTGGACCATCCGCTGAAGTCGTTGGGGCACGGCGTTTTCGCCGGTGCCGTCCCGCACTCCGATCTGATGGACTACCGCATCGTCACCAATTACCAAGGCGGACAGACGATCATCAGCGCGGACGGCTACCGCTTCCTGCCCACCGTCGGTGAGCTGGATCTGCATCTCCTCGGCGAGGGCCGCCATGAGCGGCTGTGGGACATGCTCGGCGCGCACCCGCGTCACTACACCACCCTCGATGGCGAGGTGGACGGCACCTCGTTCGCCGTCTGGGCACCGAATGCCCGCGGCGTCACCGTAATCGGGGATTTCGACGGGTGGAGTGGACACACCGCGCCGATGCGCGCACTCGGCTCCTCCGGGGTGTGGGAGGTTTTCGTGCCCGGCGTCGAAGTGGGCACGAAGTACAAGTATCGGGTACACGGCGCGGACGGCCGAACCGTCGATCACGCGGATCCGCTGGCCTTCGCAACCGAGATGCCGCCTGCCACCGCATCTGTCGTCACCAAGAGCACCTACACCTGGTCCGACAGCGAGTGGATCGCCGCACGCGAGCGCACCGATCCGACCCGTGCGCCGATGAGCGTCTGCGAGGTGCACCTCGGCTCGTGGCGGCCCGGCCTCGGCTATCGCGAATTGGCCGACCAGTTGGCCGATTACGTGCACGCCGCCGGATTCACCCATATCGAACTGCTGCCGATCGCCGAGCATCCGTTCGGCGGCTCCTGGGGCTATCAGGTCACCTCCTACTACGCACCCACCGCCCGCTTCGGCTCCCCCGACGACTTCCGCGCCTTCGTCGACCGCATGCACACCACAGGCATCGGCGTCCTGCTCGACTGGGTGCCCGCCCACTTCCCCCGCGACGAATGGGCCCTGGCCCGCTTCGACGGCACCGCACTCTACGAGCACGCCGACCCGCGCCGCGGCGAGCAGCTCGACTGGGGCACCTACATCTTCGACTTCGGCCGCAATGAGGTGCGCAACTTCCTGGTCGCCAACGCGCGGTACTGGATCGAGGAATTCCACATCGACGGACTGCGCGTCGATGCCGTCGCCTCCATGCTGTACCTGGATTACTCACGCGCCGACGGAGATTGGGAACCCAATGTGCACGGCGGCCGAGAGAATCTGGAGGCCGTCGACTTCCTGCAGGACCTGAACGAAACCGTGCATCGCTACCACCCCGGCGTCGTCACCATCGCCGAGGAGTCCACCACCTGGCCCGGTGTCACCCGCGGCACCGATGTCGGCGGTCTCGGCTTCACCATGAAGTGGAATATGGGCTGGATGCACGACACCCTCGGCTACCTGGGTCGCGATCCGATCCACCGCTCCTGGCACCACAACGAGATCACCTTCTCGCTGGTGTACGCGTGGAGCGAGAACTACGTGCTGCCCATCAGCCACGACGAGGTCGTGCACGGCAAGGGCACACTCTGGACCAGAATGCCCGGCGACGATTTCGCCAAGGCGGCGGGCGTGCGCGCACTGCTGGCCTACATGTGGTCGCATCCCGGTAAGCAATTGCTGTTCATGGGACAGGATTTCGGCCAGTTCCGGGAATGGTCGCACGACCGCGGCCTGGACTGGCACGAACTGGAAAACCCACTGCACCAGGGCATTACGACCGCGGTGCGGGATCTGAACGCGGTCTATCGTGCCCATCCCGCGCTGTGGAGCCAGGACACCAGCCCGGGGGGCTATTCCTGGATCCAGGCCGACGACCGCGACCACAATGTGATCGCCTTCCTGCGCTACGGCTCCGACGGCTCGGTCATCGCCTGCGTCTTCAATTTCTCCGGCTCGGTCCACGGCGAGTACCGCGTCGGCCTGCCGAGCACCGGCACCTGGCGCGAAATCCTCAATACCGACGCCGTCGAATACGGCGGCTCCGGCATCGGAAACCTCGGCGGTATCAAGGCGACCGACGAACCGTGGCACGGCCGCCCCGCCTCCGCCACCGTCGCCCTACCCCCCAACAGCGCCATCTGGCTCACCCCCGAGCTCTGACTCCCCGAGGGCGCGCCCGTCAGTAGAGGGCCGCGGCGAGCTTGCGGCGCGCGGCGACCACAAAAGGTTCTGCCGGGTCGAACAATTCGAAGAGTTCGAGCAGGCGAGTGCGGGCCTTGGTGCGGTCATCGCCCGCTGTCTTCTTGATCACCGCGATCAACCGGTCGAACGAGGCATCGGGCTGCTGGTGCAGCATCTCCACGTCGGCGGCAGCAAGGGCGGCGTCGATATTGGCCGGATCGGCGTCCGCGGTGGCGATCGCGGAGTCCGGGACGGCCTGGGCACGGGACAGGAAGCGCAACTGTCGCAGCGCGTTCTTTGCCTCTTCATTGCCCGGCTCGGCGGCGATTATGGCCTCATAGGCCGCTTCGGCACTCGCCATGTCACCGCGCTCCAGCGCGGCCTCCGCGGCGACGAAACGGGGGTCGTCGACGGGCTGCGGCTCGGCACCGTCGTCGCCCTCCAGCTTGCCCGCGACGGCGTCGATGACCGCGCTGAGCCACTGCTTCACCTGCGGCTCCGGCTGGGCGCCCTGGAAGTCCGCGAGCGGCTGACCGCCCGCCACGGCGATCACCGTCGGAATGCCCTGCACACCGAACGCCTGGGCGATGCGCATATTGCTCTCGGCCTCGACGGTGGCCAGATCCCAGGTGCCGCCGCCCTCGACGACCAGTCGCTCCAGCGTGCGCACCAACTCGACACTGCCGGGACTGCGCTGCGAGTACAGCGCGACCACCACCGGCACCTGCATCGACCGGCGCAGCACCTTCGTTTCGAAGTCCACCTCGGAGACGGCGTAGTCGCCGCCCCCACCACCCGACGGACCGGCCGGGGGCTGCTTCAGACTGGACAGATCCACCGCACCGGACATAGCGGCGGCAACGGCAGGCGAAGGGCGGCGTGCGGCAGGTCGAGTCACGGCTTCCAGTTTGTCACGGCGTCGCCGCGGGGGGAGTTCAGGGCTCGTAGGCGGTAGTTTGCGTAACCACGGCGAGCCTGCGAGTCCCGCTAATACGACGCAGTCGTCGGGGCTCCGGTGTCGGCGGAAGTGACGTTGCTCAGCTCACCGAGCTGGCCCGCGCGCACCGCCCAAACCTCGAAGAGCACGGTGCAGAACGGCGGAATGCTCGACAACAGTGCGAGCACCGTGGTCTTGGCATTCCAGGCCAGCTCACGGGCGGCGAGGATCGCGGTGATCACGAACAGGATGAAGATGATGCCGTGCGTCATCCCGAACACCCTGACCGGCCAGGTGACCGGTTCGGGCAGGCGCTTGAACACCATGCCGACGATCAGGAAAACCCAGGAGATCGCCTCCAGCACAGCGATGAAGCGGAACCGCTTGGCCACGGTGGTCGTGTCGAAGAAATTGCCCATGGCCACCATTGTGCCGGACTGCTACGACGCGTCGTAGTTGAACTGGTCACACTTCGGCCCGCGGCCCCCGTCGGCCCGGTATATGCCGGGGCCGACGGAAACGGGAACTAAACCTTGATGATCAGGGCGTCACCCTGACCGCCGCCACCGCACAGGGCGGCCGCGCCGATACCGCCGCCACGCCGCTTCAGCTCCAGCGCCAGGTGCAGCAGGATGCGCGCGCCCGACATGCCGAGCGGGTGGCCGATGGCGATCGCGCCACCGTTGACGTTCACCTTCTCCGGATCGATGCCCAGCTTGCGGGTCGAGGCGATACCGACCGCCGCGAACGCCTCGTTGATCTCGACCAGATCCAGCTCGGCGGGCGAAATGCCTTCGCGCGCACAGGCCTTGGCAATGGCATTGGCGGGCTGATCCTGCAGGGTCGAGTCCGGACCGGCGACAACGCCAGCGGCGCCGATCTCGGCGATCCAGCTCAGACCGAGCGACTGCGCCTTCTCCTTGCTCATCACGACCACCGCGGCCGCACCGTCGGAGATCTGCGATGCGGTGCCAGCGGTAATGGTGCCGTCCTTGCGGAAGGCCGGGCGCAGCTTGGCCAGCGATTCGGCGGTGGTGTCCGCGCGGATGCCCTCATCGGTGCTCACCAGGACCGGATCGCCCTTGCGCTGCGGCACCGCGACCGGAACCACCTCGTCATCGAAGACGCCGTTCTTCCATGCCGCCGCCGCCCGCTGATGCGAGGCCGCCGCGAACGTGTCCTGATCCTCCCGGCTGACCGGCTCGGTGTCGTTGCGCTGTTCGGTCAGCGCACCCATCGGCTGGTCGGTGAAGATGTCGTGCAGACCGTCGTAGGCCATGCTGTCACGCATCGTCACATCGCCGTATTTGAAGCCCTCCCTGCTCTTTTCGAGCAGATGCGGGGCCTGGCTCATGGATTCCTGGCCACCGGCGACGACGATCTCGTACTCGCCAGCGCGGATCAACTGATCCGCGAGTGCGATCGCGTTGATACCGGACAGACACACCTTGTTCAGCGTCAGCGCGGGCACATCCATCGGGATGCCGGCGGCGACCGCGGCCTGCCGGGCCGGGATCTGGCCCGCGCCCGCAGTGAGCACCTGGCCCATGATCACGTAGTCGACCTGCTCCGGCGCGATGCCGCCCTTCTCCAGCGCCGCCTTGATGGCGAAACCGCCCAGGTCGGAACCGCTGAAGTCCTTCAGACCCCCGAGCAGCCGACCGACCGGGGTACGCGCACCGGAGACGATCACGGTTGTGGTCACGACGAGCCTCGCATTCATTGATCGGAACAGCGCCGCACACTCCGTACTGCACGGAACAATGCGCGGCGTCAACCTCTGTACTCAACGGTAGCTTGTCCTACTCGACCGACCCTCTCCAGGTACGCGGTGCCCTCGCCTGCGCTGGGCCGAGCGCAAGGACTAATGACGGCCTTCCGCCCGACTGCGTCCGATCAGGCGCTACGTTCGATTGGTGAGCAACGTTATGGACCCGTCGAACTTCATCCCCGGCGACTACGTCATCGCCGTCGACCACGTCGGCATCGCCGTGCCGGACCTGGATGCCGCAATCGCCTGGTACGCCGAGAATCTCGGCATGATCGAGACCCATCGTGAGATCAACGAGGCGCAGGGTGTGCACGAGGCGATGCTGTCGCTGCCCGGCGCAGCGGACAGCGCGACTGCTCTGCAGTTGCTGGCTCCTTTGAACGCGGACTCGACAATCGCCAAGTTCATCGACCGCAGCGGACCGGGACTTCAGCAACTCGCCTATCGGGTCACCGATATCGAGGCCGTCTCCACGTATCTTCGTGATCGAGGTCTGCGTTTGCTGTACGACGCCCCTCGGCACGGAACCGCGGATTCCCGCATCAATTTCATACACCCGAAGGATGCTGGCGGTGTGCTGATCGAGTTGGTCGAGCCGAACTCGAATGTTACGCACTAGTATCAAGATCGGGCCTGAAAAACTCGTCCGGATCACATTCGCGGTCGAGTCACCATGAGGTGCAAGTAGGCTGTAGTTTGTGTGCCATGTCGTCACCTGAGTCCGATCGCAATCGCTTCGTTGCACTGCCCTTCACCGTTGTGCGCAAGGGTTATGCGCAAGACGAGGTACGCAACTACTTCGACCGTTTCGATGCCGAGTTAAGGGTCACCGCCACAGATCGGGATGCCGCTGCGGCGCAAGCCCGTAACCTCGCCAGCCAGCTGGAGGACGCGCGGGACGAGATCGACGAACTCCGTAAGGAAGTCGATCGCCTTTCGGTTCCGCCAACCACTGCGGAAGGTATGTCCGACCGCATCTCTCGGATGCTGCGGCTGGCCTCCGACGAGGCCTCCGAAGTGCGCGCTCTTGCGCAGGCCGAGGCGGCGGAAATGGTGTCGATCGCCGAGCAGCAGGCCACCGAAATGCGTGGTAAGTACGAATCGCTGCTCGCCGAAACCAAGGAGAAGCGCGAGGCGCTCGAAATCGAATTCGAGCAGACCCTCGCGAATGCGCGTACCGAATCCGCAAAGATCATCGAGGCCGCCCAGGCCGAGGCCGACCGTCTCGGCAAGGAAGCCGACGCCAAGCGCAAGGCGACCCAGCAGGACTTCGAGGCCACCATGGCCGAGCGTCGCACCAAGCTCACCCGCGCCATGGAGGAGCTCGAGGCCACCAGCCGCGCCGAGGCCGCTCAGCGGATCAAGGACGCGACCGACGAGTCCAACCGCCTCATCACCTCCGCCACCCAGACCTCCGAGCGCAAGATCGCGCACGCGAAGGAACTCGCCGAGGAGATGCGCGTGCTGCGCGGCCGGGTGCTCGCCCAGCTGCTCGGGATCCGCGGTCAGCTCGACTCGGTGCCCGCCATGCTCGCGGCGGTCAACCGGGAAAGCGAACTGCTGGACGGTGTTCCGGATCAGCGCAAGTCGATCGGCGGCGGCACCAAGTCGGTCACCGGTGGTTCGCGCACCAAGGCGATCCCCGAGGTCTCGGCCGAGGAAGACGACATCGACGCCGACGAGCGCGAGAACGTCGAAATCAGCAACTGACACCGGCGGGCTGAGCGGCGACAAACGCAACATCCCAACCGAATTCACACCGAAGGCCGCCCCGGAACCGGGGCGGCCTTCCTAATGTGTGGCACGGGCGCTTCAGTGCCCCAACGCTATTCACGACCAACGACGCGTAATCCGGCGTGTCCGACGGCCGTTCCAGCAGCCACGATGCCAGTGCCTGCGATCGTCCTCACCGTCGTCGACCGCCCACGCGACGATATGTGCCACCCCGGGCGGGATTTCGTGATCACAGCCCGGGCAGCGATAGGTTTTGATCGCCCGACTGCCCGGAACAGTCCGCACGATGTACATTTCGTCGCTGTCCGGCCCCGCCTCCCGTCGACCGAATACGTCACTGGTCGGCGAGCCGCCCGAGTGCGAGCGGCCCACCTGGCGTTCCGTCCGCGGTTTCCGTCGGGGCATGGCACAAGCCTAGGTCGTGGCCCGGCGCACACCGCGCACAGTCCGTCCTACCGTTGAGCGAGTCTCAGCGATTCTCTCGCCGCAGCCCTTCCCTTCACCGGCCACTGCCGACTCCCGGAGGAGTTGAGGTCTCACAAGGCCTCCACGAGGCATTCATCCTCTTCGGGTAACTTCCCGGCAAGTACTGATCCAGAGCACTACCAAATAACGCTGACCCACGCCGAGAAACAGCTCATCAGTTCTCAACCCCCGCGCACGGCTTGGCGGGGCGAATCCGTGCGCGTCCAGCAAATTCGTGTACAGCGGGCGGGGGGGATTTGCTAGAAGAGGCGGAATTCGTTGCTCTCTGTGCCGCGCAGGGCATCGTAATCGAGGGTCAGGCAGCGAATGCCACGGTCCTCGGCGAGGGTGCGAGCCTGCGGCTTGATCTGCTGGGCCGCGAAGACACCCGCCACCGGAGCCAGGAGTGGATCGCGGTTCAGCAGTTCGAGGTAGCGGGTCAGTTGTTCGACACCGTCGATTTCGCCGCGGCGCTTGATCTCGACGGCCACGGTGGCGCCATCGGCATCACGGCAGAGCAGGTCCACCGGGCCGATGGCGGTCATGTATTCGCGGCGGATCAGCGTGTAGCCGGGGCCGAGGGTCTGCACATGCTCGGCGAGCAGTTCCTGAAGATGGGCCTCCACACCGTCTTTCACCAAACCCGGGTCGATGCCGAGCTCATGCGAGGAGTCGTGCTCGACGTCCTCGATGGTGATGCGCAGTTCTTCACCCGCCTTATTGGTGACCACCCAGAAGGCCTTCGCGCCCTCCGGTACCGCGTCACCATCGCGCTCCTCCAACCAGCACGGCGGGCTCATCCAGTTGAGCGGCTTATATGAGCCGCCATCGGAATGCACGAGTACCGAACCGTCCGCTTTGATCAGCAGCAATCGGCGGGCCATGGCGAGATGGGCGGTGAGTCGCCCTACGTAGTCGACCTGACAGCGAGCAATCACTAGGCGCACCCAAGCACTGTAGGTGAGTGCCCGGTCCCGCCTGGCGTCAGCCCTGTCGCATCGGATTGTCAGCCCATGAGCAGGATGGCCGCGAGGATCGCGCTCACGGCGAGCAGGCCGGATTCGACCCTGGTGAGTCTGCGGGTCGACGCCGCCTTGGCCCGGATCATCCCGAAGCCGACCGCTGTCCCGATACCGAAGGCGACCAGGTGGCCGACATTGGTGAAGGTCTGTTCGATCAGCACACCCTCGGCGGCAACGATGAACCACACGGTGGACCAGGCGATACGCCAGCGATGCGGGATGGCGACGACGATCGCGCCCACCAACGCCATGGCGCCGTAACTGACCCCCACGTCCTGGGCCCACCGAATACTCGCAGGCAGCCAATCGGCCTCGATGGCGATCCAGAGACCAGCGGCGACCAGGAGGGTGGCCCCGATATGTCCGGCCAGGAAGACACGCACCATATGCACCGCACCGAACCGCAGCTCGGCAAGGGCGAGCAGACAGCCGAGTAATGGGATCAGCACCCAGGCGGCACTGACATCACCGATCACCAGCGCACTCGAGAACACGGTGCTGATACGGCCGTTCAGCAGATTGTGCAGATTGGTGCTCGCGTGCAGCACCATCCGCGTTTGCGCGGAATCGCTGAGCACGGAGAAGACCACGGTGACAGCGACAAGTGCCGCCAGATATCCGAACGTCGCCGGGAGTCTCAGTTGCCACCCGCTCGAGCGAAGCGGTCTGAGGGGAGCAACCGGCGCGCGGTCAGCGGTTGTCGTCGCTGCGACCATTACACCTCCGTTTGGGTCGACGCTCTCCCGTCCAGAGGATGCCGCGCCGACTACTACCTACTGTCTCTCTCCATCATGCGTGATCGAACCGCACACAGTCTGGCTGTTCCCTGTGAGATTGCTCCAAAACATCGGACCGCACACGAGAAAAGACAATATTACGCAAAAAGGCCCCCAACTGTGTTGGGGGCCTTTCGCAAGGATGTTCCGGCGGTGTCCTACTCTCCCACACCCTGTCGAGTGCAGTACCATCGG
>NZ_JBSGEQ010000010.1:0-268650 GCF_053602975.1 Nocardia sp. NPDC004278
GTGCGGTAGCTACCGCACAGGGCCGAGTCGTATTCGGGGTCGGTCGACTCTGCAGGCCGCGCCCCGCTCCAACCGCCTGGTCAGCACCCTGCGGCAACTCTCCGAACGCCCGCAGGAACTACCGGCTGAAATGCGCGTGCGAAAGCCCGACCGCCCGTTCCATATCGACGCGGCTCGCGGTGATCCCGACGGCCTCGCCGCGCCGCGGGTCCTACACGCAATGGGCCTGGCTCGAATCGATGAGCTCGCCGCTGATGCCCGATGAGCGCGAACCCCACGACCGTCGTGAGCACCGCTGCCCACGCCCGACCGGACCCATGGCCGCTCCGTGACGACCTCTACGAGAGGGGTCTCTCGACATCTACTCTGTGATACAGTCTAGTGGTAGTCAGTAGCACTGAATAGTGCGTCTTCGATCGAAAGAGGCCCGCTACGGACAATTTGACGGAAATGCTGAAAGGTACGCTCGAAGGCTGCGTCCTCGAGATCATCGACACCGAGGAGACATATGGTTACGCCATCACGCGCCGACTGAATGGACTCGGTTTCGCAGACGTCATCGAAGGGACGGTCTACACCATTCTGGTGCGGTTGGAGAAGAACGGGTTGGTCGATGTTTCAAAACGACCGTCCGAAGTCGGCCCGCCGCGCAAGTTTTACACACTCAACGATGCTGGACGCAAAGAACTCGCGACATTCTGGACGAAATGGGAATACGTATCATCACGCATCAATGATCTCAAGGAAAGCAACAAATGAATTTCTGGGAGACAATCACAGGCAGCGATCTCACCAGGGACTTCAGAGCCTTCGAAGCTCGAGCCAAGGCCCTCCCGACCGAGTATCAAGCGGCGTGGGAAGAGATCGTGACCCATCTCTTCCCCTACGGAGACTTCACGGGTCGCAATTTGATGCCGATTCTCGACGGCGCTCTGGGGCTGCTCGAGGAAACAGCGTCGGATGGTCAGAGTGTCCGCGAAGCACTGGGCGACGACATCAAAGGCTTCTGTGCGGCGATTGCTGGCGAAGAAGGAGCCAAAAGTCATTGCGACAAGTGGCGCGAGCAGCTGAACAAGAACGTCGCAAGGAAACTGGGCCGGCTAGGAGGATAAGGTGGGCATCCACGACATCATCGAAGGTAAGAGACAGTGGCGGGCGCATATGGCGCGGGTCAAGGCCCTCCCGCCCGATTACCAGATCGTTTACAAGGAGCTTCAAAAGTACTTTTTCAAGATCGGTCCGGTCGAACTGCTCGACGGGAGCTTGCTCTCGGGGATTGTCGATTTCTTCGAGGAAGGGGTCGCGGCCGACAAAGGAGTCATGGAACTCATCGGCAATGATGTCGCGGCTTTTGCCGATGATCTGGTAAAAGACTCACGGACCTACGCCGACATCTATCAGGAGTCCGTGGCAGCAAAGAAGTCCAAGGGAACGAGATGATCTTCATCGTCTCGCACGGACTGAATCGGTCGCCCACTACTTCCACTTCGACCTGCAACGATTCACCGTCCTCCGCAAGGTGAGTTCGGCGCGAACCGTCCTCTATAACCACAGCCGAACAGTGACGGCGTGACCGGTTTGTCCAGGCGTCGGCAACAGGTTGGGCACCTGTCGCAAGCTCAGCATCCGAGGGTCTGCACCACTGGTCGTTGCGGATCGTAGGTGGCCCACCCCGGGTTTCCGGTTCCGGCGAACGCAACCCAGGCAGTGTGTATCTGAGCCGCGAGGCCGGCCAGGGCGGGGTTGGGGCCGAGCAGGGCCGTGTCGCTGTGCAGCCACGGCTTGTCGGCAATGTCGAACACGAAAGGCAGCTCGACGGTGTGGGCGGCACCGAGTCGTCCGTGCAGGGCCGTCGAGCGGTACCCGAACGAATAGACGTGTGTGCGGCCGCCCGAGATCCGCGCGTGGGCCTGCGCCATGCGCGCCGTTCCGGCCCCGAACAGAGCCTCCCCGAGCATGGCGGAGCGTAGTTCGCCCGTTGTCGCATCGGGCCGTGCTGCGCGGTGCGCGGCGATGGCGGTGATCGGGTCCGCGTGCACCCGTGCGGCGATGGCGAGTACGTCGGCCTCCGTAGCGGACTCCAGGTTGCCCTGCGGCACGAGGTAGAGGTGCCCCTCCTCGGTGTTGGTGCCGATGAGCAGGTCGACGTCGGCGGCGGAGCCGTCGGCGAGACCGTCGGCGGGCTGGACCGGCAGGACCAGGCTGAACGAGCTGAGCCCGACCAGCGGGTCCGTGGCGGTGCTGGTGCGAAGATCGAGGCCGCCCAATGCGGGCAGGATCTCCAGGAAGCGCTCGTCCGGGATCGCGGCGAACGCCTCGGCGGTCGGTTCGACCCCCAGCGCGGCGGCCGCCGCAGCGGTGATCCGCTGCGCCTGTTCCGGAATGAAAGCACCTGTGCCGCTGCCACTTTGGATGATCGCCCGGCGGAACAGACCTTTCGCCTCCGGTGTCGCGAGTAGCGCACCGGTGAGCGTGGCTCCCGCGGACTGGCCGAAGATCGTGACATTTTCCGGGTCACCGCCGAACGCTGCGACCGTGTCCCGCACCCAGTTGAGTGCGGCGAGCACGTCGAGCAGCCCGCGGTTGGGAGGCGCGCCCGCCAGGTCGAGGAAACCGGGGATGCCGAGGCGGTAGTTCACGGTCACGAGGACGACGCCGTCGCGGGCGAAGGCGCTGCCGTCGTAGAGCGCGGCGCGAGTCGAGCCGCTGACGAACCCACCGCCGTGCACGAACACCATGACGGGGCGTCTGCCGGTGTCGGCGGCAGGGGTATGGACGTCGACGGTCAGATACTCCTCGCCTCGTATCCAGCCGGGCCCGAAGTAAGGGGTCATGTCGAGGCGGCCGAAGTCACGGGCCGGCTGGGGGGCTGTGGGCGAGGGCAGGGTGCCGTCGCGGACCCCGAGCCAGCCCGGGTGCGGCGCGGGTGGAGCGAAGCGAGCCGGGCCGGTCGGGGCCGCCGCGTAGGGGATGGCGCGGTAAAGCTCACCGAATCCGTCGCGGCGCCCGCGTACGGGACCCGCCGGTGTTTCGACAACCGGGTATGTGTGCTGGGACACGGGAACGCTTCCTTTCTGGGATCAGGCGATGAGGGAGAAGCCCGCCCAGCCCTTGATCGCGAACTTCGACCCATTGCGCTCGACCTCCACAGCGCCCGAGCCGCCGAAATGCGCGGGGAAGACGAGCGCGTTGCTTTCGGCGGCGCGGCCGAGCAGCTTGTGCCGGGTAGCCCGGGACTCGGCCGGGTCCTCACAGAAGCAGGAGTTGGTCTCCGGCTCCACGATCTGCAGCGCGGTGTGCACCAGATCCCCGACGAACAGGGCCCGATCGCCGCCGGACTGCAAGGTGAGCACGGACGAGCCGGGGGTGTGACCAGGAGCCAGATCGAGCCGCAGGTTCTTGTCGATCCGGTACGACCCGTCCCACAGGTGGGTCTGCCTCGCCTGGTGGACCGGAGTGACGCTGTCCTCGAAAACGTTCTGGTTGCCGCGGCCCAGCACGGGTTGGTATCCGTTGGCCGGGTCCCAGAACTCGAAGTCCCGTCGCGTCATCAGATAGGTGGCGTTCGGGAAGGTCGGCACCCAGGTTCGGCCGTCGAGTCGGGTGTTCCAGCCGACATGGTCGATGTGCAGGTGTGTGTTGACCACGATGTCGACATCTTCGGGCCGAACGCCGGCGGCCGCGAGATTGTCGAGATAGTTCGTATCCAGGCGGCTCCACACCGGCGCGTAGGGCCGATCCTTGTGGTTGCCCACGCCGGTGTCGATGAGGATCGTGCGGCCCTCGCTGCGCAGCAGCCAGGACTGGACGGCCGAGTGACACTCGTCGGTCTCCGGGTTCCAGAAGTCCGGAGCCAGCTCGCCGCGGTGCTCGTCCCACGAGCCATCGGGGCTGTCCGGAAAGAACTGGCCCGGAGTCATCTCGACCGAGCCGTAGAACTCTTTGATGCGGGTGACGGTGACGTCGCCCAGGGTGATCTGCTCCATGTGATCCGTCCTCGGATTCGGGGCACGTGGCCCGATGTGATCGAGTCTGTCCACGAGGTTTTGCACGAACCACTCCCGCGTTGTCCTACCCCTGGCAGGGTGTGGCTGCGGTCGGGCCGCCCTCCGGATACTGGAGAAATGGACGGACCCGGACCACTCGGCGATTTCCTCCAAGCCCGACGGGCGCGGCTGCGACCGGAGGACGTCGGCTTGCGCGAAACCGGACCTCGCAGGCGGGTGGCCGGGCTGCGTCGCGAGGAGCTGGCCCAGCTGGCGGGCGTCAGCGTCTCGTACTACACGCGGTTGGAGCAAGGACTGTCCCGCGGGGCCTCGGCCGAGGTACTCGACGCGATCGCCCGCGCTCTGCTGCTCGACGACCATGAGCGCCAACACCTCGACCGGCTCGCCAATGCCACCCGCCGCACGCCCCGGGGGCGCCGTCCACGGCCCGAGAAACTCGCCGACGACACGCGCGATCTGTTGCGCGTCGTCGACGGCGTCCCGGCGATGGTGCTCGGCCGGCGTACCGACGTGCTGGCATGGAATACGCTCGGGCATGCCCTGCTGGCCGGGCACCTGGACTTCCACAGCCCGCAGGACCCGGCGCTGCGGCCGAATATGAGCCGGATGCTGTTTCTGGACCCGCACTGCCGCGAGCTGTACGCGGACTGGAAGCGCAAGGCCCGCGCGGTGGTCGGCAACCTGCGCATCGCCGTCGGCAAGCACCCGGAGGACCCGCTGCTCGCGGAACTGATCGGCGAGCTGACGATGAAAAGCCCAGAGTCGTCGCGCTCTGGGGTGACCACCGCGTAATACCCTGCGACGCCGCGTCCTACCAACTGCACCATCCCGTCGTCGGCACGGTGACGGTGACACAGCAGACCCTGTCGATCGCCCGTGCACCGGACCAGGTCCTGATCGTGTGCACAACCCCCATCAGGTCCCCCGCCGAGGAAGCCCTCACACTGCTCCGACAGGCCAACGGCCTCCGGGCTCGCCCTACACCGACAGCGTCACCGATTGCATGAAGCCAGACCGGCCACAGCGCCTCGAAATTCGTATTCATCCGAAAGGCGGACTGTTCCGAATGTAGGTAAGTAACCAACCGATGTTCGGAATGAGGTAGCCCATGGGCCAACATCAGCCCGCCGTTCAGGTTCATCCCATCCGTCGACGCACAGCCGCACTGATCCTAGCCAGTGCGCTCCCCCTGTCCGTCGCCCTGACCAGCACCGCATCTGCCAGTGCCGAGTCGCAATCACTCGGTACCGCGACGCTGTCGCGGACTCCCTATGGACTGGCGCTCATCGCCGATCCATCGGCTCCGGTCGACGACCCGGCCGCCTTCACACCCTTGCCGCTGCACTACGCCGCCGCGCCCGTGGCCGATCCGGACTCCGCGGTGCCGGACAGTCCGAACGCGGCACTGCCGGACCAAGTCCCGCAGGCACCCTTCGCTGCCCCCGCCAATCGCATCCGGATCGGCAAAGTCCAGGTCGATCGCCCGGACTTCCTGCCGCCCGAAGTGGCCGCCCAGATCAATGACGCTTCCGCGGGCACCGAATCCGCACTGTCCCAGGCCATGCAGTCGGGAGGTGTCGAACGCGCTCGTGCCGACCAGATCGCCAGTGCTGTGGTGGGTGACGCGGTCATCGGCGCGTCGGTGGGCTCCACCCTGGCGAGCCCGATCGCCAGCACCAGTGCCGCCGTCGGTGCGGTCGCAGGCTTCATCGCCGGAATCCCGTTCCTCCCGGCGGGCCTGGTGGTCGTCCCCATTATCGGCGCGGCCATCGGCTATGCGGTGATCGCCGCCCCGGCCGCCGCCGCGGGCGCCGCCGTCGGCGCGGCCGTCGGAGTTGTCGAGGGTTCGATCTCCCCGATACCGACCGAGGAGCAACCGACAATCGCATAACGCGCGTCGCGCGGCAATTGCCGGATACGACCGTTGCCGCGGGTGGACAATCCTCGCGTGAGCCCGTTACGACGTATCAGCCGAGCGCTTTTGGCGTTCTTGCTGATGCTGCTGGTCGGAACCATCGGGTATGGCCTGCTCGGTTTCGGGTTGCTCGATGCGCTCTATCAGACGGTGACCACGATAACCACCGTCGGCTTTCGCGAGGTCCACCCGCTCAACGCGGTGGGCATGGTGTTCACGATGCTGCTCATCCTGGTCGGTGCGGGCACCGCGCTGTATCTGTTCGGTGTCGTGCTCGAGGCGCTCATCGAGGGACATCTGCGCCAACAAATGGAGAGGCGACGCATGGACCGCCGGATCGACCGGATGTCCGGTCATGTCATCGTGTGCGGCTGGGGCCGCGTCGGCCGCTCCTGCGTGCAATATCTCAGCGGACTCGGTAAGCAGATCGTGATCGTCGATCGCGACCCGGCGCGCCTGCAGGATCTCGAATACCCCAATGTGCTCGGCGATGTCACCGACGACAGCATTCTGCAGGCCGCCGGAATCGGCCGCGCCCAAGCCTTGATCGCCGCGCTCGACAGCGACGCCGACAACGTCTACGTGACCTTGTCGAGCCGTGCACTGCGCCAAGACCTGGTCATCATCGCCCGCGCCCGGACCGAGGATTCGAAGTCGAAACTGCTGCGGGCCGGTGCGAATCGAGCCGTGAACCCGCAGCTGATCGGCGGCCGCCGGATGGCCGCATTCGCCCTGCAGCCCAATGTGGCCGAATTCCTCGACGTCGTCATGCACGACGACACACTCGACTACCGAATCGAAGAAGTCGAGATCATCCCCGGATCCTCCTTGGTCGGCCGTTCCCTGAAGGATTCGGCACTGCGCCAAACAACCGGCGCGCTGGTACTGGCCATCCGAACGGCGACCGGCCAGTTCATCGCGAATCCCACCGGCGAAACCACGCTGAAGGCCGATACGATTCTGATCGTCCTCGGGACACCGGCCCAACTCGACGCGATCCGAACCCTGGGCGGCAAGTAGGTCGCACAGCGGTACCCGAGGCAGCGCTGCCAGGTGGGGCGCCGATACGGCACCCCACTCGGCGTCCGAACTAATACCCGGCCCAGACAAATCGCTGCGCCACCCACTTCGACTCCTCGCCGAGCGTAGTCCTAAGGCGGTCAAATACCGCCTGGGCGACCACCGTTCGACGACCTTCGACCGACCCCTGGATACGGCAGGAGCTATCTGGACCCGGTCCTAGTCCAGGAACACCGGCAGTGTGCGGTGTCCGTTGGAGATGAAGCTGCCGACCGGAGCCAATTCCGACGGGTCGACGGCCAAGCGCAGATTCGGGAAGCGCTCGAAGATAGCCGGGAGCGCGATGGTCGCCTCGAGCCGGGCGAGCGGCGCGCCGATGCAGTGATGGGCGCCGTGACCGAAGGACAGATGTTCCTTATTGGCCCGGTGCACGTCGAATGCGGCGGCAGTGGCGCCGTGCAGGTTCGGGTCGCGGCCCGCCGCGGCGTAGGAGGCGAGGATGGCCTCGCCCTTGGGGATTCGAATATCGCCGATCTCGATATCGTCGACGGCATAGCGCAGCGGCAGATGCGCGACCGGCGCCTGGTAGCGCAGTGTCTCCTCGACCAGATCCGACCAGGGCACCCGGCCCTCGACCAGGTCCGCGCGCTGCTGCGGATGGGTGAGCAGTGCGAAGATCGCCTGGTCGAGCAGGTTGACCGTGGTCTCGTGCCCGGCATTGATGACCAGCATCAGCGTATCGACGAGTTCCTTCTCGCTCAGCTGCGAACCGTCATCCTCATCGCGGGTGGCGATCAGCACACTGGTCACATCGTCGCCGGGCGTCTCGCGCCGGTAGGCCACGAGTTCGCTGACGAGACGGTACATCTCGAGGTAATTGGCCTGTGCTTCCTCGGGCCCGAACGAGGTGTCGAAGAACCCGTCGACGCATTTGCGCATGCCGGGGCCGAGATGTTCCGGCACGCCCATCATTTCGGTGATGATCTCGATCGGTACCGGATACGCGAATCCCTCGCGCAGGTCCGCGGTTTCGCCCGGTGGAGTGGCCGCGAGCGCGTTGAGCAGCCCCTCGACGATGGCCTCGATGCGCGGACGCAGCGCGGTGGTGCGTCGGTGGGTGAACGCGGGCGAGACCAGCCTGCGCAGGCGGCGGTGGTCGGCACCGTAGGCGGTGAACATATTGTCCACCGCGACCCACGGGTGCAGCGGCCACTCCTGGGCGATCTCGCCGTTGATGAACGAAGTCCAGTGCTGCCGAGCATCTTTCGACACCCGGGGGTCGGCCAGCAGGCTCTTGAGCACGGTGGCATCGGTCACCGACCACGCGGGCACGCCGCCGGGCAATGCGACCAGCGCGACCGGCCCACGCGCCCTGATCCGCTCGCTCTCGCCTTGGATATCGGCGCCGGTCAGGTCCAGGGCTATTGGTTCATGCTCCATCGTTATCTCCTTAGAACACTGGCAACAGAGGGGACTTCGGGAATTCGACCGGCAGCGCCGCCAAGGCCCGGTGGAACGGACCGGGCCGCCAGGTCAATTCGTCCGCTGGCACGGCCAGTTCCATTTCCGGGAGTGCGTCGAGCAGCTGATCGATGGCGTCCTGCACCACCAGGTAGGCAACGGATTTGGCGGGGCAGGCATGCGGTCCGGCGCCCCACGCCAGATGGGAGCGGTTGCCGGTGCGATCCCCGCCGCGGATCGCGGGATCGTTATTGCAGCCGGACAGGCTGACGACGACCGGCTGATGGGCTGGCAGCCAGGTGTTGTCGATGAGGATCGGCTGGCGCGGGTAGGTAATGCTGAAGTTCGCCATCGGCGGGTCGTTGAAAAGCACCTCGTCGAGCGCATCGCGGGTCGACAGGCTGCCGCCGAGCATATCGCCGCCGAACCGGTCGTCGGTGAGCATCAGCAACAGGGTGTTGGTGATCAGGTTCTGCATCGGTTCGATACCGGCGCCATAGAAACTGATCAGCTGGCACAGCATTTCGGTGTCGTCGAGCTTGGACGGGTGATGCGCCATCCGGGAGGTGACATCGTCACCGGGCTCCGCCCGCCGCAGCTGTACCAGCTCCATCAGCGCCGCGCTGAGCATCTCCATACCGGCGGCGGCCTCGACGGTATCGAAGAGCATCGCCATACCGGTCGCGACCCGCTGCCCCAGTTCCGCCGAGCAGCCGACCATCTGATTGAGCACCTCGAATACGACCGGCAGCGCGTATTGGGTGACCAGGTCGGCCGCACCGGAGGCACAGAAGGAATTGATCACCGGCACGGCGATCTTCTCGACCGTGAAATGCAGTGCGTGCAGATCGATTCCGTCGATACTCCCGGTGTAGGCCTGCCGATAGCGGGCATGCGCCGCACCGGCATTGCGCAGTGCGTTCGGATACCACATCATCATCGGCTTGATCGGCGAATCGTCGGGAACCCCCTTTTCCCAGTGCCGCGGATCGGCCGGAAAGTGTTCCGGATCGTTGAGAATTCGCAGCGCGGTCTGATATCCGACCACGAGGGTGGCCGACACCCCGGGCGCCAACTCCATCGGAACCAGCGAACCGTACTGAGTGCGCGCGTCCCGGTAGGCGCGATGCGGATCGGCGGCGAACTCCGGAGTGTGCAACAACACTCGCGGTTCGCCGCCATCGGTGGGTGAACCCTGCTGGACGGGGCAGACCCCGATCGCCGTGGTGTGGACAGACGGTGGCGTGGTCAAAGACGTGACTCCAGACGTTGAATCAGGAAGGGGGCCAGGATCGATGAAAGCACCGCGGCGATAACACAGCCTGCGGCCACAGCACTCAGTTCAGCCCTCCTTGCGACGCCGACCATAAGTGACCCCGGCCATGAGGTCCGCGTCGAGAACCGGAACCCTGGCCGGGCCACCGCAGGTCACTGGAGTCACCTCACGGCAGCTGTAAGACAGGCGATTTCGACACGTAATCACCGGATGCCCTACCAGCCGCCCAGAACTCGACGACTCGCCAACGTTAGCAGTATCAACTAAAACTCTCTCTCGATCGGCCACCAACGCTCGCGGCATCCGCCCGCGCTGCCTGCAAACTTGCCGCAACCGGCAAATATGTTGAGCTGCTATTGATCACGGCGCTTACAGGAGCGGGCTCCAGAGTCAGTCGGCACTCGGGAGCCTGGCTTCCCCTGCGGGTGGGCGGACCGCGGTTTCGATAAGTTGGGCGACTCGCGTTGCGGGGACGGGGATGCCGGGGTTTCGGCTGGTCCAGCGGAGGAAGTCTTCGACGTCCATAGTGAGGACGTCGCGGGATGGCCACTACCTGTCGCCTGCCAGCGTGAAGGGACATCACGTTGCCAGTCGTGGGACCACTGGCACCAGGCGATCCTTTCGGGGAACATGTTCCAGATTTGCTGCGCGGTCCGATCGTGGCGACGGCACCCGGGCATCCCATAATGCCGATGAGCGAGCGCGATAGAGATCGTCGGGCGAGTGTTGGTGACTGAGGCGCATGGCGAGCTGGGCGGGCGGCAGCCGTGATTTTCGTTGTCGGTTCGGGTATCGAACTCGGTCGAGGAATGTAATCTGACTGCCCTCAGGGGGATTCGCGGGAGTCGGTCCCCTCCAGGGAGGGAAGTCCGAATGTTGGGTAGTGGCGTATTGTCTTGTGGCGCAGCGTGTTCAGTGGTCACACGCGGTCAGCTGCGCTCGGTTCTGATCGCGGTTTCGGCTGTGTTGTGCTTTACCGGTACTGCCATCGCGGTCGGTGGTGCGGAGCCGATCCCGATTCCGCAGAACGACCCGTTCTACACCCCGCCGTTGGGCTGGGACTCGAAGGCGCCGGGCACCGTGCTGAATTCGCGGCCCATCGAGGTGGCCTCGCTGGGTCCGCAGGCGCAGGACGCCGATGCCTGGCAGTTGCTGTATCGAACGACCGATACCGCCGGTCAGCCCATCACGACCGTGACAACGGTGCTGCGGCCACGAACCGGGCAGGTCAAAGGCTTGATCAGTTATCAGGCTGCCGAAGATGCCTCGGCCCCGCAGTGCGCTCCCTCGTTCGCGCTCCGGCAAGGAGCGGTCCCGATGGACCACAAGTACGACGCCTCGCTGGATTTCATTTCGATCAACCAGATGTTGTCGTCAGGTCATGCGATTTCCGTACCCGACTGGGAGGGGGCGAACGGGGCGTTGCTCACCCCGAATCAGCCGGGTTATACCGCGCTCGACGGATTGCGCGCAGCCGAGGCGTTCGCACCACTCGGCCTGTCGGGCACCGATACTCTGGTTGCTGCGTTCGGCTACTCCGGCGGCTCGTACGGCAGCGCTTGGCTCTCACAGGTTCAACCGACCTACGCCCCCGAATTACGACTGGTGGGTGTTGCTCGGGGCGGTGGAGCAGGCGGTCCGTTGGAGCCCATGAGTGAGTACCTGCGGTCGCTCGACGGCGGCCCATTCTCCGGTTTCCTGCTGGCGCTCCTGCCGGGCATGATGCGCGCCGATCCGCGGATCGCAGCGGTGTTCGACACGTATCTGACGCCTGCCGGGAAAGCGCTGATGGCGGCGGGTGGCGGCGAATGCTCGGTGCCCGCCGTGGAAAAGTACGCGTTCCTGCACATGAACGACTACCTGACGATCCCTTTTTCGCAACTGTTGGAGCAGCTACAAGCGTCGTTCGACGAGATCGACGGCATCACGGCACCGACCGTGCCGCTCTTCCTCTTTCACGCTGTGAACGACGAGATCGTCGCCATCGCGCCGGTCGACCAGACGGTGGCGCAGTGGTGCGCATCGGGGGCGCCGGTGACCTATACGCGGGACCAATTGAGCGAACACGCCATTCTCGCGATCAGTGCGTTGCCCGCAGCCCTGCTTTGGATCGATGAACGTCTGGCGGGGCAGGCCGCACCAGACGGCTGCTCGACGCGCACGGTGCCGTCTATGGCGATCGGTGGTGCGTAGTACTCGAGCATATCTCCGTGACCGGCTGTCCCGGGGACGCACTCATCTGCCGCTGGGCGGGCGTTCGGAAACAGACGTCCGCCGCTCAGCAGCGCGATAACCCGTTCCACTTCCGCACAGCTGTCGGTGGTCCCAAGACTGGCAACGTGATGGTCCCTCGACGGTGGCAAACGACACACTACCACCAGGTCTGCGGCGCGCGACGCTTCGGTCGGTGCGGCCGGCCGAGCTCCGCCGCCCAGGTCGGCGACGAGGTCAGCGGGGTCTCGGGGTCTCGCGATTTGCTGAGCACCACCTCGAGCCCGGCCGAGATGGCCAGGCGGGCAATTGCATCTTGGTTACGCACTCCTTGTGCGCCGATGTCAGCTCCGGCCGATGCGGTGCAGCGGCCTGGAACTTCACCACAATGAACCAGCCGCCCATGCCACCGGCGAAGTAGATAGCGAAGAAGGCCCAACGGTGTTCGTTGGGGGACACCGACCCCGCCCGGCCTCCTCACCCCCGGGCGGGGTCTTCGCTATGCGCCGAGCGGTCACGGTCGTATACGAATGTCATTGCCCGGGTGCATGGTTCGACAATATGTTCGACTATCATGGGTCACGTCCCGCCGCCACTAGGGGGTGTATTGCCGCCGCGATGAACCGAATGACCACCTGGCTTACGGGATGGTGTAACGGTTAGCCGACCTACTTTCAGGTCAAAGATATCGGCAAAGGACGTTGCCGCGAACCGGCCCTTCGGAGCGCGGAGTTGGGCGGCGGCGCAAGTGGATCGCACCGCCGCCCTCCTACGCGACCAGCCGGATCGGACCACCACCCACACCCGTCCCGACCGGCGGGGGTGACATCTCGGTTGCGCATTCCTTAGTGCCCACCTTGGGCCGGTGAGCAGCGGCGCGTGAGCAGCTGCGAGGTCGGCACCCTGAGGCTTCCGGCTCCCCCGCGAATCGACGTGGTCGGTCGCAAGTTTCAGGGGCCTAGATCGACCTGTGCATCGATGCCCACGGCCTTCAGCGTCCGTAGGCATTTCTTGAATCGTTGGATCGCTTCGACGTCATCAGCGCGAAGTCCGCTGTCCTGGTGCAGCTTCGCAATATTCTTGCCGATCTCGATGACGTGCCATTCGACCGCATCGTGCAGGACAAGGATAGCCTCGGCGTACTTTGCCCTCCGAAGAACCTCCGCTCCAGTCGCAAGCCGCTCGAATCCCCAGAGCAGCACGTAGTAGCTCTGCATCACTTGGTCTTGAACCCGAGACCTTGCGTCAGAGTTCCCGTAGAGGCTTGTGCCGACGACGTGGCGCGCGGCGGCCACAGCACCGGTCGTTAGGTCCTGATGTAGATCCGCAGCGAACCGAAACGCATCACGGCGGGCAACCGCACGTGCATTGCGGTACGCCTGGACGGCGACCAGTGCACTTCCCAGAGAAATTGCGGGGGCGATCCATACTCCGTGTGCAAACCATCCCGCCACCTGGTGCGTCAGACCAACCACCTGCCCGAAGATACCGGTACACGGTTGGATTCTGGCAGTACTACGGACAAGCGGCCGATACCCCGGAGCTGACCTCGAGGGAGCTTGGCTGTCTTCTGCGATCGCTGCATGACTTGCCTACGCCGACAATCGAACTTCAACAGTGGACGCCGTTGGAATCGCTACACGGAGCGCTACTCGCGGACAGCACAGTGAGCTCCATTAGCGAGGACGAACGCGCCTGGTTACTGAGTCGAATCGACCAGGTTCGCAAGCAACTGACCGAACTGGATCGGCCATTAGGCGGCGGGCTGATCCATGGTGACGCCTGGGCGGGAAATCTTCTGTGGGACAACAGAATCAATCCAGCTCAACCGATCCTCGGAGATTGGGACTGGGTCGGCATCGGCCCACGAGAAGTGGACTTGATACCGACATGGCATGCCGCGGTGCGATACGGACGTGACGAGACTTGGGTTCGGAATTTCATCGAGGAGTACGGCTACGACTTGTCGGAGTGGTCTGGGTACCGGGTGCTGCTGGACATGCGTGACCTTGTTCAGGTCACTGGCCCACTCCGACGAGCGACGACTTCAGTTGAGCATGCCCACAGGTTGCGGCAACGAATCGATGACATCCGTGTAGGCAACCGGCAATCGTCGTGGAGCCATTACGCTCCGGGCGGACTTTAGGTTTGGATTTCCTACAAAGGTGCCCGAACGCAGGCACTCCCCACTCACGGCAGACCACATGCGGGAGCTGAGCGCGGACTTCACGGATGTGGCCAACACCCAGTGGCGCAGGTCCGTGACCGAACGAACGGGCTGCACCACCCGCTGGTGGGCGAACTGCCCCTGCACGGCGAGCGCATCGCACTCCCCGACGCACCATCATGCTGCGGACTCGACCTTTTCGCGGCAGAACCGGGTTCGGCATCGGAGCAGGCACTATAGAGACTGCGGACCCAGCATTGTTAACCGAGTCCGAACACGCCGAACCTTGATTATCGGCCGATCTGTAACACAAGATCGGTAATAGTTCGATCGAAAGTTGAACGTAGTTGGGCTCCGTCCGCACAGGGCGGGCGCCTGGGTCCGGTTGGGGATAGCCAACCCCCTCGGAGCACCATGCCGACATCGGGGTCGGTATGGGATGCGCGTGAGAACTGAATGCTGCGATTGCGGGAGTGTGGTGTCCGCACCCGGTGGTCTGCGGCCAGGAAGAGCTCGAGCGAGGAACAATGCAGGACCGATTTGCACAGGCAGCCACTGACCGCACAGCAAGTACAGATCACCGCGCAGGAGCTGCGGCGCCCACTACACGGGTGCGTCCTGTCCAGGTGAAGTTCCGTCCACCGGTGACGTGGACCGAGCGAGTCGTCGCCGCCGCATACGCGGATGTGCTCGGGCTGCCCGCCGATCACATCGGGCTGAACGACGACTTCTTCGCCCTCGGCGGCAACTCAGTGAGCGCGGCACGGGTGGTCCGGCTGCTCGGCGAGGCGCTGGACGCCGATGTCGCGGTACCGGCGATTTTCGCCGATCCGACCGTTGCTGGGCTGGCCGAGCGCATTGCGGGCAGCACCGCGGGTTCACCGTAACCGAGCGTCGCGATACGCAGCTCGCCGCCACCCGCGATCAGATGATCACGCCCGAGGTGCTCCAAGAGATCGGACGAATGTTGACGGAGCAGGTGGTGAGCTCTAGCCGTGGCAGTATCGTGCGCTGAATCGGTGCAGGATCTCGCCGGGGACGGTGACCGATTCCTGGTGACCGAGCGCGATCAGGTCTTCGGCCTCATGCGGTTCGAAATAGCCAGCATGCCGGTAGATTTCGATGCGCAGTGCGAGTCCGTCACCGTCCAGCTCGGGATGGAATTGGGTGGCGTACACATGTTGGCCGACGCGGATCATCTGGACCGGGCAATCGGCGGATCCGGCCAGCAGCACCGCACCGGGTGGGACGTCCTGGCAGGCCTCCTTATGCCCGACGAACGCCCGGAACGACTGCCCGACACCCTGTAGCAGCGGGTCGACGCGGCCCTGCGCGGTCACTTCGATGGTCTGCGCCCCGACCGGCTCGCCGTATCGCTGCTCGCTCACCCGGCCGCCGAGCACATCCGCCAGGATGCCCAATCCATAGCAGGCGCCCAGATACGGGAAATCGCGGCCGACGATCTCGGTCATCAGTTTCTTCAGCCTGGGCTCGAATTTCCGCTGGTACCCGTATTTCTCGGCATCGGGGCTGCTGACATTGCTCGGCCCGCCGCCGACGATGACCGCCGAGAAATCGTCCAGCTCGATATCGGGCATATCCTGATCCATCAGCACCCGCACCGTGTCACCCACATCGAGGTCGGCGGCGCGCAGCATGGCGCGGTATTCATCGTCCGCGGCGGCTCGCTCGGGTCGTAGCTGCAGGACTAGACACGGCTTGGTCATGTATCAGATTGTGGAAGATCGGGTGTCAGTTTTCATCCAACACCGCCTGTAAGAATTCACGGGTTCGGTCCTGCTCGGGATCGGTGAAGATCTTCTCCGGCTCGCCGTCCTCGAGTACCCGACCGGCGTCGAACATCATGACGCGATCGGAAACCCTACGAGCGAAACGCATTTCGTGGGTGACGCAGAGGAATGTGATCTCGGTATCGGCCGCGATATCCGCCAGCAGGTGCAGTACTCCGGTCACCAGTTCCGGATCGAGCGCCGAGGTCACCTCGTCGAGCAGGAGCACCTCCGGTTCCATGGCCAGTGCCCGCGCAATGGCGACTCGCTGCTGCTGGCCGCCCGATAGGTGGGCGGGGCGGGCATCGATTTTGTCGGTGAGCCCGACCAGTTCGAGTAGCTTCCGCGCCCGCTCCTCGGCGGCGTCCTTCGATTCACCGAGACCGCGGATCGGCCCCTCGGTGATATTGCGCAGGACGGTCATATTCGGGAAGAGATTGAACTGCTGGAATACCATGCCGATCTTGCGCCGCATCCGGCGTAGGTGCGCCGTACCGGCGGGCACCAGTTTGCCGCCGCGCTGCTGGTGGCTCAGGAACTCTCCGCCGACCTCGATGGTCCCGGCGTCTATTCGTTCGAGCGCCATCAGCAGGCGCAGAATTGTGGTTTTGCCCGAGCCGGACGGTCCGATCAAGGTGACGAATTCGCCTGGTGCAATGGAGAAATCGAGTCCGTCCAGGCACACCGTCGCGCCATAGCGCTTTTCCACACCGGTGAACCGGATCATCGGTTCAGACACGTCGTTCCAACTTTCGTACCAGGATCGAGCACGGATAGCTCAGTGCGAGGAAGGTCAGACCGGCCGCGAACCAGGCCTCGGGCCCGGCACCACCGGTATCGGCGGCATACTCGGTTTTGACCTGATAGACCATGTCGAGGATGACGATCGAGGACAGCAGCGGCACCTCTTTGAACATGGCGATCGTGTAATTGCCGAGCGCGGGCAGCACCCGCGGCACCGCCTGCGGCAGAATCACATCGATCCAGGTGCGGGTGCGGGGCAGATTCAAGGCGGTGGCCGCCTCCCACTGCGCTGCGGGCACTGCGTCGATGCCAGCGCGGAATACCTCCGAGGTGTAGCAGGCATAGTGCACGCCGAGGGCGGTCACACCGACCACCAGACGTTGGGTGTCGATGGACAGCCCACCGAGCAGATCCGGCCGCACCACCCAGTAGAGCACGAAGATCTGCACCAAAAGCGGTGTGCTGCGAATGAATTCGATGAACGCCCACAACAGCTGATCGACCACCGGAATCCGCAGCCGCCGCAGCACCGCGAAAATCAGACCGAGCACATATGCGACCACCGATCCGAGCAGGGTGTACTCGATGGTGACGAGCAGCCCGTCCCAGATGAAGGGAAAGGCATCGAAAAAGCGGTCCCACCGCCATTTCTCCATCAGACCCCCACCCGCGTCGAAAGTCCGATGCTCGACCGCTTCGGCCGCCGCCCGACCCGCCGCGCCGCCAGTCGCTCCAGCACCCGCATGATCACCGTGACGACCACCGCGATGAGCAGATACACCACCAACTGAATCGCGTAGATGACACCGAGCTCGCGGGAGAACGCGGGCACCGCACGCAGTTCATCGGCCTTTTTGAACACCTCGGGCACCGCGATGAAGCTGAGCAGCGCAGTCGCTTTCACCAACTGGATGAACAGATTATTGAACGACGGCAACATCTCCACTACCGCCTGCGGCAGGATCACCCGCCACATGCGTTGCGCCGGTGACAGATTCAGCGCGATCGCGGCCTCGACCTGTGACTTGGGCACGGATCCGATAGCGCCCCGCACGATTTCGGCGCCGTAAGCACCGTGGTTGAGACCGAGCACGATAATGCCGATGACCAGCAGCCCCTTCGCCGTCGCGCCCAGCGATACCCCGAAGAAGATCGGTATCGCCACCGCGAAGAAGAACAGCTGCACCACTTCCGAGCTGCCCCGGAATCCCTCGACATAAATGCGCGTGACGAACCGCACCGGCAGTGACGGCGACAGCATCGCGATACCGGCGGCGAAGGACAGCACGACGGTCAGCGCGATACCGCCGACCGCCGCCCACAGCGTAAAAGGAAGACCCTGGAGTACCCGCTCGAGGTAGGTCGAGAAATGCGACGACACGAGGTCAAGCCGTGCAGTACTGTTCGGCGGTCGCGGCCGGGTCCGCCTCGTTCGCCTTGGTCAGACCGAACGGCTCGACCAGCTTCAGCCATTCGCCGCTTTCGTGCAGTGCGCGCAGTTCGCGGTTGAAGTCCTCGCGGAATTTATCGTCGCCGATGCGGAAGTTGAAGGTGCCCACATCCGGACGGCTGCCGAATCGGAAGGACGGGCCGACCTGCAATTTGGCGTCCGGATTGTTCTTCACCAGCCAGGAGGCGGTGACGTCGAGCATCGCCGCACCGTAGACGTCCTTATTGCGCACCGCACGCAGGATGTCGTCCTGTTTGGCCATCGGCTCGACGAGTTGCGATGGCACGCCGGAGCTTTGGGCATAGCCGTTCTCGACCGCACCACCGAGGGTGGCGATCCGGACGTTCTCCCGCGTGATGTCCTCGAAGCGGGTGATATTGCGCGGATTGCCCTCCGGCACCAGGAAAGAAGAACCCACCTGATAGTCGGGCGTGGCGAACGCCGAGCTCTGGCACCGCTTCGGGTTGATGAACATCCCGGCCGCGACGAATGCGTAGTTCTTCGCCCGGACGCCGTCGATCAGTCCATCGAAATCGGTGACCACGCCCTCGATTTCATTGATACCGAGCTTCTGCAATACCGCGCGGGCGACGGTCGGCGCATATCCGGTCAGCTGACCGTCCGCGCCGAGGAAGGCCCACGGCGCCTCATTGGCGAAGCCGACCTTGATCTTGCCGGACGATTTCGCGTCCTCATAGGTCACCGCCGCGGCATCGTCGCCGCCCAGACCACAGCCCGCGACCACCACCAGGCTGGCCGCGGCCACCGCAGCTGCCATGGCGCGACGCAACCGGCTGCGCGCACCCCCGAATTCGATCCTCATGACCCCGTCCTTCCGCAGACACGCGAGTCGATCCATGGTTGCGAATGAACTTTGCGATCGTCCGGTCGACTTCTTTGCGGTCACATGACGAATCCGGTGAAGTTCTACTTGCTTCAGGCCGGGTATTTCCGAAAACCGTTGCCGTACACCAGGACAGAACCATATCCGCAGGACAGATCTAGGGTTCCGCCAGCACCGAACCGGCCTTCACCAATTCCGCCGCACGGCGCGCGATCACACTGCCGAACTCGCTGGTCGTCGCGGTGCCCCCGAGATCCGGTGTGCGAATGCGACCTTCGCGCAACACATCGCAGACCGCGCGATCCACCGCGGCGGCGGCGCTATGCTCACCCAAATGCTCCAGCAGCATTGCCCCGGCAAGGATCTGCGCGACCGGATTCGCGATGCCCTGCCCGGCAATATCGGGCGCGCTGCCGTGCACCGCCTCGAACATCGACGGCGCCGTCCGCTCGGGATTGATATTGCCCGATGGCGCGAGGCCGAGCCCACCGGTCACCGCGGCGGCGAGATCGGACAGGATATCGCCGAACAGATTCGACCCGACGATCACATCGAGCCGATCCGGATGCAGCACGATTTCGGCGGCCAGCGCGTCGACATGCATCTGCCTGGTCGCCACCTGCGGAAACTCGGCGGCGATTCGCTCGAATATGCTGTCCCAGTACGGCATCGAATGCAGTAGGCCATTCGATTTGGTGGCCGAGCACAATCGGCCGTCGCGCTCGGCGGCGCGTTCGAAGGCGTAGCGAATGATCCGTTCACAGCCGACCCGCGTGAAAATGGCTTCCTGCCGTACGAATTCGTCCCGGCGACCCGGATGGTGCATGCCCCCGATCGCGGAGTATTCGCCCTCGGAGTTCTCGCGCACGATCAGAATGTCCAGATCCTCCGCGCTACGGTCGCGCAAGGCCGATTCGGTGCCGGGCAGCAGCCGCACCGGACGCAGGTTGACGTACTGGCCGAACGCTCGGCGCAGCGGAATGAGCAACCCCCACAGCGAAATATGGTCGGGCACACCGGGAAAGCCGACCGCACCGAGCAGAATCGCGTCGAATCCGGCCAGTTGCTCGGGCGCATCCGCGGGCATCATCGTTCCGGTGCGCAGGTAGTTCGCACAGGACCAGTCGAATTCGGTCCATTCGATACCCGGCAGCACCGCGTCGAGCACCCCGACGGCCTCGGCGGTGACATCGACGCCGATGCCGTCACCGGGAATGGTCGCGATGCGATACCGCCCACCGCCGTCGCGCAGCGATTCCGCCGTCACAACCGCACTCCGATGTACTTGGTCTCCAGGAATTCATCGATTCCGATCAGTCCGCCCTCCCGGCCCAACCCCGATTCCTTCACACCGCCGAATGGCGCTGCGGGATTCGATACGACCCCCTGATTCAGCCCGACCATGCCGGTTTCCAGCGCCTCACACACCCGCAGTCCGCGCCGCAGATTCTCGGTGAAGACATAGCCCACCAATCCATACGGTGTGTTGTTGGCCCGCGCGATGACCTCGGCCTCGGTATCGAAGGTACCGATCGCCGCTACCGGTCCGAAGATTTCGGTCCGGCACATCTCGGCGTCATCCGACACTCCGGTCAATACCGTCGCGGGATAGAAGTTCCCCGGCCCGTCCAGCGGCTCCCCGCCGATGCGCACCGTGGCGCCGCGGCGGACGGCGTCGGCGACCAAACGCACCACCTTCGCCACCGCGTCGGCATCGATCAGCGGACCGACGACGACTCCCGGCTCGGTTCCCCGCCCCATCGGCAGCGCCGCCAGCCGGTCGGTGAGCCGGGCGGCGAATTCGTCAGCGATGCTGCGCTGCACGAAGATTCGATTCGCCGCGGTGCACGCCTGCCCGATATTGCGCATCTTCGCGGCGAGCGCGCCCGCGACGGCCTCGTCGAGATCCGCGTCGTCGAACACGATGAACGGCGCATTGCCACCGAGTTCCATCGACGTGCGCATGACCGTCCGCGCGCACTGTTCGAGCAGTAGCTTGCCGACGGCGGTGGAACCGGTGAACGACAGCTTGCGCGAACGGCTGTCCAGAATCAGCGGTGTCATCACCGCCCCCGGGTCGGCGGTGGTGATCACATTGACGACACCGGCTGGCACACCGGCCTGGTCCAGGATGTCGGCCAGCGCCAGCATCGAAAGTGGCGTCTGCTCAGCGGGTTTCACCACACAGGTGCATCCGGCGGCCAGTGCGGGACCGATCTTGCGGGTGCCCATGGCCAGCGGGAAGTTCCACGGCGTGATGAGCAGGCTGGGACCGACCGGCGCTCTGGTCACCAGGAAGCGCGAATCGCCCGCCGGGGCGGGCATATACCCGCCGTCGAGGCGTACCGCCTCCTCGGCGAACCAGCGGAAAAACTCTGCCGCATAGGCGATCTCACCGCGCGCCTCGGCCAGTGGCTTACCCATTTCCAGCGTCATGATCAGCGCGAGTCGTTCGGTATCGGCGAGCAGCGCCCGGTGCGCGCGCATGAGAATGTCGCTGCGCTGCCTCGGCGACGTCCGCGCCCAGTCCGCCTGCGCCCGATCGGCCGCGGCCAGGGCGTCCAGCCCGGCATCCGGATCGGCATCGGCCACCGCACAGAGCAACTGCCCGGTCGCCGGATCGGTCACCGGCAGCGTGCCCGACGCGGCGCGCCACCGTCCATCGATGAACAGACCCGTCGGCACCGTATCGATCGCGGCGCGTTCGGCCGCGGTCAGGGTGGTCTCGATGAGCATGGCGCGGGCTCCTTTTCCGTCATGACGCAGCCTCCGGCCATTGCTGCGACCCCCGCGCCCATGTTATGCATATTGTCAACAATCCGACAATAGACATCAGCGGATGCACGCCCCGGGAGGCGGATCACCATGACCGAGCTATCCCCCGTTCTCAAGCAGGCCACCCCGGTAGTCGTCGACCACGGATCGGGCTGCTATCTCTACGGCACCGACGGCCGCCGCTATCTCGACTTCACCGCGGGTATCGGCGTGACCAGCACCGGACATTGCCACCCCCATGTGGTCGCGGCGGCCCAGGCACAGGTGGCCAGCCTGATCCACGGCCAATACACCACCGTCATGCACCGTCCGCTGCTCGAACTCACCGAGCGGCTGGCCACCGTACTGCCGGAGGGCCTGGATACGCTGTTCTTCGCCAACTCGGGCAGCGAGGCGGTCGAGGCCGCGCTGCGCCTGGTCCGTCAGGCGACCGGACGACCGAATCTCATTGTCTTCCAGGGCGGATTCCACGGGCGCACCGTCGCGGCCGCGACCATGACGACCTCGGGCACCCGCTTCTCCGCCGGATTCAGTCCGCTCATGTCCGGTGTGCACATCGCACCGTTCCCGACCGCGTTCCGCTACGGCTGGACCGAGGCCGAGGCCACCGCCTTCGCGCTGCGCGAACTGGACTACCTCTTCGCCACCGTCACCTCCCCCGCCGATACCGCCGCGTTCGTCGTCGAACCGATGCTCGGCGAGGGCGGATACGTCCCCGGCAATAGCACGTTCTTCCGCGGACTGCGCGAGCGCGCGGACCGGCACGGCATCCTGCTCGTCTTCGACGAGATCCAGACCGGTTTCGGCCGGACCGGAAAGTTCTTCGGACATCAGCACTTCGGCGTCCGCCCCGATGTCATCACCATTGCGAAGGGCCTGGCCAGCGGATTCCCGCTATCCGGCATCGCGGCGTCACGGGAGCTGATGAGCAAGGCATGGCCGGGATCCCAGGGCGGAACCTACGGCGGCAATGCGGTGTCCTGTGCGGCGGCGATCGCCACACTCGAGGTGATCGAATCGGAGCATCTGGTGGACAACGCCGCCGCACGCGGTGCGCAACTGCTGGCCGGACTGCGCGCCAGCGCCACCAAGGCGATCGGCGATGTACGCGGCCTCGGACTGCTCTGCGCCGCCGAATTCACTACCGCGACAGGCGAACCCGATACCGCGACGGCCGCAGCGGCGCAACGGCTCGCGGTCGACAAGGGCCTGCTGCTGCTCACCTGCGGTGCACATATGAATGTGGTGCGAATGATTCCGCCGCTGATCGTGACCGATACTCAGATCGACGATGCGCTCGCGATCTGGTCCACCGTTCTCGCCGAACTCCCCGGATGACCAGGAGACCACACCGATGCCCCGCTACATCACCATCACACTGACCAAGGCGGGCGTGAGCTGCCGCGCCCGACTGCTCGACGCCGAGGCGCCGCAGACCTGCGCCGCGGTCTGGGATGCCCTGCCGCGGGAGGGCGACGCGTTCCACGCCAAGTACGCCCGCAATGAGGTGTACACGCTGGTGCCACGGATCGCCGCGGCACCACATCGGGAAAACCCCACCGTCACACCCATTCCGGGCGATGTCTGCCTATTCGATTTCGAACCGTGGGAGATCGGCAACCCGGCCTACGGCTACGAGCCGGGCACGGCGGCGCACCACGAGCAGGGCGCCACCGATCTCGCGCTGTTCTACGGCCGCAACAATCTGCTCATCAATGGCGACCTCGGCTGGGTACCCGGAAATGTCTTCGCCACCATCGAGACGGGGCTGACCGATATCGCGGACGCCTGCAACACCCTCTGGCTGCACGGCGTCCAAGGCGAAACCCTGGCATTCGCCCGCGCCTGACGGCTACGACCCCAGGACGTACTCGGCGTAGCGGGCGACAGCCAGGACCAGATCGTCGGAATGGCGCGGCCCGACGATCTGCAGTCCGACCGGCAGCCCGGCGGCGGTGGTGCCCGCGGGAATGCTGATCGCGGGTTGCTGGGTCATATTGAACGGATAAGTGAACGGCGTCCACTGCGGCCAACTGTCCAGGCCGCTGCCCGGCGGGACGTCGTGGCCCGCCTCGAATGCGGTGATCGGCATCGTCGGCGTGATCAGCACATCGTAGGTGCTGTGGAACGCGCCCATGGCGATGCCGAGTCGGGCGGCGACATCGCGGGCGTCGAGATAGTCGACGGCACTGATGGATTCGCCGCGCCCCCAGACCGCGCGCAGCCCCTGGTCCACCTGTTCGCGCGCACCGTCCGGGAACTTGGCCAGCATGGTGGCCGCACCGGCGGCCCACAGCACCTCGAACGCCTCGCGCGGATCCGCGAAGTCCGGATCCGTCTCGACGACCCGTAGCTCGGCCTCGGCCAATCGCCGCACCGCCGCATCCACCACCGCGGCGACCTCCGGATCGACCTGGGCATAGCCAAGGGTCGGCGAATAGGCGACGGTGAGCCCGCGCACCTCGCGCGACATCTGGCCGCGGAAGGTGGTCACCGTGGGCGGCAGCGCGGTCGGATCGCGCGGATCGGGCAGCGACAGAATATCCATCAGCAGTGCCGCATCCTCGACCGTCCTGGTCATCGGCCCCGCATGCGCGAGCGGACCGAACGGACTCGCCGGGTACAGCGGCACCCGGCCGTGCGTCGGTTTGAAGCCGACAATGCCGCAGAACGCGGCCGGAATGCGGATGCTGCCGCCGCCATCGGTGCCGACCGAAACCGGCCCCAGGCCCGCCGCCACCGCGGCCGCACTGCCACCCGAGGAGCCGCCCGAGGTGGTCGCGGGATCGGCGGGGTTGCGGGTGATACCGGTCAGCGGGCTGTCGGTGACCGCCTTCCAGGCGATCTCGGGCGTTGTCGTCTTTCCGAGGAAGACCATGCCGTCCTCGCGCAGCCGGGCCACGACCGGGCTGTCCACCTGCCATGGCCCCCGCGGATCGACCGAGGTGCTGCCGCGCCGGGTGGGCCAGCCCTCGGTCAGGAAGATGTCCTTGATCGAGATCGGCACACCGTCGAGCAGCCCGCGGGCGTAGCCCGAATTCCAGCGCGCCTGTGAATCTTTGGCCTGTACCAGTGCACGATCGGGATCGACCAGGCAGAAGGCATTCAGCTCGCCGTCACGCGCCGCGATCGCGTCGAGGATCGCCTCGGTCGCCTCGACCGGCGAGAGGGTGCCGGCCGCGTAGGCCGAGACCAACTCGACGGCGGTCATCTCGGCCGGTCGGGTGCTGCTGTTGATACGGGGGTGACTCATGGCATTGGCTCCTTCAGCCGGGCACGTACCCCAGCGCTTTATCGACCACGTTGTCCAACGGCCGACCGGCGATCCAATTATCGAAGTTGGCGGTGAATGCGGTGACCACCTCGGTTCGCCAGCCGCTGAAATCACCCGAATTGTGCGGAGTGATAAGCACATTCGGCAGATCCCAGAGCGGATGCCGCGCCGGTAGCGGCTCCGGATCCACCACGTCGAGTGCCGCCCCGGCGATCGATCCGGAACTGAGCGCGGCGACGAGGTCGTCGGTCACAACGAGTTCCCCACGGCCGACATTGACAAACCTGGCATGCGGTTTCATCGCCGCGAATGCCTTGGCGTCGAACATTTCCCGGGTCCGCGGCGTCAACGGTGCGACCGCGACGACGTAGTCGGCAATGGGAAGTTCCGCGATCAGGTCGGTGCTCACCGCCCCGAAATCCGGGTCGGTGGTCCGCGCACGCCGACCCACCGCCCGCACCTGCATGCCGGCGGCACGCAGCAATCGCGCGATGGATCGGCCGATCGAACCGGTGCCGACGATCAAGACGGTGGCACCTGCGATGCGTTCGGATTCGCGATGCCGCCATTGCTGCCGTTGCTGCAGCCGCAGCGATCCGGACAGATCCTTGGCGAAACCGAGGATCTGCCCCAGCACGTATTCCGCTATGGCAGTGTCGAATACGCCGCGGGTATTGGTGACCACGACCGCGCTTTCCCGCAGTTCCGGGAACATCACCGGATCCACCCCGGTCGAACCCATGTGCAGCCAGCGCAGCCGGTCGGTCGCATGCCAGGCGCCGGGAACCGCGCGAGTCAGGAAGTCGTAGACGAATAGCACCTCGGCGCCGCGCAGCGCGTCGGCGAGTCCGGATGCCTGCGTGTAGCGCACTTCGGCTCGTTCGGCCACGGTGGCCATGAGGTCCGCGTCGGGCACACTGTCACTGTGCAGGACGGTGACAATCGGGCCCTGTTCCACATTGACACACTAAAATCGCATCGTATGATTGTCAACAATCCGATCGTTCTCGGAGGTCTAACGGCTGAGCGCGAGAGGGGCCGCATTGGAACTCGGCTTTCCCGATATCGAAGGGCCCGTAGCACAACGGGGTATCGGGATCATCGCACCGTTCGACCTCGCACTCGAACGTGAGCTCTGGCGCTGGGCGCCGTTGGACGTCAGCCTGCATCTGGCCCGCACCCCCTACGAACCCGTCCCGGTTTCGCTGGCGATGGCCGAACTGGTCTCCAACCCGGTGCATCTGACGGCCGCGACCCGCGATGTACTGCACGTGGAGCCGGAAGTTGTTGCCTACCTGTGCACTTCGGGCAGTTTCATCAGAGGTCTTGCCTACGAGAAGTCATTGCGCGACACCATCTGTCGCGCCGGAGCGCAGGAGGCCGTCACCACCTCCGGCGCGCTCGTCGAGGCGATTCGGCATCTGGACATCAGCAGGGTTTCGGTGCTCACCCCCTACGACGAAATCCTCACCGGCAAGCTGCACGACTTCCTCGCCGAGGCGGGCTGCACGGTCATCCGGTCCGACCACCTCGGATTGGGCGGCGGCATCTGGAAAGTGAACTACCGCACCATCGCCGAACGCATTGTCGGCGCGGACGATCCGCGCGCCCAGGCCATCTTCGTCAGCTGCACCAACCTGCCGACCTACGACGTCATCGAGCCGCTCGAACAGGCACTCGGCAAACCCGTACTCACCGCCAATCAGCTCACCATGTGGGCCTGCCTGGGCCGGATGAAACTGCCGATGATGGGTCCGGGAAAGTGGCTACTCAACGTTTTCTGAACGGAAGAACAGGCATGCAGGCACCCACCGTCGGCTTCATCTATCCCGACCACGCGGCCGAGGACGACTACCCGCTGGCCGCCGCGGTCCTCGGCACGCGACTGCCGGTGGCCCATATCTACGGCACCGATCTGCACGCCATTGCGGAACTGCTCGATCTGGGCAGTCCCGACAAGCTGCGCCACGGGGCCGAATTGCTCGCGCCCGAGCGGCCCGCGGCGGTCGTGTGGGCGTGCACTTCGGGCAGCTTCGTGTACGGGCCGCAGGGCGCACGCGATCAGGTGCGGGCGCTGGCCGAAGCGGCGGGGGTACCGGCATCCAGCACCAGCCTCGCCTTCGTCGGGGCCGCGCGGGCGCTCGGCGTGCGGCGCGTCGCGGTCGCCGCGAGCTATCCGGACGATGTCGCGCGACTGTTCGTCGACTTCCTGGCCGACGCCGGGATCGAGGTGGTCGCCCAGTCCAGCGCCGGAATCGATACCGCCGCCGAGGTCGGCACGCTGACCGCCGCGCAGGTGCGCGACCTGACGCTCGCCAACGATCACCCCGACGCACAGGCCCTGCTGATTCCCGACACCGCCATGCACACCATCGCGGTGCTCCCGGAACTCGAGGCCGCGCTCGGCAAGACCGTGTTGACCGCCAATCAGGTCACCATCTGGGAGGGTCTGCGGCTCATCGGCGAGGTGCCGACAGCTGCGGCGCTCGGCTCCCTCTTCTCGGAAAGGCACACCTATGTCGGTCGTTGATTTCGAGCCGGTGAACCGGCAGTCGACGGCGGAGATGATCGCCGACCGGCTGCGCGAGGCGATCATGCGCGGCAATCTCGCGCCCGGTGCGCAACTCGGGGAAGCCGATCTCGCAACGCGATTCGGGGTATCGCGCGGTCCGGTGCGCGAGGCCATGCAGCGACTGCTCACCGAGGGCCTGCTCTACAGCATCCGCAACCGCGGCATCTTCGTCATCGAACTCACCATCGACGACGTCGTCGATATCTACCGAGCCAGAACCGCCATCGAAGGCGGCGCGCTCGCGCTGATCCTCGACGGCCGCCGCGATATCGCCCACACCGCCCTCGAACCCAGCGTGACCACCATGCGCGCATGCGCCGAAACCGGCGACGCCGCAGGAGTTTCCGACGCCGACCAAGCCTTCCACGAGGCCCTTGTCGAGAGCACAGGCAGCCCGCGCCTCGTCCGCGCCGCCCGCACCCTGCTCATCGAGACCCGAATGTGCCTGGGCGCCTTACAGACAACCTATCCAGACCTGCGCGAGCAGGCCCAAGAGCACGTCGAGTTGCGCGACGCGATCGGGTCGGGCCCGGTGCGCCGAGCGCGAACCCTACTGGTCGAGCACATGGACGACGCGGTCCAGCGCCTGCGCAGCCAGATCGCGACAAGAATGTGATGCCGATCCTGTTGCGTCACTGATCGTTTCGCGGGCGACCTCATCCGGGCGGCGAACAATCAAGCCATCCAGTGCGAATCGCGCTCGCGGGACCCCCGGTAATTCGCCGAAGACAGCTGGCGAGACTGGTGCCGCTACCACCCCGGCCCTCGTCAGCTGCTTCCCGATCAACACGCAAACCAGCCCGTGGCCCTGCGCGATGACCGATCCCGTGGCGCATCGCGAGGTTCAGGTCAGCACGAAGATGCCGATCATGGACCGCCTGCTACGTGGTCCGCGACATATTCAGGCGTTCTCGACCTTCGTGTCCGCATAGGCGATCGTCACTGCTTCGGCCGCCGGACAGTCCGGCAGCGCTTGCCGCCGTTGGTGTTTCAGTCGTAGTCGGATGGCCAGAAGATCATTGCGACGACGATCGCGAGCGGCAGGGCAATCACGAACACGAGTCCAACCCGATCCGCGCTCACCGATGCACCCCGCCGAGAGCGGACCAGCGGCTGAATGACACACGCGGCGCGGCACATTCGACGTCGGCGACCCCCATCACCCGATCCAGCGTCACCGCGTCCACATGCGCCGACGACGGGAGCAACACCACCTCGGCCCCAGACGCTGTGACCTGTTCGACCAGACCGAGCACTGAACCCGCATCAGCCCAACACAACACATACCCCAACCGCCGTGCCAAGCGGCGCACCTGAGCCTCGTCCCATTCCAGTGTCGGCGAACACGGGTCTATCGAGTGCGTCCATTCCCCTTGCGCCTTTCGTCCCCTGTCATCGGCAAGCTCCCGCGGACCTCGGCGATAATCACTCAGCAGATCGGAGCCAATCCAGCGACGGATGGTTTGGAATAACCCCCCAGCTGCAGACTCCGGTGCATCCCCCAGCGCGATCAAGTCGTTCGGGAGCGGGCGAAATTGGCCCTGAAACTGCGAACTTCCCATGTGTCTCTCCTTTGGATCAAACATCTGAAGCCTTTGGGACACACGCAGATTCACAGAATTACGTGGACGACATCACCTCACAGATGGACTCGTGAGGACGTCCCTAGATGCCTAAGATGTCCATAGACGTCCCGCAAGGAGGCACGGCATGCCGAACGATCGATTGCGCGACGCACTCCTCCGGAGCGGACTCACCCCCGAGTGCGCCGCGCAATCACTCGGCGTGAGCACCAAAACCGTTGAGCGGTGGGTGAGAAATGGACGAATCCCCTATCCGCGACACCGATACGAATTGGCGACCCTCGTCAAGGAATCCGAACAATTTCTATGGCCGGATGCGATGACGCCTGAGCGCGCCGCGGAGGTCGCAACATCCGAAGTGGTGGCGATATATCCACACCGCCATGAGATCCCGCGAGCATTGTGGCTCAAGTTGTTTGACAGCACCGAGAATAAGCTCGACATCCTGGTGTACGCCGGAATGTTTTTGACCGATGACACCGCCCTCTTGAAGAAGCTGCAAAAGAAGGCCCACGGCGGCGCGGCGATTCGAATCCTCCTCGGCGACCCGGAAAGCCGAGAGGTGGTGCGGCGGACGGCAGAGGAACAAATCGGCAAGGGCGCTATCGCCGCGAAGATCCGCAACGTTCTGGCATTCTTCCGCCCAGTAATCGGAGAGTCCGGCATCGAATTCCGCCTGCACAAGACGAACCTGTACAACTCGATATACCGATTCGATGACGAGATGATCGTTAACATGCACGTGTACCGCCGAATGGCGCCGCAAGCCCCAGCGATGCACCTTCGTCAACTGTCCGGCGGTAGCTTGTTCGCCGTCTACGCCGAGAGCTTCGAAGAGGTTTGGAAGTCGTCCAAGACCGTATCAGTGCCGCTGGAGAACGACGAAGATGAGGAGGATTGAGCATTGGCACGTACGGAGTTCTTCAATGACCCGAACGCCCCCAGGGCCAACAGCATTGTTGTGGCGGCCACCGCATTCATTCTGGATGACGACGATCGGATCTTGCTGCTGCAGCGCAGTGACAATGGTCTCTGGGCGCCACCTGGAGGCGCGCAAGATTTCGGAGAGTACATCGCCGATACGGCAGTCAGGGAGACGCGCGAGGAAACCGGCATCGATGTCCAAATAACCGGCTTGGTTGGCATTTATACAAATCCTCATCACGTCATGGCATATTCGGACGGAGAGGTCCGACAGCAGTTCGCAATCTGTTTCCGAGCGGTGCCGATTTCCGGCGCACTGCACACAAGTCCGGAGTCACCTCGCGTACGGTGGGTACGCCAAGACGAGCTCGACAGCCTGGACATTCACCCGTCGATTCGCCTTCGAATCGATCACGGATACGCGAACCTACCGGAGCCTTACATCGGTTGAGTAAGATTTTCGAACTCGACTCTCGGTTCTGATTACGGAATCAAGTAGATCTGCACGGGCCTCCTCGATGAATTCAAAGACCACACTTCCCTTTCCGTACCTTGCAAGAATCTCGGACAGCCGATGCTCGACCGTCACTTCGTCGCCATCTGGACTGGTGGTCATGTCGCAATACCAGAGTGCATCTCGCAGTGGCGACAGCCCTTCGTCAGGAAATCGCCCGAGAAGGTCCTCGTCGAGTCCACGAAGCCGTGCTTCACGGATCGCACAGGAGTGATGGGCGACCAACCCACAGAGACGATCACTCCAGCCTGTGGCGTGAAGGAATTCAGCCCCGTCCAGCGGGTGGAATCTTGTCGTTGCAAGCGGAGGCGCGTAGCCAATGTCGTGAAGCCAACAGGCCGCTTCTAGCAATTCACCCTCGACACCGAATGCCGGTGCGACGCGAGCACCCTGCCGCGCGTAACAATGCGTCGTGGTGCGAGGCGATGTGCCGGTCGCATGGGATAGCAGGCAAGCTCGACGCCACCATGTGGGCGAGTGGATGTCGGACGCCACCGCTGTATCCGGATGCAGTGACGCTCAGTCCGCATGCGTCCGCCGAGGACATCCTGGCGCGGATCGACCGCGAGATGCCCGGCGCCTCGGTCAAGGATAGCTTTGGCTGCCTGGACCTGAGCGATGCCGGATTCGGCGTGCTGTTCGAGGCGCAGTGGATGTATCGACCGGCCGATCGGCCGCTGCCCACCTCACCGAAGCAGGTGTGGACCCCGGTGAACGACCACGATGAGCTGGCAGTCTGGGCAACGGCTTGGGATCGGAACCAGTTGGCCGACAGTGTATTCCGGCCGGAACTGCTGGTCGAAGATTCGGTCTCGGTACTCGGCAGATGGAATGGTGACCGAGTCGTGGCCGGGGCGGTTGTGCATCGCAGCGAGACGATGGCGGGTCTGTCCAATATGTTCTATTCGGGTATTGCGGCTCAGGACGCGTGGGCCGAGTGTTTGACCACGGTCGCCCGGCTGTGGCCAGGTCGCAGCATTGTCGGATATGAGCGGGGACAGGACTTGGCTGCCGCCGTTCGCAACGGGTGCTCGTCTATCGGAGCGCTGCGGGTCTGGCTCGCCTTGGCCTAGACCGGAAATGGACGGTTCTGTCGGGCCGTATCATCGTCTGCTGCGGTACAGCGGCTGCGCCGCCAATACTCCGGCGGTGCGCCCACTACATGGCCAGCTGGGGTCGAGCTGGCGAGGGTGGTGCGTCATTGCGCACCTCGACCCCCGTCAGCTGCTCGCGACGAAATTCAGGCGTTCTCGACCTCGACGCCCTCGTAGGTGATCGTCACCGCTTCGGTCGCCAACTCGTCCGCTCCGCCCTGCCGCGACTGTCCATGCCAATCCGACGCCCATGCGCGCGATAAGCGAATCCGCTTGACCGGATTCTTGTTCGGGTCCATCACCGTCACCGTGATGTCCTGACGAGCGTCATCCGCGGCACCCGCGGTAAAGGTCGTGTGGATCCAGTCGGTGAACACCCTGCTGCGGTCCAACCCGCGAATGATCGTGATCTCACCACCGCGCACGGGCGCCGACTGCAGCTCACTGATCTGCTGAACCGTTTCCACCGGGAACATTCCCAGATCGATAACGAAGGTGGATCCACTCATGGTGTCGCCGATAGCCATGGAAACTCCTTGCCTGTCGGGGCGCTACGCAGACCTCGCTACGAGACCCGCGCGTACTGTCGCGCCATCGTCTACGTCATGGAGAACACAACGAACTCGGCCGGGACCGCAGGTGCGATACCGATGCCACATATCATCTGGCTATGACTGGCGGCTCCGCAGCCAAACGGGCAGATCCTCGCCGGGTATAGCCCCCTCGGCTGCCTGCCGAATCAGCGGGGGTGGCACGCTGGCACCCTCGCATGACCCATCGTCACGCGGTTTCGAAGCCCGTAATCGGGGGCGTCCCTGTGTCGTTCGCGCGATGGTCAGCTATGTGCGCGCTGAGCCACGGCAGCGCGGTGCGGGTGTGCGCGACCGCGGCGGTGAGGTGTTCGAGTCCGCGATAGCCCCGGAAAGTCACATCGACGCCGAGGCGCGACCAGTCATCATGCAACTGAATTGCCTGCTCGTAGCCGACCGCCTGGTCGGCGCTGCCGTGGGTTAGCAGCACCGGCGCGGCCGGTGCCAGTGCACCGAGCCGGTTCTCGCGCATCCGGGCCAGCCAGTCGGGGTCGGTGAGCGGATCGGTGACGACATAGCGCGCCCGGTCGAATCTGTATGGCATGCGGGCGATTATCTGGCCGACGATGTGGGTGTCGATCAGCCTCGGGTACATGCGATGGCCGTGATCGTTGAGGTAGCGCGCCAGCCTCAGCTCGGGATAGGCGATATCGAGACCGGCCGCCGCATACGCCTGCAACCAGGCGAAGCGGCCGCCGGTCAGGAAGTCGGCGCTGTATTCGAGGTCGGCGCACACACCGCCCACCGCGGCCGCGACCAGCAGAATGTCGGGCGCGTAGGTGGGCTGTAACTGTGCGGCCCACGCGGCGGCGGTGCCCCCCTCGGAGTATCCGAACAGCGCGGCAGGGCCATCCTCGGCAAGTCCCGTATCGGCGAGATTGCGCGCGGCCCGCATCGAATCGAGGACGGCGGGACCGAGGGCGCGGCCCACGATATAGGGGTGACCGCCGCCGGTACCGAGTCCGGGGTAGTCCGTCAGCGCGACCGCCCAGCCGCGCCGCAATATCCTTGTGATCAGCGGGGTTTCGTATTCCAGACCGGCCACGAGCTGCAGCGAAGGCGCACAGCGCTGCGCATGTCCCTGAGTGCCGATGGCATAGCCGATCAACGGCCGCGGCCCCTGGTACGTCCCGTGCGGCACGAGCACGATCCCGGACACCGCGATCGGCGCCCGATTTGCCGAGCTGCTGCGATACAGCACTCGCCAAGCCCGCACCCGCAGCTGCACACCCGGCAGCAATTTCACCCGGACGGGCTCGGCCCGAAGCAGGCCACCGGGCTCGCCATCGATCGACGACGGCGAGCGGTAGAACTCCTGGTGCTTGCGCGCTGATCCACGCAGGCTCAACGGGTTCGGGATCGTCGAGAGTCGCATCGTTGCACCTCTTGATCGGGATTTCCGGAGTTGTGTTGTGCAGACTATCAGAATCCAGATACCAATGGTATCTTGAATTCATGTCAAGGATGACGCGACCGGAAAGCCAGGCGCGAACGCGCGCCGACCTGGCCCGAACCGCCCGCGATCTGTTCATCGCCGACGGCATGGCGAATACCTCACTGGCACGGGTCGCCGAGGCGGCGGGCTACTCCAAGGGCGCGGTCTACTCCAACTTCCGCAATAAGAACGAGCTGTGCCAGGAAGTTCTCGAGCTGATCCACACCGAGGCGCTCGCGGAGATCACCGCAGTGGCCGAGCTGCGGGGTTCGGCCGAGGACCGCATCGCCGCACTGACGCAATGGGCACGCAAGCGCATCGACGATGTCGGGTTCACCCAGTTCGAGTTCGAACTGACGCTGACCAGCCGTACCGATCCCCGGCTGCGCGACCAGATCGCGGCGAACCTGGCCGCGGTGCGATCGGCTATCGCCGATCTGCTGGCCGGTGTGACCGGCAGCGGCTCGTCCGACTTCTTGGCCGGTACCGCACAGGCGGTGTTCAGCATGGGTTTGGGGCTGAGCATCCAACGGACCATCGATCCGACGATCTCGACCGGTCCGGTCGCGAGGCTATTGCCTGCTCTGCTCGCCGCGTCCGAAGCCACCGAGTTGAAAACTGTTCAACCAAGCGAGCGGCTGCCCACCGATATTGAAAAGCGTTCAAAGCGTCGCGGCGGAACCTCCCGCAGCGACGAATCACGCACCGCCCTGCTGGACGCCGCAATCGAAGTGTTCGGCTCGAAGCGTTTCGACGAGGTATCGACCACCGAGATCGCGCAGCGGGCAGGCACCGCGATAGGCCTGATCAACTACCACTTCGGTGGTAAACGCGGCCTCTATCTCGCCGCGGCCGACGCCGTCTACAGCGACTTCTGGGACCAGCTCCAAGCGCTGCGCGGTCCGGCCGTTCCCCGGCTCATTCGCGGTCTCGACCTCTACATCGATCAGGCCCAGGCCAGAGAGGGCTCACCGCTCGCGCTGTCGACACAGGTGACCGACGAAGAGCTGCGTGCGATGCACCATCGACACATCGATCGCTTCGTCACGGCGATGATGCAGGAGCTCACCGGCGGTGCCGGCACCGCACTCGCGCGCACCGCCATGGCAGGTTGGATGGCCTTCGTCGAAGGCGCCGTTGCCGATTGGCTGCGAACCCGCGACATCAGCCGAGTGCAATTGCGCGAACTACTCGTCGCGAGCCTGTACACCACCGGACAGTCGGTGCTGACGCTCGATCCCGGCACCCCACTTTCCTCCCGCGCGATCAATGCGCTGCTGGAGCACGCCCAACCCATGACGAAGACGGAGCACTCCGAGTGAGCACATCTCTGGACAATGGACCGAACAACTGGCTGGCGGCCGGACCGATAGGGCGGGGCGTCGCCTGGCTGATCGGCCCGCGCGGCCTGCGCAACGCGGACCGGTTGCGCCGCGAGGTCGCGGGCAAGATCGCGGTGGTGACCGGCGCCTCCTACGGTCTCGGCGAAGCCACCGCCCGAATGCTCGGCGATGCGGGCGCCACCGTCGTCCTCGGCGCGCGGTCGGCGGAGCAGCTGCAGACCATCGTCACCGAGATCAAGGCCGCGGGCGGTAGCGCCATCGCCATCCCACTGGACCTGGCATCCGAGGATTCCATCAAATCCTTCGCCGAGGAGGTGCTGACTCAGTTCGGCCACATCGACTACCTCGTGCACAACGCGGGCAAATCGCTGCGGCGGTCGATCCATCTGTCCTATGACCGACCCAAGGACCTGAACACCACAACTTCGGCCAACTACCTCGGACCGATGCGGCTGACGCTGGCGCTGCTGCCGAGCATGCGGGAACGCGGATCCGGCCATATCGTCAACGTCTCCACCGTGGCCGTCATGTTTCCGGTCGCGCCGAAGTGGGGGTTCTATGTGTCATCGAAGGCGGCCTTCGATATCTGGATGCGTGCGGTCGGCATGGAAGCGCGCCCGGACGGCGTCACGCTGACGACCTTCTACGCAGGTTCGATGTTCACCCGAATGAGCGCACCCAGCGGCTGGATTTCCGCACTACCCGGGCAGTCCGCCCGCCAGGCGGGGCGTGTCATCGCCAAGGCGATCGTCAAGAAGCCGCGCACACTGACCCCCGCCTATGGCTGGCCACTCGCAGTGCTGGTGCCATTGCTGCGCACCCCGATCGAACTGCTGACCACTTTCACCTACCGCTTCCTCGGCGATACCGCGGCCTCGCTGGCCAGCGTCGAGAAGGGAGACGACAATGTCGGGTAACCACACCGGCTTCCAATGGCGGAATGCGGTTGTCCCACTGGCGACTTCGGGTGCGTTGCACCCGGTCGGCATCACCACGGCGGTCCGGATCACCGATGCGGTCCGGCAATTCGGGCCGTCGATCGCCACCGTCATGGCCATATCGGCAGCCCGCTACGGCGATCGCCCGGCCGTCATCGATGAGCGCGGTGTGATCACCTACCGCCAATTGCAGCGTCGTGCCGAAGCAATCGCCGCGGCGCTGCACGCCCGCCATCCGGGCGCGGAGACGATGGCCATTCTGTGCCGCAACCACCGTGGCTTCATCGAGGCGTCGGCGGTCGGCGCCCAACTCGGTTGCGAACTCGTCTTTCTCAATACCGATCTACCGCGAGCCCAGCTCGCGCAGATTCTCGAGCGGCACCGTCCCGATATCCTGGTCCACGACCAGGAGTACGACGAAGCGATCGACGCCTCCGGATTTCCGGGTACCCGGGTCCGGGCCTGGCAGGACACCGAGGCGCCGCTATCGCTGGATTCCCTTGCCCAGCAGTCACATCCGGCCCCACCGCCGGTGCGTCATCCGGTGCGGATCACCCTGCTCACCTCGGGCACCACCGGACTCGCCAAAGGCGTCTCCCGGCCGCTGCGCCAGCGCACGGTGCTGGAGATGGTAGCCACCGCGATGGCGGCGACCCGATTCAACTCCCGCGACGTGATAGTGATGGCCCCACCGTTCTTTCACGGTTTCGGACTGGCCATCATGATGGGCGCGCTGGCCCTCGGCACGACGGTGATCACACGCCGGCGCTTCGACGCCGAGCAGGCACTCGCCGATGTGCAACGCCATCACGCAACGGTGTTCGTCGGGGTACCGGTGATGGTGCAGCGCCTGGTGGCGATACCGGAGCAGCGGCGTCGCGAATTCCGTACCGGCTCACTGCGTTTGGCGGTCACCGGAGCGGCGCCGATCGCGCCCGCGACGATCAGCCGGTTCATCGATGCCTTCGGTCCGATCCTGGTGAACGGTTACGGCTCCACCGAGGCCGGTGTGGTCTCGATCGCCACCACCGAGGATCTGGCCGGATCACCGAAGACCGCGGGACGTCCCGCCATCGGCGTCTCGGTGCGCATCCTGCGCGCGGACCGCACACCCGCCGCGGTCGGTGAGACCGGCAGCATCTTCGTGCGCGGCGGACTCGGCTACCACGGTTATGTATCCGACGGAAGGTCGACGACCCCCACGAAGGAAGTGGTCGACGGCTACGTGAACACCGGGGATATGGGACATCTCGACGCCCGAGGCCGGATCTACGTCGACGGCCGCGACGACGACATGATCGTCTCCGGCGGCGAGAACATCTACCCCAAGGAGGTCGAGGATGTCATCGCCGAACACCCCGCCGTCACCGACGTAGTCGTAATCGGTGTTCCGCACCCCGAATTCGGCCAGGCACTATGCGCCTACTTCGTCACCACCGCCGGTCGCACCCCACCGACCGCCGAGGAACTCAAAACGCATATCCGCGAACGACTCGAACGCTACAAGGTGCCCAAGGAATTCATTGCGCTCGAACAGATTCCACGCAATCCGAGCGGCAAGATCCTGCGCCGCGAGCTGGAAAGTCACAAGAGGACCATCGCTGGATAACAGTGCGTGCGAGATGGCGGTTGTCGCGATCGACTGCTTCGGTCTCGGCACACCGGCCGTGCACGATGGTTGATCGATAAATCGACCGCCCATCGCGGTGCTCGACGCCGCGGGAGCCACGAAGAGCCTGTCCGGCACCTCGCTCACATCGCACTCACCATTCCGATCATCGGCCACTCACACGGCATCTATCGCCTTGCCTGAGCACCAGTCGCGACCGCGTGCGGTTCGTGAGCGCGGCTGGTCGCGGATGCGATTGTTTTCGGGACGCTCATAGGTTGCTGTACGGCTGAATCAGATGTGCTGATGCCTACATGCCTCGCGAAACAGGTAGTCGGTTACTCACGTCGGCGGGGCGGGATCAGCGAAGACTCGATTCCGAAGTGCGGACCGATCCTCGATGATCCGTGTTTCGGGAAGGTAGCCATGGGAAGCGGGGCGGGAGCGTTCCTGGTCGCGGTGGCCGCGGCGGGGGTGTTCGGTGCGGTGACGGTGCCGATCGCGGTGTCGGCGCCTACACCAACCGCGCCGGACTGGCCTACCACGCCAGTCTCGACAACCGCGCCAGTCTGGCCTACCACGCCGATCTCAACAACCACGCCGGACTGGCCTACCACGCCCGTCTCGACAACCATGCCGGGCTGGCCAACCACGCCAGTCTCGACAACCACGCCGGGCTGGCCAACCACGCCGATCTCGACAACCACGCCGGACTGGCCAAGCTCGACAACGGCACCGATCTCTACAACGGCGCCAAGCTCGACAACAGCGCCTAGCTCGACAACCGCACCGATCTCTACAGCCGCACCGATCTCTACAGCCGCGCCAAGCTCGACAACAGCGCCTAGCTCGACAACCGCACCGATCTCGACAACCACAAAGTCGGGGTCGTGCCCAACGACCTCCACATCGTCGGGGGATTCGTGTGAGCATTTCGATCCCACTTTCGACGTGCCATCCACCGCCGAACGCGGCACACAGATCACCGTCCAAGGCGATCACTGGCCCTGTTCCGACGTCCAGATCTCTCCGAGTTGGTCTGATTCGGGGACGCCTGCGAAGGTTCAGCAGGGTTCGTTCAAAACTCAACTCGCCGTGTCCGATCAGGTCGAACCCAACTCGTATTCGGTCCACGCAGCCTGCGGCGAGACATCGGCTGACCGGAGGGTCACGATCGCCGCGCGTCTCGTCACAACCACGACCACAACCACCAAGCCGATTACCACGACCACCACACAGCCATCTGTCCAGGAAACGTCCACCACGAAAGGGTCGATCGCGGCCCCATCGCGCGATGATCCTCAGCCGAACAGCCACATCCGCGATCTGCTCGGCATCGGCGCATTCCTCCTCGCCGTCGGGGTGGCGGCGCTCGTACTGCGTCAGCGGCGCAGGCACCCGGTCGATGCCCCGCGCGAGCACAACCGTGATCCGCGCCCGCCGCAGGTGCACGTGCAGGTGGTCGGGGATCCGAGCCCGTCGATCCATCTTCGCGAGTTCACCCACCCCACCGCTCCGGCCGTGCACATTCGGGTGAGCGTCGGTGAGCCGCAGCTACACGTCAGGGAGGTTTCGCGATGACGAGTCCACTATCGATCACGGCTCGTGCGGTGCTGTTCGGACACGCCGCACGTGAGATGGTCGAGACCGAGTTGGCCGAGCACCTACACGACAGCGGTGTCGAGGAGCTGGCGCTGCGGCGCGCGCCGGTCGCTACCGCGGTCCTGCGGTCGGCGGCACTGCGCGAGATCGCCAGGGTGGTCGACGGACTGCTCCAGGTCGATATCGGCGGGGTCGCGGTCGCGGGGTGGCGCCGCTACGACCGGCTGCACACCGCGGCAATGCGAACCCGCTCCGGCGGAGTCGAACAGGTCGAATTGTTCGAACACGAAGTCACCCAGAGCTACAGCCCTCGCCTCGAGGTCACCGCCGATGGAATTCGAGTGGGTGAATTCGAACTCGAACTCACCATCGCAATGCTGCTCCAGCCCCTCGCGGCAACCGTTCGCGATGGCATGCTGGCGGCACTGGGTCCTGGCGACTGCACCGTGACGGTCTCGATCGCCACACCGGAACTCGGACCGGTCATGGAGAGCAAACACACCTTCCCCGTGGCGATCATGGTCGACCTCCGACGGCCGATCCCCCTCGTCCGGCACGAACCGGCCCCACCACCCACCCCACCGCCCCGTCGCATACCCGGGCCGCAACCGCACCGTTGAACAAATATCGTTGTTCCGCAGCAGTACTCGTCGAATCAGGCCATGCCGCTGACGAACCACGTTGCGGGCCAGCCGAACTGGCTGCCCTGATTCGACAGCTCAAGGTCTTCTGAAATGCTCAGCCCGCGCTGAATCTTACCGACCCGGCATCGGCGAAAAGTGGCGTCGCGGACCAACGTGTTCCGCTGGCCGGTGGTGACTGCCGAAAGCATTCACCAATCGTGCTTCGGTATCAGCTCTGCCTTCGCTTCGGCGAGGAGGTCGCTTTGGAGCGACGAACAATGAGCCCACCAATCAGGGTAGGTCACCGGGTCCCGAACGACGTCGTGCAATCCCCGTGCATGGGCAACTACCCTGTCTCGCAATGCGTCCGAGCAGATGATCTCGACCCGCTTCTCTGCTAGCCACACACTTTCGATCAGTCGCTTCAGTTCGGCGGGGGTACCTCCATGCTCTCGAATATCGAGTTCTCCCTGCAGTCGCTGTGCCACCTCGAGGTAGTCGATGATCGCTGACTTCACCTCCTCTCTGCGGGCAAGGCGACTCTCCGCGAGGAACTTGAGCATCGCTGCACGCGCCGAACTCCGTTGCACCATCAGCGTTGCCGATGCGCCGAGCCCCGCGCCGAGTAGTGGCAGCAGACCCGTAACCAACGTTGAGACAACCCCTGTCGACATGACTCAATTCTCGCGATCGGCTGCTGATCTTGATCCTGATTGCCCACTATTGCTCAGGACGCGGCTGGACCGACAACAACCAGGTTGGCGACGACGTCACTGGTGGGTCATGATGAGCCCGATTTCGCTGATTCGGAACTCACTGGTGGTGACCTCAACGGCGGTGTCGGTGAATCGGCGTGCACCGAGTGTGGTCGTCAGGAATTCGCGCACCGAAACAGGTTCGGCGGCAATCGAATTCAGTATCTGCTCGGGAACTTCGATGGTGCCGTCGAAATGCCTCGGCTGGGTGCTGATTCCCGATTGCTGCGATGACTGCCGCAACCCGTCGACGGTGTGCAGAACGAGATCCAAGTGTGAGCCGTCGGTGAAACTCAGCCGCAGCGGGGTGGGAGTGACCGCGACGTCGAAGGATTCGATATGGGCGGTCCAACCGGCAACCGACGTTCCCCCATACGAATCGCCTGCGGGCGAGGCGGACTCGTCGATACTTCGGTCCGCGGCGATATTGTCGAGCCGATGCCCGGTCAGCGGCTGATCGGTGGGGACGAAGGTCCACGCGGCGGCGGTGAGCATTTTCGTCCAATAGCCCGTGCGATTGCCGCTGACTCCCTCGACGCGTAGTTCCCGTGCGTCCGATCCGATGCCGGTTTTGTGCACGGAGACGCGGTCGGTGATGTCGCCGGGGATCTTGGGTTGGCGTACCCACTCGGGAGCCGGTAGCTGGATCGCGGCGTAATGGGTGTCGACGCGTTCGGACAACATGTCCGCGGCCGGGGGCAGCCCCCGCTGATCGTCGTAGGAGTAGCGGAAGAAGACCTTGTCCGCGCCGGAGATGTCGAAATCGTACAGCCGGGTGTACAGGTCGCCGAAGCGGTTGACCACCAATGTTGTTGATCCGCTTGTGGACAGCGCGACAGCCCGGAACCGTCCGCGGGCCGGGGTGGCCATTTCGTAGCTGTGGTCGGCGGGCAGCCATGGGTCGATATAGCGGATCCGGCGGCCACCATCGGTCAGCGCGAAGACATGTGAGACCTTCGCGCCGCCGACGGAATGATCGTTGTCGGCAGTGTCACGCCAGTGCCGGTCCTCATTCGGCGACAGCACCGACCAACTCCAGTCGAGGGTGTCCGCAGGCAGCGCATTGCCCGGACCGGTCCACAATGGGTTGCCGTAGCGGCTGCTCCAGTTCCACTCTTTCGGTGCGCTCAGCGCGTGGTCCATGGTGAAGAATCGGCCGTCGCGATCGATGGCCATGACCTCGTCGTCATCGGCGGAGACGCCCGAGATTCGGCCCTCGAGGCAGCCGGGCAGCGGCAGCTGCCGCCACCCGCCGCGCACCGCGGCTTCTTTCACATAGATGTGACCATCGCGAGCCGCGAAAGCCCAACGGCGATTGAACGATTCGCTGGAACTGCGAAGGTATACCTCGGCGGGCGGTGCGGTCTCCGCAGCAGGCATCGCATCGAGTCCGGCGTTGCTGTCGTCCTCGGTCACTTCGGGTGTGCCCACCGTGCCGAGCAGCGCACAACTCCCGGTATCGGCGCTCGCGCCAGGATTCGCCGTGAGACTCGCGACTATCAGTCCCGCAACAGCGGCGAGAACAGTCTTGTTGTTCGCGCGCACCTTCACAGCCACCCCAGTGCTCCAAAAACGATGATCGCCGCGGCATCCACACCCAAGATCGCGGCTACGGCAAGTATTTTGGCGCGCACCGTGGCCAGGTCGTGCACCCGGAAGCAGACGACGAAGAACGGAACATATCCGATCAAGAAGATGAGCAGCGGAAAGCTCGCCTGCCACCAGGACCAATCCCAGGTGAGCACACCGATCTTGTTGAGCAGCACCTCAACCAGCACGGCACCGGCCGAGTTCACCGCGATGAGCACCGGCCTGTTCGGCACTCCGAGAATGCGGGTCTGCTTGGGCGGCAACATCTTCGCCGCGGCCACGCCCATGATCGCGAACATAAAACAGATCTCGATATTGAGGCCGATCAGCAACTGATAGGCGGTCGGCCCCGTCGCGCCCCAGACCGGTGCGCGACCGGTGGCATGGAAGACCAGGGCGTTCCAAATCTCGTTGAACCCGTCCATACCCCACAGCGCGAGCCCGGCGAAGAACACATTCCAATTCCGCCGTTCGACCTCGGTGGCGTACACGTAGATCACAACGAGCAGCAGCGGAATCACATACCACTTGAACTGGCTACTGTCTCGAACCAACTGGAGCGCCGCTTGGGCATGCTCGGTCATCGGCGTCGGTCACCTTCCTGAACCACGAACGCCCGAAGCATGTTACAACTCGACATGGAATGTCAACCTGTAATGCCAGCCAGCGCAGATTGCTGCAACACCGTCTGCCATTGCCAGCCGTTGAGACTTACTGACACTGCCGCGTTCGGTGTCGACCATGCCGCGACTGCGCCCTCGCACTGCACCATTGCCGGGCCACGCGAGGGCGGTGTAGGTCTTGCCCGATCCAGTTGGTCCGGCTAACGCCATGCGCGCCTTACTTTTTCGTCGGACCGCGGGCTCGAACTCGATCGCCATCACCACCACCGGACCGGTGGATGGACAGCGAGCCCGGCCACCGACACATCGGTGGCCGGGTTTCCGAAGGTCGAGTTCGAGCACTAGATGACGTCAGGCCCTACCAACCCTGGCCGGTTCTTCAATGTCTATGGGCCCACACGACGCAGCGGCTCAGGGGGTCTGCTCGTGTCCAGTGAACATGTTGACCAGACTGTGGGGCGCATTGTCGCCGAACATGAACTCGTGGAGCAGCTCGGCACCGTCGGTGGCGGCTTCGGCGCTGCGCGGGAACAGATCTCGCTCGTATTCGGCGAGCGCGGCTTCGATGTCGTCGGGGTGCGCGGCGAGGGCCTTGCCGAGTTCGGCGCCGTCCTGCATGGCCAGGTTGGCGCCTTCGCCGTTCGGGGGCGCGAGGTGGGCGGCGTCGCCGACCAGAGTCACCCCCGGCACCCGGTCCCACCGGTGTTCGATCGGCAGCGCGTAATGGGGGCGCAGGACCGGCGAGGTGTCACTGTCGGTGATCAGCGCGGTGAACTCGGGTGCCCAGCCGTCGAACTCCTGCGCGATGCGCGCGGTCGCCGCGGCGGAATCGGTGAAGTCGATGGCGGTGAACCAGTCCCGCGGCTCGGTGAGCGCCACGTAGGCGTGCAGGGTGCCGCCATGCTCGCGGTGGGCCTGAATCCCCTTTCCCGGCGCGAGCGCCCAGAACGACCCGCCACCAACAGCCCGGGCGGCGGCGGGGTGGCGAGTGTCGCTGTCGAACAGCCAGGTCTCGACGAACGACATGCCGGTGTACTCAGGTGTGGCGGTGGACAGCAGTGGCCGAACCTTCGACCACGCGCCGTCTGCGCCGACCAGCAGGCTCGTAACTGCGGTGGCACCGTTGGCGAAGCTCACCTCGTAGCGGCCCGCGCTGAGGGCGCGCACGCTACTGACCTTGTGTCCCCACCGAACGGTGCCAGGCGGCAGTGAATCGAGCAGCATTCGCCGCAGCTCACTGCGCTGCACCTCCGGGCGGCCGCCCGTGCCGTCATCGGCCTTGTCGAACAGGACGGTCCCGTCCCGGTCGAGGACCCGGTACTGCTGGCGGCCCTCGAGGATGAGACTGCGGAACTCGTCGGTGAGGTCGGCCGCCTCGAGTGCCGGTTGGCCGTTGCAGTCGTGGATGTCGAGCATGCCGCCCTGCGCGCGTGCGGTCGGGGAGTCTTCGGCCTCGTAGACCGTGGACGGGATTCCGTGGACGTGCAGAACGCGGGCCAGCGTGAGGCCGCCGAGTCCGGCGCCGATGATCGTGACGTGGGTATTCATGGTGGCTCCTGCGGAGGTCGAGGCCGCCCGGAGAGCTCCGGCCAACCTTCTGGTACGCCATTCCAGTGTTGGAATGATGTTCCATCGTGGAATAGCGTTCCAAATGTGTCAAGATGGCAGCATGGCAACGCGGACGCGCCGGACACAGCGGCGCACAGAGGCGCTCTCCCGGGAGACCATCGTCGAAGCCGCCGTCGAGCTGCTCGACGCGACCGGCACGGGCGGGCTGACGTTCCGAACGCTGACCGAACGCCTCGCCACCGGGCCCGGGGCGATCTACTGGCATGTGGCGAACAAGGACGAGCTACTCGGCGCCGCCACCGATGCCGTCGTTACCGCCGCTCTGGCCATCGCGCCCACCGAGTCCCCGGGCTCGCCGCAGGACGAGATCCGCACCGTCGCGCTCGGCCTGTTCGACGCCATCGAGGACCACCCCTGGCTCGCCACACAACTCGCCACGCAGCTCTCCCGCAGCCCCTGGGGGCCGGTGACGCAACGGATCGTCGAAAGCATCGGTCGCCGGGTCCGCGTGCTCGGCGTACCCGAGAGCAGTTGGTTCACGGCGACCTCAGCGCTAGTGCACTACATCCTCGGCGCCGCCGGCCAGAACGCCGCGAACTCCCGCGTCGGCGCACTCCACGCGGACCGCGGCGAGTTCCTCGACAACACGGCGACGACATGGGAAGAACTCGACCCCGATGACTACCCGTTCATCCGGGCCGTCGCGCACCAGCTCCGCGAGCACGACGACCGCGAGCAGTTCCTCGCCGGGATCGATTTCATCCTCACCGGCGTCACCGCAACCCCCCGACCCAAAGGACGGGCGTCCACCTCACCCACCACCTGAGTCGGAGGACACCCACGACTTCGGCCACCAGCGTGGACGCCAGCCGGGCTGAGGCCAAGCAGCTCATCAGCGTTCGATTCGCACTCCGCGAATGCGAGTGAGCGACTGCACCCGCCGCGCGCACCAGCGCGGCCACGCCGCGGCTGCGGGAGCGCTCCGGCCAGGAGATGACCAGCGCGGCGGGAGGGCAGTCGACGATCGGGAGGTATGCCACCGCCGGTCGCGGATCCACGAAACATCCGAAACGCCACCTCCGCAGTCGAACTCGGGGACCGCCCGTGCGGCCGCGGCGAGATCCCTGAGCGACGCACCGAACGCCATCGACTCGAGGTCGCCCTCGCGATCCGGCGCGCACCCTAGCAGCACGAAGCCGCGTCACTCGAGACTCGACCTACAGGGGAGCCATAAGTGGATGCTGTCCGACCGTCGTGCGGGATGCAGCCACATCCCCGGCGCCAGCCCGGCGGTCTACTTCGGTGGCTCACTGGCCTACATGTCCCTCTGGCGCCGTGCCTCGCTTGCACCGCTGTAGTGCCGAAATCGGGTGTCGGAGCGGCGTCATGGCCGATTGTGCGTTCGTTGCCATTCGCGTGGCGAAATTCCGAACGCATCACGGAATCGGCGGGTGAAGTGCGCGGCATTGACGAACCCCCACTGGCGCGCGACGGCGCTCACGGTCACTGCGGTGCCGTGACGGGCGAGGTCCGCGCGGGCGCCCTCGAGCCGTGATGTCATGATCCACTGTCGGGGAGATACGCCCTGCGCGGCCCAGATGCTGTACAGCTGCCGTAGCGAGATGTGGTGTGCCCGAGCGATTTTCTCTGCATCGAGCGTCGGGTCGCCCAGGTGCTGCTGCGCAAAATTGGTCATGCGCAGGTACAGCGTGTCGTGGAGGTCATCGCGCTGCTGTCGTGCGTCGGCAGCGGTGGTGATGAGCGCGCGCACGAGTTGGGTGGTCGCCGAGCCGAGCATGAGCTGTGCGGGACCGGCGGGGATATCGCCTTCCTCGCCGAGCGCGGCGATATGGGCGATCACCAATCCGTACAGCGGGCTTGCCTCGAGTCTGGTGACCGCCGCCCGGACGGTGTCGACCCGCAGTCCGAGCTGCTCGTAATCGATGATCACCAGTTTGGTGCCGCCGATACCGCGGCACGCGTAGTCCGAGGCGCTGGTGCCGTCGGTCAGCCCTAGCTTGCCCACCCCGAGTATCGCGTCCATGCCACAGTGCGAGAACCTGCCGCGCACGCCCAGCTGCAGTCCAAGTCCGACTCGCTCGGGCGCGGCGGCGCGGATGTGCTTCGGTCCGCGGGTGACACTCAGACCAGTGCCCTCGACACGGGTGGCGTGCACTCCAGCGCCGAGATCCCACACGCTGAGCCGATGCCACAACTCGCCGTGATGCGCACCGAACCGATTGATCGCGGGTATCTCGGTGTTGGCCACCGCGTCCTGCACGGCGTCCACCCGTTCGGCGACCGGAAGCGACCCGGTGTCCAGTACGACAACCACCTCGCACCTCCTGCCCGGAATTCTAGGGTCGGACTGTGCTGCATGTGCGGATCCGCGGGCAAGACTGTTCCGGCTGTGCACAGGTTGTCCGGTCGAGACGCCGCGGACCGGTCGCGGCCCTACCTTGCGAGACAGATCCGGTGACGGATCAGGGACACTGGCCCGCACGTCGCGCGATTGCGGCCGATCATCTGGAGGGATTAGGTGGTGAACGCGGAAGCTGTTGTCCCAGTGGCGGTTCGAGCTCTCGCTCGAACCGGCGGCGCAGGCCTTCGTCGATGCCACCTCCGAGCCGCCGTTCCTGTACCAGCTGCCGCCGGAGGAGGGCCGCAAAATCGTTGACAGCGTCCAGGATTCCCCGATCTTCAAACCGGAGGTCGACGAAGAATGGGTGACCGTGGACGGAGGGCCGACCGGCTCGGTGCGCGCCCGCATCGTCAAGCCGCGGGGCGCCACCGACACGCTGCCGGTGATCGTCTACACCCACGGAGCGGGCTGGGTATTCGACGACGCGCACACCCACGATCGGCTCGTCCGTGATCTGGCGACGGGCGTCGGCGCGGCGTTGTGTTCCCCGAATACGACCGGCCACCCGAGGTGCGCTACCTGGTGGCCAACGAGCAGTCCTACCGCGTGGCGCAGTGGGTTTCGCAGCAGGGCGGGGCCGATGGCCTCGACGCGTCCCGCACGGATAGGAAGCCGAGCATGCAGATTCCCAAGACCGCTCACGGATAAGGACCACCCATGACCACCATCGACGCCCACACCCTCGACCAGATCGCCGCCGCCAACACCGGCGGTCGCACCCCGGTCGTATTCATCCACGGCCTGTGGCTATTGGCCAGCAGTTGGGATCGTTGGGCCGCGCTGTTCGCCGACGCCGGGTACGCGCCGGTCACCGCGAACTGGCCCGACGATCCGGAAACTGTCGAACAGGCCCACGAACATCCGGAAGTGTTCGCGGGCAAAACCGTCGGGCAGGTCGCCGACCACGTCGCCACCATCATCGAACGCCTGGAACGCAAACCCGCGGTCATCGGACACTCCTTCGGCGGCCTGCTCACCCAGATCATCGCAGGACGCGGCCTGTCGGTCGCTTCGGTGGCCATCGACCCCGCCCCCTTCCGCGGGGTGCTGCCGCTGCCGATCAGCTCGCTGCGCGCCGCCGCACCGGTGCTGACCAATCCGGCCAACCGGCATCGCGCGGTCCCGCTGACCTACGGGCAGTTCCGCTACAGCTTCGCCAACGCCGTCAGCGAGGACGAAGCCGAGCAACTGTTCGCCACCTTCGCCGTCGCCGCTCCCGGCGCACCGCTCTTCCAGGCCGCAGCCGCCAACCTCAACCCGTGGTCGGAGGCCAAGGTGGACACCGACAATCCCGCACGCGGCCCCCTGCTGATCATCTCCGGCGAGCAGGACCACACCGTTCCCCGAGTCATCTCCGAGGCCGCCTTCCACCAGCAGCGTAAGAACTCCGACGTCACCGAATTCGTCGAGATCCCCGGTCGCGGACATGCCCTGACCATCGACAGTGGGTGGCGCGACGTCGCCGAGACCAGCCTGAAGTTCATCCAGCGCTTCGCCTGAAAGACCGAGTGCTCCTGATCTATCGATCAGGAGCACTCGTTGCGGCACGTCGAAGCTCGGATCCGGCCGCATACCCGCCTCATCTACGGCTATCGGCTCCACGGCCCTGCCGAACCTCCGGCGGCTGCCCGCCCTGCTCGACGAGCTGGACATACGCGATGGATGCGCATCGGCGTACCGTTGAGTCTGTGAGCAGCGGCGCGGTAGCGGTGCAGGGCTCGGACCTCTGGGCCCGGGCGTTCGCGGCGCTGTACGACCCTCTGCTGTGGCTGGGCGAGAGGGCGGGTATGGCCGCTCGTCGGCGAAATTTGCTCGGCCGTGCGAGGGGGCGGACTGTCGAACTCGGCAGCGGTACCGGCCTCAACCTGGAGTACTACCCGGACGGCCTCGACGAGCTGATCTTGACCGAACCGGAGGCCGCGATGCGCACGCGGTTGGCGCGGAGGCTGCATCGCAGTCGACGTCGGGCACGCGTGCTCGACGCATCGGCGGAACAACTGCCGTTCGCTGATGGAACCGTGGATACGGTCGTCTCAACACTCGTGTTGTGCACTGTCGACGACCCTGATCCGGTGTTGCGGGAGATCGAGCGCGTGTTACGCCCCGGCGGCCAGCTGCTGTTTCTCGAGCACGTACGTTCCGAGTCGCCACGACTTGCCCATTGGCAAGACCGCCTCGCCGGCCCGTGGCGCCGATTCGCGGAGGGCTGCCACTGCAACCGTGCCACGCTCGAGCTGATCCGGGCGTCCGGGCTGGAACTCAAAGACGTACAGGAAGCGTCGTGGCGGGGAGAGCCCCCGATTGTCCGACCGCTGATCCAGGGTATGGCCACCAAGGTGGTATCCGACTGAAACTGCGCCGCACTCGGCCGCATACACGCGAGCTGCCTCAACGGCCTGCCAGTAGTACCAACCTCACGAGACAGCACAGCTACGTGCCGACGCACATCCACATTGGGCGGATGCTGCTGTCGAGCACATGGACGATGCGATACAGCGGCGGCGCCGCCAATACGCCGGTGAAAACTGCGGTCAGTGACTGTCGTTTCGCGGTGACACTGTCAGGATCTGACGAAATCGGCCGTGCGGCTGATCCTTCCGGCCTTCGGTATCGGCCGCGCCGATTTCCCGGCGTTCAATTCCCAGCAGGTCGCAGCCGCGGCCACCGGATGATTCCGCTGGAAGGAAACGACAATGACCGAGTATGTGACGCTCGAACACGGACAGCTCGCCTGCGATGTGGTCGGTGACGGACCGCTCGTGGTGCTGTCGCACGGCATGGGCACTGTGCGGCACGACTTCCGCCACCTCGTCGGCCCCCTGGCCGCCGTGGGCTATCGAGTGGTCAACGTGGACATGCGCGGGCACGGCGAATCGAGCCCCGACTGGCCGTCGGTGACCGGGAAAGCTGCTATCAGCCGTGCCGATGTAGCGGAGGACCTGCTGGGGGTCATCCGGCACTTCGGCGGCCCGGCGGTGATCGTCGGACACTCACTGTCGGGCGGCTCGGCAACGATCGCCGCGGCGCGGGCCCCGGAGTTGGTGACCGCGATCGTTGAGATCGCCCCCTTCACCCTCACCCAGAGCCTGCACGCCGGAGCCCTGCTCACCAACCGCCGATACCGCCGCGGCCTGGTCCGCCTCACCCTCACCTCGATGATGAATTCGCTGCCCTGGTGGCGGCGGTACCTGGACATTGCCTATCCGACCAAACCCGCCGACTACGACCGATACCTCGCCGGCCTCGAGAACATCCTGCGGCACCCCGAGCGCTGGGCGGAATTCATGAAAACCGGACAGACCACCCCTGCGGACGCGCACGCCCGGTTGGCGGACGTCCGCTGCCCCGCGCTGGTGATCATGGGTTCGGCGGACCCGGATTTCGCCGATCCCGAGGCCGAGGCGAATGCGATCGTGGCCGCTATGCCGGACGGTGTGGGCCGGGTCGTAATGGTCGACAACGGTGGACACTATCCGCACGCCCAGTTCTCGGATCGTGTTGCCGCAGTCATCATCCCGTTCCTCGACCAGCACGCGGAGCGCGGCGAGAGGGTCGGCGTCGGGCGCGCCGGCTGATGTGGATGCCCGGGCGGGTCTCTCGAGCGCCATTGCACGCGGCGATATTCCCGCCGCGTGCGGCGATGCGGGAGCCCGACTGCCGTCACGGTCACGCACTGATCGTGGCGGCCACCTGTCCCGACTGCGATGATGGCGGAATGCCCGCGCCGCGCACCATCGTTTTCGTCGCCTACGAGGGCATGCAGCTGGTCGAATTGGCCGGGCCGATGGATGTTTTCGGATTCGTCAACGCGGTCGCCGAGGAGACGAGGTACCGGCTCGTGACGGCCTCGCCGCAGGGCCGGTCGATCAAGGCCGACGGCGGTCTGACCATCGCGGTCGAACACTCGCTGCACGACCTGGCCAACTCCACTGACGAGATCGACACCCTGATGGTTGTCGGCGGCTGGATATCCGGGCCGGTATCCGCGGAAGTGGTCCGCGAACTACCTGCCCTGGCCCGCAAATCCCGCCGAGTGACCTCGGTGTGCTCCGGCGCGCTGCTGCTCGCCGCCGCCGGCCTGCTCGACGGCTACCGAGCCACCACCCACTGGGGTACGACCGATCGACTGGCCCGCACCTACCCTCGCGTCACCGTCGAGCCCGACCGCATCTACGTCCACGATCGCAACCGCTGGACCTCCGCGGGCGTCTCCGCCGGCATCGACCTCGCCCTGGCCCTCGTCGAGGACGATCACGGCCGCGAAATGGCCCAGCAGATCGCCCGCGCCTTCGTCGTCTTCACCCGCCGCTCCGGCGGCCAAGCCCAAGTCAGCGCCCAACTACGCGCCCAGCCCGCCCGCACCCCCGCCATCCGCGCCGTCCAACAGTGGCTCCCCGACCACCTCGACGACGACCTGGCAGTCTCCGCGCTGGCTCAGCGCGCCGGCATGAGCGCACGACATTTCGCCCGCGCCTTCCGCATCGAAACCGGAACCACCCCGGCCGCATTCGTAGAAGACCTCCGCATCGAAGCGGCCCGCCGCCTCCTGGAATCCACCGAACTCACCATCACCGCTATCGCCCGCGCGGTCGGCTACCGCCACGGTGAAACCCTCCACCGAGTCTTCACCCGCCGCCTCTCCACCACCCCCGAGCGCTACCGCCAGCACTTCACCACCGGCGCAAGCCGCACCGAAGACCGCACCGTGAGCCCGATGCACAACAGCTGATCCTTCAGCGACCCGTCGCACTCCTCGGGGTTGTCCCAGCGCCTATCGCGGTGTGTGTACAACTCGATTCCCTGGCAGGGCAAGGCGTTTCGTGGGAGAAGTCAATATGCCTCAGCGGAGGCCGATCGCCAGTCGTCACTGCCTGTCGGCTGGCCGCGAGATCAGTACGACCCACGATCTACCTGCCCCAACCGCACCGCCAGGCTGGTACCCATTGCCCAATGACCCCGCGCGCCAACAATGGTGGGACGGCCAGGGCTGGACTCAACCCCGGGTCCGAATAGCGCTGCGACCATATCGGGTTGACGTACGTGCGGAGCGACCGCGCAGCCGACAGCGTATGGACGCCCGGGGCAGATCGCCATTATCGTCGTGTGCATGGGAGATAGTGGGGGCCCTACCGGAGCTGGCCAGAATCTGTCAGTCATGCCTGATGATGTGCAGGCGATCGGCCAGTACGTCTACAACATCGCCGACACCATGAAACAGGCGCTCGATTCCGCTGCCCGCGAGGTCGAGACGCTGCTCACGTCCGACTGGACCGGCGACGCAGCCGACGAGTTCTCCACCGGGTGGACCGAAACCCGTGACGGCGGAACACAACTCATGCAAGCGTTGACCTCGCTTGCCGAAAAGCTGGGCGTCACCGCAGCCAACTACAAGAGCACCGACACCGGCAACGCGTCCGGTATCTCCAGCCTGGATCTGCCATGAGCTCCCAATTCAGCGTCGATCTCGACCAACTCGACCAGATCGTGTCCCGTCTCAACGGTTTGGCCGGGTTCTTGCACGATCACCTCAACGAACTCGACCACAAGGTCGCCGCCCTCCACAGCGGCAGCTGGGAATCCGCCGCAGCCAGCGCCTACGCCGACGCCCACACCCAATGGCTCACGGCCGCACGAGAATTCGCCGAAGGCATCGCCGCCGTGAGCGACGCCGCGCAGAAAGCGCACGGCCGCTACACCCGCGCCATCGACATCAACCGCCGCATGCTCCAGTCGGGGCAGGCATGATCGTCGACTGGCAGACCTACTACGACGCCGCCAAGAAATGCCACGACCTCGCCGACGACCTCCGCAAGGCCGACAAACCGGTCCACGATGCGGTCAAAGGTGAATGCGTCGGGATGGCCGGGACGCCCCCGGCTGCCAACGATGGGGTGAGGCCTACGACAAAGCCGCCCAGCAGACCATGCAGGCATGCTCCAGCCTGGCCAACGCACTCACCAACTACGGTGCCGTGCTGTACGCCAACGGCTACAACTACGCCATCGCCAACAAGAGCAACCCCGCCCCGCCCCGCATCCACGCCCAGGAAGTCGGCGAATACAAAGTCACCATCCCGTCTTCGGTGCACGATAACGGGATCGGCTTCACCGACCATGGCGGGCTGAAGAAGTTCTTGGACAAACTCGTCGCCAAAGTCCTCGCTGCCTTCGGCAAACTCCCCAACGGCGACCACACCAAACTCGACAAAGCCCACACCACCTGGAACACCTTCGCCAACCACGACACCATCGCCGGCGCCGCCGCCCGCATCTCCGCCATCTCGGCCCTGTTCGCGACATGGACGACCCCACCAACCGGCAACTACTCCAAGACCACTTCACCACCCTGAAAACCGGCGCCGACACCGTCGCTACCGCCTCTCAGGAGATGGCCGCACCGATCAAGGACTACCACGACGCGACCGTCGCCCTCGGCAACGACAACACCACAGCGATCAACGCACTGGAACTGTCCATCAGCCTGATCGCCATCACCGCCGGTGTCGCATTCCTGTTCAGCCTCGGCTCCTCCGCCGTCGCCGCAGCCACCGCCATCGACGCCGACGTCGCCCTCACCATCAACGCGATCCAAACCTCCTACCGCGCCAGCCAAATGGTCCGAATCATCGGCCTCACCAGCCTCGCGGCAGGCGCCGTCGGCACCATCGACGCCTTCCACGCGCTGCCCGCAGTCGACCTCGACAAAGCCGTCGCCGGTCTCGCCGCCATCATCGGCATGACCTCGACCATCGACGACGACCACGCCGGTGATTCCGATGAACCGGACTTCCGTCACAGCGAATACACTCAAGCCGAGATAGAAGAATTCATCAACGGCCATACCGGGGACGGGAATCCAGCGATGAAAGGGCCAACTGCCGCTGAAGTACATGACGCCCCGATCAATGGCACACCGGAACCGATGGGCGACGGACGTACCGCGGAGCAGGCCGAGCAATTTGTCTACAAGGGAATCAAGGTGGTTGTGAACTACGAAATGCCCTGGAAATCCACTGCCTGGAAGCTGCCGTGAGGTGATGGCGCCGAAGCCCGAGGATCGTGCACGTCTTTATTTTTCCGACGATGATATAGCCGATATCAACAGTAGCCCAGTTAGGTGGGGATCCGGCGAGGAAGTCAACGCGATCAGCCTGACGGACGCATGGGACGCTCATGTTGAGAAGATCGATCAAGACAGAGCGCTGCCCTGGACGGACCGCACCGTCTGGAACGAATACGATCTCAATGCCGCTTTCATTATCCGAGATCTCCTGGAAAGTGCCATCAATAGCCTGCCTGCCCCACTAGGCGCCAAGATGAATAGTTACGTCTCTGAAGCAGACGATAGATTCATGTCTATCACGGTCGAAGATTCAGGTAAGCGCATGGCAGCGGTCGCGAACATTGACACAACCGGACGCGGGTGGTGGTGGTTCCGCGTACCCGACTCCGGTCCGATCGTTGAAGACCTGGCTCGCTGGAGCCGATTCGAGAACGAATAGCGGGCGATGTCATGCCGCGCGATCGGCACCGAATTCGAAGACTGGACCCGCGACGCGAACGACCAGTGGTACGACAAGGACGGCCACCCCACCAGCCACGACCGCGACGCCAACCCCGGCAACTGATCCGCAATCAGCGCCGAGCACAGCACGGCGGACCGTTCGGCCCGCCGTTTTCGCGTCCTGACTAGGGCGACCGCGGCGGTGCCCCAGTCACCTCGTCCGGCACGAACCGCAGCCGCAGCAGCATGCACGAGACTACCTGTCGACACTGTCGGCAAGACCGAGCCGAAAGTCCATCAAGCGCTGCGGTTTTCGGGATCGCGAACGCGTAATACCGCAATCCGTCCGGAGCCTCGGCCGCTACCCGCACCGCTGCCCGGGTGATCGCGATGATCTCCTCGGCCGCGGCGACACCCGGCGGAAAGTCACGGAACGCTATCTCGCCACCCTCTATGGTCTCCACCCGGCTGCGCGTCGCCTCGAACCACCCCTGAGCGATGAAACCCTGCTCGTCCGCCGGAACTCGTGTTGAACAACGCCTCGAGGAAGTACGCAACGAGCACCAGGCCGAGATCGAAGAACTGGAGCATCAAGCTGCCAAAGCAGAGAAAACCCTTGCCAAGGAACTTCACGGGCCGCTCGAAGCAAGTCCAGAGCACTGGCCTGCGCGGTCGAGATGTTCAACTCCTCGAGCACGGCTTCGATGTTTTCCCTGAACTTCGGATCGGCCTTCAAGTGATCCCAAAAATCTTGTGCAGTAATCGATTCCAACTCCGCGAGCTCATCACGCCGCCGAGAACGAGCAGACTCGATCTCGTCGTGAATATGATCTCGCGCCGCTAGAGTCTCCTCGACCTCGACCTTTGCTTCCACAACAGCATCTTTGATCTCGGCGATATGGCGATTTGCCTCGCATAGTTCACGGGTCACCCCATACACCATCGGTCTTCCGAGCCTGCCTAATGACTGCTCCCTCGCGGGTGAATTCCGTCCACAGTTGGATCTGAGCAACTATTCCGCCATATACGACCGTAATGCCGCCGACGTCGGATTTGGCCGGTATGGCTGTCCGGGCGGATCCGGTCGGGCCGAACCCGCAGCTACGCGAAGTGGGCACGTCCAGATCCATCCCCATGTCCGGATTCTACCGGCGAAATACATTGCTGTCGGAGCGTTGTTCTGGATCAACTCGATCGTCGAGTTCAGCATTTCCGCTGATAGAAGGGGGTTTGTGGGGCGGGCGGGGCTCGAACCCGCGACCAATGGATTCGCAGTCTACGGCTGACGAGCCGATTCGGATGGATTCGGCCACGTTCGATTTCATTGGTCTAGCTGCACGAACACTCCAAGTGGGCGAGAACCTGGAATGCGTTGGCGTTCGATCGATTTCGGTCGTATTCGGATGAAAATAGAGAGTAAATGGTGACCACCTGAGCGATAACCGTAGGGCGACCGCTCGCTCGCAGGATCAACCCGCCGTCGCCTCGGCCTAGCTCTGCACAGATGCAGCAATCACTGTGCTATCCAATCAGTCGCAGGGCTCGACGTGCAACGACCTTAAAGTATTTCCGAAACCCCGTCCGTCACACTCCAATCGATGACCATCGGACAGGATCATCACCGGTCAGTCTGCCGTCGGCTGCCGATCCCCCTTGCGCCGCTGATCCGCTCAGTGACACCGTTGAATTTCGCTTTCGTGCTGAACGCGGATAGTGCTGCCAGCTCGTAGGGGTCGGCCGATCCATTCTCCGACATTCCTCATATTCAGCGCATATGGAATCGATTCGCGCACAACCACTGACAGGCAACCTGCACGTATCGTACGGTGAGCCCGCGTCATTCCAGATGTATGGCGTAGCCGGAGTGACCGCTCAGTTGCAACCAGCCGCAGGTGTCAACCATCGACTGAACCCACCTGCGGCTGGTTGAAGCAGAACGATTCGCCGGCCGCCGCGCAGCTCCGATCAGCGATGAGCGTCCTAACGAACACAGTGAGGCGAGTGCCTACAATGAGCGATAACTCTGGCGAGGCCGATACGTCACACGGGACAAATCCGGACGCTGTATCACCAGACACGACGGTGCCCGTATCGGTAGGCGCCGAGCGCCTTGGGCAATCGACACGTTGGTATTTGGGGCAGCTACGAGCACGCAAGCTGCCGGGCCACAAGATCGGACGATCCTGGCGGTTGACCGAAGGAGACATTCGAGAAGCATTGCGGCTCACCGCCAGACCAGCAATCACTCCGCCGCCGGATCAAGCCGGACTAACGCCAACCAGCCACAGACGACGGCATCGCCGAAGGCAAATATACTAGGCATCAGCGACCCATGCCGCGCCTCAAATGGCTGCGCGCAACCAACATCCGCACTGCGTCGGCGACGCTAAAGCAACGCATCCGAGCCGCATTTGGGATGCGGACCACGGATAGGCCTATCGTGGCCAGAGAAGCATGCCAGCTCGTCCGCGACTAGATATCCGCACCAGTCGAGACTCATCGTCAACTGCTTCACTCCGCGCCGCACCCACCGAAAACGCCTCCCGAACCGGGATCTCAATGTCAGAACGTCTGCTTCTGCCCCGGCGGGATTCGACTCTCTGCGATTATCTTCGCTTACATACTTCTAACAGCACGAATAGCTCTTTGCTATCCTCCGCCGAATCATGCTGTTCTGTACGGGATTCGGTCGCATTCGGCTGAAAAGGTGGAGTTCCGTGTGGCCCTCTCCCAACTGCACCAAGCGGACCGTATCGGCGCCGCTGCGGGAGCGTGGCCCGTCTTCACTGACGGCGACATCGGGATTCGCCGACTGCGCGGACGCGGTAGCGGACCGCAACGAGGGCGATGACGACGAGTAGGTTGAGGGGCACTGTTTCGGTCGCGGGGTCGACATACGTCGGCCTCTCCGACGTCCACAGCGCAATCAGTGGTTGATCCCGTAGAGGCGCTCGGCCTCGTGGTCGGGGTCGAAGTCCGGACCGAGGTCATCGGGATCAATCATCAACCAGGAGGGCAGCCCCGCTGCTGAAAGTTCTTGCACGTTGTCCAGCATCAGGCGGCACACGTTACAGCCAAACCTATCCGGTGACATGGTTACCTTCCACCCTGAGGCGTGGGCACCGTCCGGGTCACCGGCGTAAATGATCGCGTCCAGGACGATAGGACCTGCCAGACGTCCGCGTCTGCCGCATTCTGGGCAGTCACGATCAACCGCCCAGACGCCCTCCACGGCGAGATCGTAGATCGCGTCGTCTTCCAGGCGTTCGGTCGTTTCCTGAAGCACTGCCTCGCTCAACCGATTCTCAAGCTGGGTGAGATTTCTTCGTGCACGTGCAAGTTTCGCTGCGACCCTGTGCTGGACCTCGGAATGCCCCTCCGCGACCAGGTGCTTGACGTTGGCCTGGTGATCGCCGTAGAACCATTCGGGGTCGTGCTTGAGCCATTCGAGGAACTGGTTGCACAGAGTCAGTGCATCGATGAGTACGTGACGCGACGTCGTCGGCACGGCGACATGCATCGCCCCGTTGCGGATCTCCACCATTCGGTTGCGCCGGTTGCTGGCGACCGAGATCGGGCCGATCACTGTCTCGAGTCTGGTCCACAGCTCTGCAAGGCCGACGGTCCGAAGCTTCGGATCGGCGAGGTTGGGCGCGGTTGCCAAATTCAGAAGACTAGCTTCCGCCTTGTTCGTCAGCGGCACGACGAGCACCGGATTCTTCTTCCACAGAACCGCTTTGCCGAGATGTTCGACCGCCAGAGGCGCGAGTAGGGCGACCTTCATGTAGTCGTCGTCGCTCCAAGCGTTCAGCGCTTCACCTATCCACACCGACGCCGAGTCGACCAGTTGCTCGACATCGCGCTGGCGTCTGTTCTCCTCGAAACGACGTTGTGCTTCAGCCTTGGTGATGTAGGGAGACCCGATCACAACTTGGAGGTTCGCCCAGTCTACTTCGGACATAGACGTATCGTCCCACCAGCGCGCAAGCCATTTGGCAGAAGCTGATCGCCTGGGACCTGAATAGGTTTGTCCGGTCTGATGTTTCGCCTATACCAGTGCGCGCGTCGGATGAGCGCCGCTTGCTACTCGTGGATGATCGGGCCGCGAAACCAGCAGTGCGGCAGGTTTGGTACTACGACCAAGAGACCGGGAGCATCCCCGTGCTCGCCCACATCGTCCGCATCCCGAAAAGGTCTGGTCCGCGGCACCTACGACGAGACCCTCGACAACCCGAAGAACCGCCGCTACGAGATCCAGCTACCTGATTTCGGCAGAGCGATGCTCGCGCGCCGTATCCCGACGCTCAAGCCGACGAAGGACGGCACGACACCGCCGTTCCAGTCCAGCACCGGAACCCTGCGCGACCCGACCAACTTCAACGACCAATGGCGACGAGTCCCCCTCGTACTCGGCATCCCGGACAGCATCACCGTACACTCGTTCCTCAAGCTGCTCATCGATCTCGGCTTCGACGCCAAACCCTCGGCGGTGATGGTCGCCGACCAGGTCGGGCACGCGAACCCGACCGAAACCTTGAACACGTACCCGACCCGAGGACGCGCCAGCAAGCACAAACGGCTCAGGCCAGAGAGATTTTAGCGGGGACAGGATTTGGACCTGCGATCTCTGGGTTATGACGGACCCCGATACAGGTTCCTTCGGATGGCTTCGGTTTCCTACGTCTACCTGCCCAGACTCAAGTCCTGACCATGCGCCTGACTGGCGTCGTCTTCGGGTGTATTCGGACCAAAAGATCCAGTAAAGATCCAGCAGGGCAATCTGTTTCAGCAACGACCTCAGCCACAGCTGTACTGGGTTGGCCTGCATTGTGATCCCGCGCCCATCACACCTCAAGGGTGCATTCGCGTCAGCTTCGCTGATGGCATTCGCCACCCTTGACCTGTGAGCCTCTGCGCGTGACAGGCAGGCATTATCGGGCAGGTGTCGTGACAGGCAGGCGGTGAGCCAGCCCCTGTGTGTACACCCCAACCCGGAACAGGGCCAATGAATCTGCTCGGCCGGAGCTTCCTCATGCTTGCGGGCGAAGCTATCTTGGTTCGCTGACCGAGAGAAGCAAGCGACCAAGCGAGGCTGGGCGAACGATGACGTCTTCTGAGGACACTGATATCAGGATTTTGGCGCTTGAACTGGTGGGGCGGTTTGCCAAATTGCAGGAAACCGTGGATGCCTTGGTCGCGCTGTACTTCCAGAAGCGCACTCCGGGGATGCTGTGGTATCTGAAGCAGAAGCGTGCTACCTCCAACATCTCGGATGCCGACCGACCGCAGCTTGTGTTGGCAATTGCAGCTGACTTGCAAGTCGCTGGCGACCGAGGGGCTTTCCGCGAAGTGTTCGTGAAGGTGAAGCAGGTACGGGATTACGTGGGCCACGGCAGCCGCATCGAGACCCCGAATCCTGACACGCTAGTCATAACCAAGAACTTCGTGACCGGTTTTGGAGGCAAGGAGGAACCGGCGCTGACAGTCACACGTGACGAACTAGCGGCCCGGCTACTCGACCTCGACTGGCTCTCTCAACACGTGTTGTACGTGATGTCTACAGGCGGTTTGGTCGAAAAAGTAGCGCTTGGTGATCGTGAGGTTCGCGCAGTGCTACCGGCGAGACTGCCTACGGACTGAGACGGTTCAACGTGGGAGTCCGTCCGTAGATGATGTGTTGCGGAGGACATGGGCTGAAACTTGCCGGCGCCCACTAACACCATCGGACCTGAGTCGGTGCCGCGCGGCACTGATCTCATGACCCACCTACTACTTTCCGACTACAAACGCCTGGTGATTAGGGCATACGATGCCGTACAGCGGCGTAGTGAATGTCGCGAAACACACTGGTACTAGGAGGTTCACAGAGACATCAGCGGACAGTCGTAGACCGCCGAAAGAACCGGCAGTTTCTGGTTCGAGTCCGACGACACTTCTGACGACAGTCGCGCACATTGACCGCATGACCGACATGTCGATCGATGCCCGATTGGCGCTGACCATCAAGCGTGCCCGTCCCTGGCAGGTGGGGTCAGGGTTCAAGTCCCCTACCTCCAGTCGAACATAGGCAGGCGGAGCCAGCCCGCATCGGCGTCCAGGCCAACCCATCTCAGGGCCACAAGCCGGTTACCTAGGCCGCAGCCGGACCCTCAACCTCGAACAGCAGCAAGCCACTGTTGGTCGCGTCGTCAGCCACGAACAGGACAAGACCATGAGTTCCCGGCTCATGGATGGTTAACGGGATCGAGTACGTCAGGCGACACGTCGAGAACCCGCGCCCGGGCACCGACGGCCAATCGTCAAGGAACTCGTGTGTCTCACTAATGCTCTTGTCCGGCCGCATGATCCCGATCCGAACCGCGGCTGTCGTGTACTCGCCCGGATCCGAGGAGAGCACTAGGACTACCCGAAGATCACCCGAGAAGGGGAACGACGGGAACCGGAACGCATCGCACCCCAAGTCACCCACGTCGAGATTCCCGCGCTCGTTGAAGAAGGCCGAGACTGCCAGCACGAAGGCGTTGACCATCACATCGCCAAGGGTAAACCGTTACCCCGGAATCATTCTCCGAAAGTCGGTACGGCTTCGGCTGACCCCACTGATTCGACGGACGCTCCGGAAACGACACAGGATCATCACGGGGCGACACGGCGTCGGCGGACGCGATCAGATCCAGGAAGATCCATTGCCCACCACTCTCCACCGGCACTTCGATACTCGCGATCCACCAGCCGATGCCAGGCCCGCTGACTCGCAGGCATCTGCCCAGACAACACCAACTGTTCGAATGTGGTTGGCGGCCATCAGCAATAGCAGCACCCCTTGGGCGCGTCGGTAGTACGATCAACCATAGCACCGGTTTGACGTACCAGAATCCTTCCGGTGCAACATCTTTCGAGTTCATCTGCCAGGGGCACCCGATGGTTCGTATGACGAGAAAGTTCGGTCCGGTGCGTGTCACTGCTTCGAAATCCGGGTTCGGCTTCAGTGCCGGTGCTGGCCCCGTCCGACTGACACGCCGTGCTGATGGTCGTGTCCAGCGGACGGTGCGGATACCTGGAACTGGCATCTACGACACCAAGACCATCGGTGCGCGAGCGAAGGGCCGCCCCAGGCAGGCACTCTCACCAGCTGCTCGGACGAGCCCGCCCGCTGCTGTCTCAGCGTCAACCGGCCGCGAGGCTGAGATCGGTGTCGCTTTCTTCGCGTTGATCGTCGGGGGCGGAGCCTGCGGGGCCACGGTAGGCGGACTGATCTGGCTGGCGATACCGCTTTGGCTGGTGACAGCCTTTCTCGTCTACAGCGCGCTGCTGGCGCGATCGGACAGACGAAAAGCCGCAGCGAACCGCGGTGCCGACCATGCCGACATCGGTACGACCCACGATCTACCTGCCCCAATCGCGCCACCAGGCTGGTACCCATCGCCCAATGACCCCGCGCGCCAACAATGGTGGGACGGCCAGGGCTGGACTCAACACGTATCCAGGGCCGAATAACGCTATGAATCCCCGGCATGGCGGGAGACTGCCGACATGTGCAGCCCGCTTGCGAATTATGGGCTAGCGGATCCGGCGAACTTCCAGACATCTGGTGACTTGCCGCCGCACCATGGGCATATGGTGCGGCGGAGTGATCAAATCAATGACCGGCAAGCCGATCTCCTGGAGCGGATCGCCGATGGCGACGATCTGAGCAAGCCGGATGCTGTGTCGCTACGCACGACGGCCCGCGCATTACAGGCTCGTGGCCTGATCGCCATCTCGAAACGCAAGGGCGTGTTCGCGGCCAGTGTCACCGATATCGGCAAGTACTACCTCAAGCATGGCCATCATCCCGAGGCTGAGCCAGGCTGGTACCCGCACAGCGATACGACGATAGCGGAGGAGCTGATCAACCGGCTTCGCCAGAGACCGGATGAGGCTGTGCGGGTTGCGGAACCGGACGAGCAGACGCGAGAGGCTTATCGCCGCGCCGTGTACGCAGCGCGGCGGGGACGGCTCGTACCGGAAGGCCGGATTCTCCGGTATACCGGACGATTCAGCGGCGAGGTTGTTGTGCGTCTATTGGACGTCGACGAAGACGGTGACACCGACTGGTACCGCATCCGGGCGGAGGCACGGAAGGCGAAGGCACAGAATCGGAAGTTCCCCGCACAGGATCTGCGACAGTTGCTGACCGAGAACCCTGCAGCGCTTCAGGTCAGCGACGAACAGCGGGAGCGTGCTGTGCGGTTCCTGCTCGAACTCAATGCTGCGGCAGCCAAGCACGATCAGGAGGTCCGGCTGACCCGCCGTGGCCAGTACGCCAGGCTGGGTTACCGGATCGGCTCCGTGCAATGGGACTTGACTCTCACTGAGGAGTACGTCAACTCTTACGGCCGTCCAGCAGACCCCTGGGAAATCAGATCTTCGTACAACCGCGCCAAACCCACGGGGAAGCTGCAGCTGAAGATCGGCTCACCCCACAGCAGCAGCACCGCCAACACCTGGCTGGACGAGAAACGTTCACCTCTGGAACGGCGAATCCGCCAGATCGTCACCGAGGTCAAGGCCAGCATCGCCGCTGCCGAACGCCGAGCCGAGGAAGCTCACCGAAAGCACTTGGCGGAGATGGCGGAACTGGATCGGAAGCGAGCAGAGGAGCGAGGGCAGTGGGAATCGGCAATGGGTGCCGCGCGGCCGAAGGCGGCGGCAATGCTGCAGCGTCGAACACTGGTCGCGGCGTTGCGCGCCTGGCGTGACGCACAGGACCTGCGCGAAATCTGCAGCGTCCTTGACGACACTGCCAGCGCCGCGGACCGTCAGGGCGACACCCGATTGGCAGAGAACCTGCGTAACTGGGGCGCGGGAGGACGTGAGCTGGCGGATCGGCTCGATCCCACAATGGGGCCGGAGTCGCTGGGGCACGTAACTTTCGACATCGAGCCCGGTGGTGACGACTTGCGCCCCTACCTTGGTGGGTGGAGCCCGGACGGTCCGCACCAGGACTACTACCAGAAAACCGTTGAGCAGCTGAAGTTGACCAAGCCTTGGCCCTCCGATTGGGAACTCGGAAAACTTCCCTGATCGTGACCGCGTTGCTGTGTATGGGCACGTCGATCAGCCCGGCGACGATATTGTCGAGCCTCCACATCTTTGCCAGAATCAGTTCGCCCGCAGGCCCGTATCGTGACGAGAGACCGTAGTTGTCATCAAGGTCGGCCGTCGACCACCGCTTCCGGCGCGTGTTACAGGCAACAGTTGTCACCAACTGCAAGTTGTTCTCGTCACCGAGAACGGTGACACGCTCGGTAGCCCGGTCGCGGACACCTATGACCGCCCGTTAGCCGATTTCCGGATGTGCCATCCACCGGACCCTTGTGGGCCGCCACCGGAAGTGCACCAGAGCCGTTATCTGGAGGCCAGGCCCGGGGATTGCTACCTGCCTGAGACCGGTGTAAGTGTGCGGCGTTTCGAGAGCAGCGCAACATCTTTCGAGCTGACGTGGTGTTGGAGGTGCGCGAGGACGGCTTGCTGTGTCTCCGGAGTCCAGAAGATCTGGAGGCGTTCACGTGCCCTCGTGACGGCGGTGTAGAAGATGCTGTGTGAGATGTCCTCTTCGTTGGCGTCGGTGATAACGATCTTGACTGAGTCGTATTCGAGGCCCTGTGCCTTGTGGATTGACACGGCGTAGGCGACCTGAAATGGCACATTCGTGTTTAGGGAGTCGTCGTCTTCGTCGCTGGTATCTCGCTCATAAACGTCGAAGCGCACGGTCGAGTCCCCTAGCCACTCGAGTTCTTCCTCCCCATCGACGTCGAACTCGCTGATCGTTCGATCGAGTTCGACGTCGAACTGCACCCGGTCGTCGAAGCGCTCGATGCCGACGATCTTCCCCTTCAGGTTGTTGTAGATGACGCGTCCGAAACGCTCTGTCTCGTTGAAGAGGATGGGGTCGCCCACCTTGAATGTCGTGGCACCCCACGTGGCGGCTTCGCCGAGATTGCTGCTCTGGAGGAAGCGGTTGATGTTGTTGATTCCGTAGAGCCCGTCGTAGTTCAGGCAGAGGATGATCTCGTCCTCGCGCTGCGCCTCGAACAGCGAGTCGTTGAGCCTCGTCGAGTACCCGTTACGGGCGATGACCTCCGTGATGTCGTCATCGACGTCTCGCACTTTATTCCAGAAGTCGAGGAGCGCCTGGTTCTTGGTGCGAAACGGCGTGGTCAGTTCGAACACAGACTCGCGCGGGATGAAGTTGCGGATGACATTGAACCAGTTGCCGAACTGGATCGACTCGATCTGATAGACGTCCCCAACGAGCACGAGCAGCTTGAACGATGTCTTGTCCAAGACCTTGATGAGGTCGGTGTTGCTGACCGTGCTGCACTCGTCGATGACCAACACGTCGTACTCGGGTTCGGAAGTATTTCGGTAGATCTGACTCGCGATCGTTCGGAACGTCGAATCCTGGACGGTGACGCGACGCTTGAGATTGTCGACTGCCGGGTTCGTGTGCGCGAGGAACAGCTTGCGCTTGTCGTTGAAGTAGTTGGCGATGTGGTTGACCATCGTCGACTTGCCCGTGCCGGCTGCCCCGTAGATCAGGGCGACGCGAGACTGGCTGAATAGGTCTTTCAGCGCGTCCCCCTTGGCGTCGTCATCGATCCCCCGAGGCGTTTCATCTAGCCATCGCTGCACGGCAGCCGCGTATCCATCGATGCCAGATGACGCGAACTCCTTGAGCTTCTCGATGATCGTGACGGTGTCGTCCTCGTACCCACGCATGAAGACGTGCCCCATATCCTGTTCGAGGCCCCGCGAGGCTCGGTGCTTGTAGTACAGCGCCCCGTTGTAGGTCACGATCAGCTGGTCCACATCGCCGAGATCCTCGAGGTCCGCCACCGGGGTGTACAGCACTCCTTGGTTCTCGACGTTGTTCTTCACACGGCGAGCCAACAACTCATGCGTCCGCTCCGTTGCATCGAGGCTCTCGACCAGGTCCCAGAACCGCGGGTTGTGCCCGCGAAGGGACGTACAGAACGGCATCGTGTCGAACGGGATACACCCGTAGTCCAGGTTTAGATTAGACAGGAGGCCACAGGTATCCCAGCTGTGCTGCAGCTTGAGGAACTGGTTGTGCATCGCCAGCATCACATAGCGGATAACGCTATGCCCCGGCGCATTACCCCGCACGATCCGACGAGCCTGATCCAGCGTCGGGAAGATCTGCGGCTTGGTCACCTTCGCCGTCCCGGCCGCCCGTACCTCCGCATACCGCGCATCTGGCATCTCCATGAGATCGAGGAGGCTCCCCGAGCTGGCGGTCAGCCCCTGCATGACGTAGCGGTACTCCGAGGTGCCAGTGTGCACGGTGGTGGAGAGTCCGAAGAGGCGTGCGAAGTTGTCGAACTCGCAAGGACGTATAGACACTTCCCAGTCGCGGATGATCGTGATCGGCATCGTCTTTCCAAGCACATCGATCGAGTCGCCATGTAGCGAAAGCAATGCGGCGTACTTGTCCGTCATCGCGATATCCGTGAAACCGATGATGCGATCGAACTTGCTCACCTTGTTGACTGCCCGATAAAAGGTGACCTCGTAGTAGATCCGGCCGCCAACAAAGAACGGCCGCGTCTTGTGGACGTAGTAGCGCCGCCCGCCACCACCCCGCAGCGGCGTCAGACGGAGCGCGTCAATCCGCGAGGCGATCTTCTCGTGGTACTCCCGTAGCGACGGGTCGAGGTCGATCGGAAACGACTCCAGGTTGGCAAGCGCCTCGATGCCACACACGTCACGAAGTAAGGTGCGCACGCGAAGGAGATACTCGTAGTACTTCAGCATCAGACGCTCGGATGCGTCGCCGTCCACGGTGTAGTGCGAGGCGCTGATCTGAACGAACTTGTGGAAGCGGTGCAGGAAGTTGATCTGCCTGTTGCCCGATCCGACGTGCACTAGAGCAGGCTTCGTCGCCTCGTAAGTGAACTCGATCGCGCCGTCACCACATTGGAGACGAACCGCGATCGCCTCGATCAGATTACGCACCTGCGACAAGAGGTTCTGCGACATGAGGGCACGGTTGTCTCCAAGCATGGCGATGTTGTCGCAGATGGCCTGATCTACGTTGCGGATCTGGGCATCAACCGTAGTCACTCGGGCACCCTTCATCGGAAGCGTCTATCGAAATGATTGCTCGCGCCGGAACCTAGGCCAGACCAACGCCTGTGTCGCCTAAGCGGTTGAGACATCATCAGATGAACATAAGTTGCTCGGTCCGGGTTGACGAACCCGAAAACATAACAGTGGGTACCGTTCTCGGCCACAGCCACCAACGACGTCTACGGGAACTCGTGCACCAGCGCGCGAGATGAAATGACCGCATGTCCGCTCCCCATCCCGAGCATGGCTGTCGAGCACCTCCCGAAGTCCCACGATCACAGGCACAATCACCTCACCCGCTCCCCGAAGACCCCGCCGCCGATCCTCGCACGGTTCGGCCATCCGGCGGTTCCGTCAGATGCACCGAACGCGCGCTCATGCCGCCAGGCGGGCGCTCGCGACGGTGACAGTGACCGCCTGCGGTGACAACTACAACCTGTCGTACGCGTATCAATGCTGGATGACGAACGGTGACAGGGAGTGTCGGTGGTTGTCGCTATCGTCGGTACGGTGAGTTGGTATGGCGCGGGACGATTTCTGAGACCCGGTGACAGTCCGCCTGGTGAGTCGGTTATTGAAGGCGATATCTTCGCGATCCTGAACTTTGTGCTCGGCAACGGCGTTCGCCACTACAGAGTGGCCGGACGCTACGAACTACGAGCCGACATGATGTTTCTGGTGGGCGCTCGCGAACACCCGCTCGTCATCGAATACGACGGCGGGTACTGGCATCAAGACCGCGAGGACACCGACCTCAGAAAGATCTGCGAAACTCTGGACCTTCGTGGCTTGCACGACATCATTCGCCTTCGCGTGCACCCACTGCGGCGCCTGCGACCTGCCGATATCAGCATCCCGCGGCGAGCCGATGCCATCACGTGCTCCCGCCTGGTGCTACTTCACATCGCGCATCGCCCCGAACCCTACGAGCTCGACGACGACACCTTGGACAGAATCCACGAGTTCCTCGCGTTCAGCGCCACCGAGCTCCCCGACGACGACATCCATTGTGACTTCTGTCTGGAACTGAACTTCGTTCTGCAAGAACGTCGTTCAACGACCGGTGGGAGGGTGCATCGCCTACACAATCCAGGCGGCATCTCCTTCAGGAAGTTGGCGGCCGAGCTCGCACAACGCAGCGAACAGTACGAGGGTGTGTGGTGTCCGGATAACCGCGAATGGGAGCAAGCAGAAGCTGCTGCCCATCAACGCCACGGTTTCAGAGGCTGGTTGCAACGACAGCGAGCGGTCGCGCAACACGTGGCGCAGTCCAGCGAGGTGGGCTCAACTATGCCTCTGCTTACGAAATATGAAACCGGTTGGATAGAAGCCAGCTGAACCGATGCGGACTGTGAGCCACGAATCGACAAGCAGGAGATCTGATGCCAGCAGATCCTCATGAATCGCGCATCCGGGAGTTCCTCGCGCACCGACTCGACATCCTGGAACCTGGCCTCCAGCTTGTCGATCAGGAGTACCGGCTGCCGAACTCCAACGGGACTGCCAGCAGGATCACCGCGACTAGCACGAGACGTGGGTAGTGATCGAGCTAACACGGGCGAACAGGTCAGCCCAGAGACAGCACAAGAGCTTACGAAGTAATGCCGAACTGCTGCGTCGCGAGAAAGGACTACCGCAGTATCGGGTTCGAGCGATGGCCGTCGCGCTGAAAGTCGCAATGGCGGAACTTTTGGCTCCCCTCAACAACCTTGTTTGAAAGTGCGACCACGATCTATGCGGCGTTGAAGCGCGTGACCAGCGGCGGCGCCGCCCGACGTCTCAGCACCGGCGTCTCTGCTTGGTCTTGACGTAGACGACCGGCATCTCCCACGACTCAAGCGGCCGATCGATCATCTCCTGATAGTGATATGGGTGCTCGTCCCCGGTCCGACCCAAGCAGCACACAATCTGCCCTTCTGGCAAACGGCGACGGCTGACCGGATCGTAGAACGGGCCGAGGGGCAACTGACGGGTCAAGTGAATCAGCACCTCATGTATACAGCCGCAATCCAGTTGGACGTGCCAGCGGCGGAACTCCTCTGGTGCAGGAACCAGAACCACCACAACACCTCCGGGCAATGCTCTCGCCACTGCGCCCGGTGGTCCACATACTCCTGTAAGGCTTCAGCGGCAGGCCGCGGGTTTGCCGGGAAGCTTTCGCTCGATCGCCTCCGTGGGGATTCGTCGCGAATCCGCTCAGGTAGCTCCAGGGCCGTTGACGGACGGCGTATGGCTCCTATCCGACTACCAGCCAGCCTGACTGGCGGGGACATCGTGCTGGTGGCTCGGATGCTGTCAACGGAGCCATCTCGCTCGCGCTGGCCGGCGCAGTGCGGTCTGGCAGAGACATACCGCCCACCGCCGGACCCAGCTGTGGCGACGTCTGCTGCGGGGATACCGCGTGGATGATGGGGGTGCGCGGAACGGCGGCGGCCAGGACTGGGACCGATGGTGGGTCCGCCCTTACATCCTGAACGGCGGGCGTGGCGGCGCGAGCGGTCCTCGTGACTGTGTGCATGGCCTTCCACCTCCATATCTGCCCTGTGACAATTGCTACCCGACGACAATTGGAGAGTTGGCCGACACCATCGCGCATGAGCACTACGGCCGCGAGCGCGGGACGCTCAGCCAGGAGGGACACCGAACGGCGAGCGCGTCCAGGGGAAGAGGGTACGCCGCGCACGGCAGACAACAAGCGTGGAACCTCAGCGATACGGGCCCCAGACACGCTGCTGGTAGTGATTTGCCACCAGGATTTCGGCCTAGCCGAATGACAACTCGCGAAGCCGCGGAGCTTGGCATGGTCACGTCAATGGGATCATTCCTCGCCTATCAAACGCGCCGCTGGCAGGAGAACCGACCACGAGAGGAACGAGCATCCGTCCCGAAACAGCCCCCATCGTGGACCGACTACTCACCCCATCCGAGATCTGCCGCCGCGCTCCGCGCGTCGGCAGCGTACCGCTCCGCCTTCGATTCCTCGTCAACTGCCTCCCAGCACGTGCCCCTGTGCGGCGTCGCCAGGGCTGCGGCATGCCTCTCGGCCGGTCGTGGCCGCCGACGCCCTTTCCGGTGAGCAACTGTCCGAGCGGCGCAGCGTTCCAATCAGCTTCGAGTCAAGCAACTCGACGGCTTTGCCCCCTAGTGGCTCGCTCGTGTCGTGCCGTTGTGTGGGTGGTCGCGCAGGACTTGGCAGTAGGATCCGCAGTTGTGAACGCAGACCGCATCGATAGTGAGGATCGCCCGAATCAACGTACGTTTGTCGAATACTTCGCGGGGATCGGACTGATCCACGAAGCTATCGGCCAATTTGGATGGACGTGCGCCATGGCGAATGACAACGATCCTCGGAAGACTCAAGCGTATCGTCGCAATTTTCCTGATGTGAATTTTGACGAACGCGACATAAAAGAAGTCCCCGTCGGAGACATTCCAGATGCGGAACTTGCAACGGCGTCTTTCCCGTGCATTGACCTAAGTCAGGCTGGAGGCCGGAAAGGAATTCATGCAGAACACAGCGGAATTGTCTGGTCATTCCTTGAGCATATTGAATCACTTGTAAAGCAAGGACGCCCGCCCAAATTTCTTCTGCTTGAAAACGTTGCAGGACTTCTAACCCTGCACGATGGCTCAAGTATCGATATTTTGCTTCATGAGATAGCACGATTGGGTTATGCGTTTGACCTCGTCCAGGTAGACGCGCGCCACTTCACGCCTCAAACGCGGAATCGTGTATTCATCATTGCTACGCGAGACCTGAGTTTGGCACAGGGCGAGGAGATGCCCGACGTATATATTCGACGGTACAAGGTTCGGCAGGTATTTGAGAGGAATCGGCAGCTTCCCTGGATGTTCTTCGACTTTCCCGCGCTACCCTCTCGAAGCATCACTTTGGACGATATTCTTATTGATTTGCCTGACGACGATCCCCGCTGGTGGAACGAACAGCGACTGCTTTACTTCTGGGACCATCTGGAGAAGGATCATAGGGTCCGCCTAAATGATCTCGTTAGCCGGAAGGTTGATACGCAGTTCACGGCAGTTCGCAGAGGGCGTCGGCGTGGGCTAAGGGAGCAGATATTCAACCTTCGGAATGACGGTTTGGCGAGTTGCCTCAGAACTCCAAAAGGTGGCTCCTCCATTCAATTTGTGGTTCGCGTCAAAAGTGGGAAGGTGCAGGTCCGCCGTATCCTTGGCATAGAAAGCGGCCGGTTGCAGGGGGTTGGAATTCCCGGTCTATCGCCTAATTTTTCTTTTCCTGAATCAGAGCAAGAAGCGCTGTACGGGTTCGGCGACGCGGTCTGCGTACCGGCCGTTCGTTGGGTATTTCAACATAGCATTGAGGCGTACCTCGCAGGTGAATCGATTAGGGGCGGTACGCAACTTGCGATGGATTTGAAGGTTGCAGTATAAATGATTGAGTTTCCGGACTCGTCCGATTCTTCTGCGCATGGAAAGATTCTGGATCTAAAACGATTGATGGATCGGAGTCTTACGAATACGCAATATATTGATGGGCTGTGCGCGAGCCGCCTCTTCGGAGTTGCACTCCGTGCGTACAAGGAAGCTGTATCCAGTGGAACCATAGAGGACTCTACGCTGCGGAATCGGAGTTCTACCGGCGAGCTCTTTGGTCTGACACTGGCGGCAATATTCGATCTTGTTTCTAACGCAGAATACCTGCACGGCCGCATAGTAAACTCGAAATGGATCTATTGCCATAGGCATAATGAAGGTATTCACGCATACTATTCCTTTCTGAAGCAATGTCCTAAGTGCTGCCTCGATCGAGGACTCGAGAAGCGACTCAGCGGGGCTCAGCATAAACCAACAAGTCATCACATCGGCGAAATCACTACTGTGATCACAGCCTTAGTTCTCGAACTGATTGCGACTGCAAATGATGAGCCTCTTGCGGTGGCAACAATTACCAAACAAAACCATGACGTTGATGCGATAGGATTTCGTGAGAATCTGCTAGTTCTCTTCGAAATAAAGGCATCGCCAATGGTGACCTACCCATTGGTGATCAATCTCGATGCCCCCTTGCTCACAGATTCGTCCGGAGAACTTGGCGAATATCCTCAACATTCTCTTGTAGATATGATGACGGACATTCATGAGGTTTCTTTGGCGATCCCTCATAGAAGCTGGCATATCCCTCTAGGTAAAGTTGGAAAAGGAAAGTGGCCATATGAGAGCCTAACCGAATTCATGAGCCATCCCGGAAACTTCATCGAATATCTGTCGGCCTGGGTAGAGCTGTATGACGCGTACTGCGTGCCAAAGACACGGAGGAATTCAAAGCAGATGGCGCTTTCCTACCTGGTTAACGGATGGGGCGATGAGATTGATTCCAACAAGACCAAGCCCGGTCTTGGCCGGACAGATGACATTAAGAAGGGGACCTATCAGCTTTTGAAATTCGGTTCCTATTATCGCGATGATTCGTCACGACTGAAAGTGCGCGGAGCCCTGGTTGCCAATCTGGACCCCGTCTTTCTTCGGCAGGGATATGTTGATCAGCTGGCCGATGTTCGGTGGGGTCGCGGAAGTGATTTCGTGCAAGATGGCGATGATTTTCGCATCAAGTCAGAGAGCCTGAGGTTTCTCTACGACGGGATAGTAGCCTTCAACAAGCCGCTAGTAAATGATCCACAGCTTTCGTCAATCTTCGACTTTGTCAGTGTTTCTAAGGCGTTACAAGCGGGTCGCCTTGACTCTCTTCTCGATGTTTGGTGCACCGAGGGGCCGGACGCAGCTGTCGAGGAGGTAGATAAGGGTACGCTCTTCTGATAGTTAAAGCGTACGTGCAACGAATGAGTGTAGGTCAAGGCTGTACTTTAGGCGGGGACCCACTGGGCGTGGACATTTATCCAGTGGGTCACCAGCCCTCGAGGGTTCATAATTTCAATATTTCGAAGCTGAGCTCGGGTGACGATTTCGTACTGCTGCAGCAATTTTCTCCGCTGCTTCTGATACGTCATCATGTTCCCACACTGTTATAAGCAACCATCCGGCGTCGGCAAGGGCTTGCTCGACAGCAATATCACGTATTCGATTTCTTTCGAGCTTTGATCGCCAAAATTCGACATTTCCAGCTGGTGCTCGGTAGTGCTGCGGACAACCGTGCCAGAAACAGCCCTGAACTTCAACAGCTACTTTGCTAGGCCCGAATACAATATCGATTCTTCTGCTGATGCTCTCAGTGGGCCTGGCTGCAACGCGATACCGCAAACCTTTATTCCACAGAATTCGACGTAGCGCAAGTTCGGGACGTGTATCTCGACTGCGATTAGAACGCATCGACCGGCGAACGGCTGGAGTCGATGCCCATGAGCTAAGCTCCATGATGCCAGCTTATACGCCTATGCGTGCCGTGGTGAGTGGCATCGAGCGTGCGCGCCACATCGGACAGCAGGCGGAATGAATCTCTCACCCGGATGACCAGCCCTGCCCTGCGCTGCAGCACATTGGCCGACTAGATTACTGCTCACGAACAATCGGGCCGCGGAACCAACAGTACGGCAACTGGTTTCCGGGATAGTTGAGGTAGAGGTCGTAGTTCGTCCGCGTTCCGGCTGAGATAGCGTCGATGCGACTCGGTTCGATGAGATACTCGACGGCGAACTCGCTGACGGTGGTGGCGTTCCAAGTTGTCAGAAGTTCGTCGTCGATGTCGAAGAAGTCGATCCAGGATGTTGTCCCATTTGGCAGTCGATCGACGGTTTCGAAACGTTGGATGAAGGCGGCACCGCGACTGAGCACAAGTGTGCAGCGGTTAGGGCGGTATCCCAGGTAGTCGGGCATCGGTGGGCTTTCCTATCCGAGGAGGAACCAGGGCCACCAGTGGTTGGTGCCGCAGTTGGCTGCGCTGATGAACGGGGGTGGGGCTCCGTAGCCGGGGCCATTGCCTCCGCCGTCGATGCCACGGCTCCAGTAGTAAGGATGGCCGGGCTGAGTTCCCCACGGTTGGTTGATGACCCAGCGGGCGACGGTGGCGAGTTTGTAGCCGCTGAGACCGATGTAGTTGGCGAGGAACCCGACGCCGTAGATGTCGCCTTGGTGGGCGTTGATGGTGGGGATGTCGAAGCGGTATTGGGTGGAAGCGGCGTTGAGGACGGTTTTGATGTCGCCGCTGTCCCAGATCAGCGTCAGGTCACCGGTGTTCTGATCGAGGCTGTAGATGGCGACGAAGGCGGAGTTGACGAACGACCATCCGGCCGGGCCGATGATGAGCCCGACTTGCCGGTATTCACGGTCGCGGATGGCGCGGATCATTCCGATTTCGATGGCGCCGGTGGCGGGTTGATAGAACGGTGGCTCGGACAAGACACCGTTGCCGTCGGGTTGGCGGGCGAGCAGCGCGAGGGGGAAGGTGGTGTCGTCGGTGGCGGTGAGGTTGGCCCACAGGGGGATGTCGGTGGGGATTTCGTCGTAGGTGGGTCGTTGTTGGATGGGTTGGCGGACCTCGCGACGGTGGATGTCTTGTGCGCCGGTGAACGCGCCGATAACTCCGGAGCGGATTGCAGCTTTGGCCTCTTCGGGTGATTGGTCTTGAAACCTGCGGAACGCCCCGAGGTTCCAGGAACCCTCGGGAGTCGGCTTGTCCGGAGTGGTCACCGGCCGCGGTCACAGTTCGTTTTCGAGCCATGCCGGAATCGCCGGGGTATCCGGTGGTTCCACGCCGGGCACATGCTGGCGCAGCTGTGAGGTGAGCTCGTCACTGTGGCGCAGCAACTGCCGGATCAACCGCAGCGCATCACGGAAACGCTCACCGTCGCTGCGAGATTGGCGTTCGAGCTCGGTGACCCGGGTACGAAGCTTGCGGACCTCCCCCGCCTGGCGGGCGGTCACGGCACCGATCACGGTGGCGACCGCTACGCCGAGGGCTTGGATGAGGTCTGCGGTGAGCCACGCCATCGGCTACTGCTTGCGGTGACGCCCGGCAGACGGGTCGGTGTCGAGGCGCTCGAGGACGGTCTGGATCTTGTCCTGGATTTCGCCGAGCACGGCGGCGACGGTGTCGATCTTGTCGTGTGCGGACGCGACCGAGTCGACCACCGACTTGCCGTCGAGCTGGGTCCAGCCGGTGGGGTCCAGGTTCGGGCCGGGCTGGCGTCGGGAGTCGGGTCCGGCGAGTTGGTCGACGACCCAGGAGGCGTGCAGGTCGATGCTGGCCAGTAGTTCGCCGACGGTGACTTCGTTGCCGTCTTTGTTGGTGATCATGTCGGTGAGCTGCATGTCGGGTTCCTTCCAGAACAGGTGAGCGAGCTGATCTCGCCCACCACGGATCGCGTTGACGTCGATGAGTTGGCCACCGATAGTGGCGGTGGCCGAGAACTGGAGGATGGCGATGTCTTTGCCGCCCATCGGTTTCCATCCGGGGTGGTCGTCGCCGGGGTAAAGCCGTGTGGCGGTGCCGGGTCCGTTGACGTAGGAGGAGTTCCAGATCGGCACCGGCAATTCGGTGAGGTCGGGTGAGCCCATGTAGTCGCGCCAGTACCAGCGCGGCAGATACACCGGCAGCAGTTGGAAGCCTCGGGCGGTTAGGGCGTCGACGCGGGCGCAGAGGTCTTCGATGCTGGGTGTGCCTTTGAGGTCTTCGTAGTCGATCTGGATCGGCACGTCGGTATCGCCGACATAGGCGAGGGCCGCGTCGGCTTCGACCGTGGGTGCGGTGTCGAGGCGGCAGTAGATGTAGCCGCCCCAGAACTGGAAGTGGGTGGCCATCTGTTCGCGGGCGCGGGGCCACAACGGATCCGGCCAGGTGCCTTCACAGATTTTGTGGGTAGCGAAGCTCATGCCCTCTGCGGCCGCGCGGGCGAAGTCGAATTCGCCTTGGTGGTTACTGATATCGATGCCGAATTCGGTCACTCGGCGTTCCTTTCGATCGGAGTGAAGACATGCGGGATGAACAGCGGCCAATGGATCAAGAACCTCAAGGGCCGAGGCCCTGTCAGGTGTGCTGGTAGCGCGACAGGATCGCCGGGCGGGCTTTGCCGAAGTGGCGTTCGATGGCCAACACCCGGTCGCGTTCGTCGGGGTCGGCGCGGCGCAGGTAGGCCAGGACGGCTTTGACGCTGCGGCGGGTCGGATCGAACAGCGGCGGCGGATCATTCGATGCCGATGCCTCGTCGGATACCGCTGTGGCGACTGGCAGCATCGGTGCGGGCGGCTCGTCAGCGACGGTGCCGGTCAACCCGAGCGCGACCGCCAGTTGCTGACGCTGGCGCAGCGGCAGTTCGGCCACGAACTGGCGGATGTCGAAAACGTCTTCGGGGTCGGGGTCATCGATATCGGCCCAAGTGCCGGGTGAGGCCAGCCAGTGCGGGTCACCGGCGCGTGGTGGCCGGTATTTGATGACGGGATTTTCGACGGGGCGTGCGCCGCAGTCCCATAGTCGGCGTGAGACCTGCCGGAGGTGCTGTACGGGCAGCAGCAGCGGCGCGCCTTTCACTCCGGGGAGTCCGACGAGCATCCAGAGGAAGGCTTCTTCGGGGTCGGTGGGGTCGCAGTTGTCGCGGGTAGGGAACTGTCCGTCGGTAGACACCGGTACATCACCCGACCTCAGTTCGCTGCGGAGGTGTGACCCCTTGGACAGGGCGTGTCGATCCCGGCGCCACTGCGCCGTGACTTGTTCGGCACCGCGAGATCTGGGCGCCAACCGGGCTCACTCTGCCGCGGATTTCCCGTAATGCCGACAATCAGACATCTGCGACACGGCATGGGGCTAGAGGGAAATCTGTTGCTACGGCCGGCTAATGGTCACGGCAGTCTTGTCAAGCGCCGCACATATTTTGGCGCTGGTGAGCTGATAGTTGGAAGGCGTCGGTTTAGCTTAGCTAACTATCTAGCCTATTTCCCACCGCACATCGAGTCGGGTCAATTTGCGCACGATATTCGATAGCGCATCCCGCTCGCTAGCATCTCGAAGGGCGCTGAGAGGCAAGTGTTGCGAGCTCAATGGACCGATGGAAGCCAGTGCATCATCGAATGCCGAGGAGGAGGCGATCGATATGAGCAAATCAGTGGCCTCGTCCTTATCAACAAACTCTACAGGCCAGAGATATTCATCGTTACCAACTCTCAGTACCGGCTTGAACCACCAAGCGCCATCTATCCCTGGGGTTGCTATGCGTATTCCATCAAGCTCAAAGAAGTTCAGTGCGAAATGGGATAACCGGTGCGGTTTCTCGCGCCTCTCTTTTATGAGCCGATCGGCGCAGGAAAATACCATATTAGATATGATATCGATACCGACCGTGCTATTCCGGACAACCTCTCTGGGGGTCCGTCCGGTTGACAGCTGAACATCGACGGTGCCAAGTCGTAGCCCTGTCATGCTGACCAAACGGCGATGAAGATCTGTCACCAACTCGGACGTCGGATGACTTCTCTCCAGCTCATGTAATTCCATGGCCAGCGCTTGGGCCGCACGCATGAACCGCATCGGAGGATACAATTCATCAAACCCAACAGACTTCACGCCAGCCGTCAAGCCTGGCACTGGCGGATTGAGTGCGAAATCGATCATCGCTAGAAGGAGAGCAGGATCGACTGGGCGCCCTATTACGATCTCCGCAAATCGGTCCGGAAACCCATACTCGCCCTCAAGGGTTAGGCGCAGCATCTTCAAATGGCCGACGAGGTCCGTACCGAGCTTGTCTGGAAATCCGGCAGATCGCCAAATTGACCCCAGGCTCATGAGGTACAGCTCATCGAAAACACTCGCGCATTCCAGCAAGAGGCGAGTGCTCAGGTGCACTCCATCCAAGGCTGGCAACCTTGTCTTACCGGTTACCGTCGGGTCACTATGCACATAGTCAAGCATTCCGGTGCCGGAAGCTGCAACCCAGGCAAGCCAGACGGCTCGATCTAGAAACTGAGCGGGCGCTAGCTCTGAATGAGACACAGAGCTTGGGTCCAACAAGAACTCATACGCACATCGGAGAGCTCGCCAGTCGTCGCCGAGCTCAGCTAGAGAAGGGTCAGTCATGCCGCGCAAGTTGTTGGACTGTCCCGACAGCAGATGCGCTCCGTCAGACCGCATCTTGTTACCCAGACGGACGGTCGTGGAGTCGAAGTTGCTGCACATATGAGCGGCTAAGTGGTCCCGCGCACGCCGGAGGTGAGTAAGTAGGATTCCGAATGTCGACCCATGGACACGGGTCCAGTGTCCGATTTCGTGGACATATCGGTTATTGAAACCTAACCAAGCGCTCAGCAGGTTGTTTGGATTGTCAGGGGTGGCATTCATAAAAAGAAGATGGCTACGCAAGTCGTACGCGGCACCACCATGAGATCTCAGCCGTGGCATCGTCTAGTTCTGTTCTGGCTCCTCGTTGTCCGTCTCCGAAGGGCCCTGGACATCACCCCGATCACGTGCACGATTGATGACGAGGCGTATGGCCTCCGAGATGGCAGTCGTCACCGCACCAGACGTGATAGTGATGGCCATCTCCGCAAGAACACCATGCCTGAGAGCGCTGCGCTCGCGCGAGACCTCTTTGACTGTTACACGGCAGACATCGCGAAGCACTGGGTCTTCGCCGAGCTCCCACTCCGCTACGCGAAGGTTCGCAAACTCACCCCGAAAGCTCATTGTGGTCATCGGATTCCTCCCCGAAACGGCTCAGCGTTGACTCGGTGTGAGATTACAACGTACACCCCGCAGGGGGACGAAATTGCTGGACCGAGGATGTGGCGTTGATCGCATCACTGATGGCTGAAATCCGCTGGGAGAGAAGGCTTTTTCTAGTCCACGTCACGCTGCAGACGTCGCGGCGGGCATCTGGAGCCAGTCCGTGCCGAGACCCGGCTTGCCAGCAATGTTCAAGAGGCCGCGTACGGCGCTGTTCGGACCGCTGCACGACAGCCAGCTGGCGTCCGCTAATCGCAGCCCGTCCGCACGCAGTCCTACCCAGATAACGGCAGCAGCGGCGGGGTGTCCGCTCATGGCTGCATACCGCTCATTGGTCAGTCGCGGCTTGGGGCATGGAGGAGTTGTTCGCGGTTGGATCAGATTGACGACCGGTTAGCGCACAGTGCTCGTGGCAATGTGGATGACGCTGTCAGGCAAGTACTCCGAGCTCGTGGACGCCGGAGACGAGGTCGGAGACCATGTCGAGGGTGCGTTGGCCGCGGTCGCGGTTGCTGGTGGGGTCGCCGATGATGGGTTTCCATTCGGGGAATTGGTCGCGGTCCCAGGCGAGGGTAAGTTCGCGGACGCGGTCGATGCGGATGGTGTAGGTGTCGTCGCCGGGTGCGGTGGCGCCGATGCGGTCGCCGAGGAACCAGTGCCCGGTCTCGCCGATGACGTAGGGTGCGCCGTCGCGGACGGTGATCTCGTGGGAGAACCAGGACCTGGTGTCGTGGAAGCCCTTGCGCAGGGCCATCATCGCGGCGATCGTGTAAGCGCGACCGGGTGAGTCGGCCATGTACTCGAAGAACCGCGACCAGCCCGAGTTATGTTCTCGTGCAGCGGATTTCACTGCATGCCAGGCGAGCAGCGTTCCCTGGTAGAGGGGGCGGAGCATGGCGTCGGTGGCTCCGCCGACTGGCGGGAGGCCGATGATTGCCCCGACGAGGTCGCCGGCCATCTGGATCCCGGCTGAGAGGGTTTCGTCGGCGGGTTCGGGTTGTGGGTGCCCCACCCCAACCGTGGGGTGGGGCACCCACAACCCCCGGCATCGAGGACCCTCCGGTCACGACTTGCACTGCGGTGGACGCGGTCTCGGTGAACTTGGAGGTTTCGATGCCGGTGTCGGGTCCGTCGAAGTACACCGCGAACGGTGTGGTGACGTGGGTGCGGCGCTCTCCGGGGATCAGGTAGTCGGCGGGGGTGACCGGGTCGGTGATGGGTTCTTCGATGCTGTCGATGAAGTCTTCGCTGAACCGGGCGACTGTGCGGACCAGGCCGTCGAAGGGGTTGCCTCCGTTGCTGGTGTCGCTGTAGTAGCCGGAGGTGTTGACGATGTCGATGACGAGGACCCCGTGGCGCAGCTGTGGTGCGTCGGGCCAGGGTGGTGGGTCGCCTTCGAGCCAGCGGCGGCAGCGTACCGAGAGTTCGGCGTCTTCGAGGATGTCGCGGGCCATGTCGTGCCAGTACTTGAACCGTGAATGCGGTGTCGCCCAGAGGGTTCCGGCGGCGAGGTCTTCGGCGAAGCTGGTCGGTGCGACGACCACCGACCACTGCGACATGTCCAGCCCGACCGCACCCAGCCAGGAGGCCGGATCTAGGGGATCGTCGGGCAGCTGCCAGCCGTGCTGCTGCACCTGTTCACGCAGAACGTTCAAAAACAGCGGCAGTTTCAATGCCCACCGTGCTGGACCGGGGACCGGGCCGAAGGATCTGGGGATCTGGACTGAGGCGTCGAAGAAGGGGTTTGCCCAGATCAGGTAGTGCTTGAGGTGCTGAAAATCGTGGACGAACCGCAGCGTGAGGACTTGGGTGCCGTCGGCGCGGCGTTCGATGGAGTGGTCGTGTAGGCGTCCGGACCAGCGGGCACCGGTCTTGTCGCAGGTGATGTGGATGTTGCGGCCTTCACCGGCCTCGACGCGGGCGCGGGTGCGCCACACCCATTTCGCGAGGGGGTCATCGAGGGGGATCTCTACGAGGGCGGTGCCTGTGTCGTTGTCGATCCAGGTGAACTCGGCGTGGTATTCCGAGCACACGACCCCGGCCAGCCGCCAGTGCCCGTCCCACAGCCGCACCAGTGGCAGCGTTTGGCGTTCGAGGTCGTCGGCGCGTTCGGCGGCGAGGGTGGCTTCCCAGATGGCCTCGCACTGCTCCGCGAGCGACATGTTGTCGAGGTCGGCGCTCACCGCAGCCCCCACGCCCGGCTCCACAACCGTGGCTGGCGCAGCTCAGCGCGCGCGCCACTGGCTGGGGCGTCTTCGACGCTGATCGGCAGCAGCGTGGGTGGTGTGCGTGGCGGGATGCGGTGCATGAAGTGCAGCCCGCCGAGGCGGCCGACGAGGTTGGTGCCGTTGAGGTCTCGCACGTACAGCTTTGCTGGGTCCAGGTCGATGCGGGCACCGCCTTCCCGATTGCCGAGCATCGGCAGGGTGATCATGCGGTTGGCGTAGGGCCCGGCGGGTGCGCGCCGGTACTTCTTGCCTCGCCAGGACACGTCCGGGACTCGCCAGCGCCCGCGGGTGAGCACCCATTTCTGCGCCATCTCGACATCGGTGGGGTTGCAGACCTCGATGAACCCTTCGCTCGTCCCTTCTCCGGTTTCCCAGGAGGTGACCTTGGTGGGTTCTTCCCACATCGGTTGCGCGGCGGTAACGGCCATCGGCACCACCGATTTCCGTAGTAGGTGCGGGTCACGTTCGGATTCGAACTCGATGCTCTTGTCCAGGGCCAGCCATAGCCAGCGGGTGGAGCGGTCGGTGCTGATCTGCAGTTTGGTGAGCGTGGCGTCGGGGTCCCAGGCGTCGAGTTCGTAGTCCCAGGCGTTGCGCCACGCCGAATCGCGTTGCTCCCATTCCTCGGGGTCGTCCCCGTGGATGTTGACCGCAAAGGTGATGTCGCGTTTCAAGTACCGTTTGCCCTGGTAGGTTGCGCCGCGCTGGTAGACCGACGACTTGTAGCTGGTGGTGACCGGGGCGTCGTTAATGCCTTTCGGGCTGGTCGCCAGGGTGATGACGTCGCGGTCGGCGTCGGGGCCGTTGATGATCCAGTGCGAGTCGTCGACCCCGAAGACCTCGACCATTACTGAATCCGGGTGCACCACAACCGATGTCACCTCCTGGCCGTGTGCTGCAGCGCGCGCAGGTCCGCGATCTGCAGGGCGCGCCGGTAGCCTTCGTCCACGTCGCGGGTCTGGACGGTGATGTGGGTGGAGTTGTCGATGTTCGATACCGGTGCCGCGGGTGGAGTGAGGGTCGGTGCTGGTGGCGGTGCGACCTGGTTCATCAGCGACTGGTAGTCGGCGGCCCCCGCGGTGCGGGCGGCCTTGGTGGCCTCGAACACCTCGTAAGCACGCTGGTAGTCCTCCAGCGCCCGGACCCGATCGGAATTCAGCAGGTTCGGAGCGCCGATCACCGACAGCGCGTCATCGACCTGGCTGTCGAGGAAGGTTTTGCCTGCGCTGGTGAATGCGACGGATGCTTTCTGTCCCAGCGATTCCCACGTATCCAGACCCAGGCCCTTGCGGGCTGGGTCAGCCAATCCCGGCTGTTGTTGGCCCGGCACGGGGAGAGCGAGGGAATCGATCAGCTCACGCAACCAGCGCCATTCCTCGTTGGTCAGGACCGCTTCGGGCTTGCCTGAGGTGTTCCAGCCGAGCGTGTCGGGTTCCCAGATGCCGCCGGTGTCGTAGCCGTGGCCGTGGCCCCACATCTGCGAGAGGTCCATGCCGTAGCGGGATTTGTAGTACCGCAGGGCGGCGACCATGTTCGCGAACGGGTCGCGCCGGTCGTTGGGAAGCGTTGGGTCTCGGTGTGCGGCAAAGGTTCCCGGAATGATCTGCAACAACCCGACGCCTGCGGATTCGCCGGTGCCGTTGATGTCGATGATCTGCTGGGCGATATCTGGGTTGCCACCGGATTCGGACTGGATTTGGGAGAGCATGATGTCGACTTGGCCGGGATCGAAGCCCTCCCGTTTGAGCGCTTCGATCGCCACCGCTGGACACTTTCTCCAGGCGGCAGCGCGGCTATCGGTTCACCGGTCCCGGCGCGCAAGCTGGCGGACTGCCCGGCGATGACCTGGGCGGCGGAGTTGGTGACTTGCTGGATCACTGCACGCGGTAGCTGCCCGATCCCGCCACCGAAGTCGGGGACGGCATCGGCCAGGGCCTGCACCGGGGTGAAGAATAGCTCCGCGATCTTGTCGCGTAATCCGCTGGTGACCGAGGCGAACCGGTCGCCTACCCAGTCGGCGACCGACCCGAACAGGCTGCCGCCGTCGCGGAAGTGCGGCAGCTGCCCGGCGAGTGCGGAGCGGCGTAGTCGCAGCATCGCGGCGTGTCCGCCGACCGCGTCGACTTCGGCGCCGGTCCAGACGTGCTCGTCACGAGACAGCAAGGCGGGCACCGAATCCGAGGTCCGCGATCCCGGCCCGGTAACTCTGCCCTCGGTCGTGGCCGGTCCACCGGTGGCACGCTTGGTGACCTGGATGAGTGGTACGTCTGCGGTCCATTCCGACAGTACTGGGATGACCGTGCGGATGGCGTTCCAGGCGTTGCGGAAGCCGCCGTTCACGACGTGCTCGATGACGAAGTTGATGGGTGTGGCCATCTTCTCCCGCAGCCCGTCCCAGGTATCCCCGATACCAGTGACGATTTCCGACACCCGGGTGCGCAGGGAATCCAGGGAGTCACCGAAACCGGTGAGACTCGATGTGCCGCCCGACAGTGCGCCGGGGAGGTGGTCGGCGAGCCATTCGTGGATCTTGTCGAATGCCTCGGGCACCTGGCTGAGTTTCTCGAGCAGGGTGAACAGTGCGCCCTGGAAGATGTTGATGCCGCTGATGTCTCGGATCAGATCCAAGAACTCATACAGTTTCTCGGCGGCACGTCCGATCCAGACTGCGAGGCTGGCGAGGTTGGTGACGGTGGTGCGGACGTCTTCCCAGAAATCCTTCATCGCTTGGCGGCCCTCGGGTGAGTTCAGCCAGGTCGAGAACCGGTCGAGGTTGCGCACCAGGGAATCGATCATCGACTCCCCCGACGGCTCGGCCGTGGTGATCAACCCGGCAAGGGCTTTACCGATCGATTTCGCCAGCTCCCAAATACGCCCAAGGGCATCCAGGGAATCCTTGAGGAAGTCCCGGAATTTCTGCTGCCCGTCGCTACTTTCGGCCCACGCACGGAAGCTCGCCATACTGTCGGCGAAGCCCTTGCTCGCATCCGGTAGGAATTCCGAACCGACTCCAGCCAGCGACAACAGCCCCTGCACGAGGTCGTTGACCCCGTCGATCAGCGGGCCGATCGCGGCCTCGGCGTTGACGAAGATCTTCTCGAGCTTGTCCCCCGTCGCCGGAGTGGACAGGTCATCGAGGACACGACGCAGGCCAGCGTTGATCACGGTCGCGATCCCCGCCAGACCGTCACGGACACGGCCTAGTTGAGTATCAGCGAGGTGGACGATCGAGTCTCCGAGCCCGTCGAATAGTGGCTGTTGTACCGCCATCCGGAACCCGGTCCACGCTGTGCCGAGTCCGCGGATCTTGGTGACGAAATCCTGGGCGGACGGGGACAGCTTCGCCATCGCCCGCTCGAACGCTTCTGTAGCAGACGATATTTGCGAGGTAGCCTCCGCGACGGCGGTCCGGGCGTCGGCGAGTTGGGTTTCGGCGTCGGTGAGGCGTTCGCGGGCGGTGACGACTTCGTCGCTGCCCTCGATGCCTTTGGCTTGGGCGTCGGCGAGTTGTTCGTCGATGTCCGCGCGCCGCGCTCGTGTCTCGAGGAGGTTTTGTTCGGCGTCGGCGATGCGTTTGTTGGCGCGCACATACTCGAGGGGGTCGGTTGATTGCAGCTGTGCGAGGTCGCGGCAGGCCTCGGCGATCGACAACAGGGCGTCGCCTTCGTTGAGGGCTGCGCCGCGGGCTTGAAGCTCCAAGTCCCGCAACCGTTTCGACGCTTCGCTGTAGGCGCTGTTGAGTGCCTTGCGAGCGGATTCGACTGCTTTGGTGGCTTGTTGCTCACTGCGCTGGGCGGCGGCTATGGCCTTCGTGCGGGTTTCGGCGTCTTGTCCCGCGGTGTCCGACATCTGCTTCGCGGCGGCGAACGCGTCCTTTACCCCGGACACACCGACCGCGATCGTCGCGATCCCGGCCGCCGCTGCGGCGGCGGCAGCGGGCAATAATCCGAGAGTGCCTGCGGCTTGCGCAGCAACCGCGACCAGCGGGAACAGCGATCCGAGGACCAGTCCGAGTAGTGCCACCTTCAGGGCACCGGCAGCTGCCGATGCCAGGGTCATCGCCGACCCGAGGCGTCCCATCGACATCCCGGCTGGTCCCGAAGCGCCGCGCAGTTGCGCCAGCAGTTGCAGTAACAGCAGCAGTTGGGATTGGTCGATCTCGATGCGGATGCGGATGACGCGGTTGTGGAACGGCGCGAGCGCGGTATTCAGGCGGGCGGCGAACCCGGTCAGGTCGGGTTCCACCTGCACCTTCACGGTGAGGTTGCGCATGCGTGACAGTCGGGTCCGCAGCTCGGTGGTGAACCCGCCCAGATCCGGGATCACTTGTACACCGAAGGTGGCGCGGATGCGTTGCAGCTGGGTGCGCAGACTGGTGAGGAAATCCCGCGCCAACTCGGGGACGACGCTCAGGCGGGCCGAGCCCGCGGAATAGGACTGCGCCACAGGTTCACCGCCCTTCCTACACCTGAACCCCCAACCGGGTAAGGACATCGAGGACCTGGTCACGGTCGGCACGGGCGCGGGCCTGGGCCTCGGCGGTGGTCGGGCGCGGCTCCGGCGGCAGCGGTGCGGCGGGGGTGTCGGCGAATACCGAGGCGACGACGCGGATGAGTTCCTTGGTGATGTCGATCTGCCGTAACGTCAACAACGCCGACAGGTCGTAGTGCAACGGTGAAAGCGGTTGGGGCGCAGCGTCCTCGTCGCGTTCCTGCTGGGCGCGCCGTGCACCGAGTTCGGGGTCCATCAGCAGTGCGGATTGGTAGTGCGACCACATCGGCAACCGCCGCAACAGCCGGATCAGTTGCGGCCACGGCCGCCTACCTCGGAAGTAATCCAGCAGGTCCCAACCGTGTTCGAACAGGTCGGCCTCGATTTCCTCACCGCGCTGCTCGATGAGGTACACGAGGCCGCTCAGCCCCCCGGCAGCTCACCCGCCTGCTGCGGGTCGGGCAGCGAATTGAAGTGGGTGTTGATGGCATCGAACAGCGGCCACATCACCTCGGCCGGTTCGTCTTTGACCACCGCCCACACCGCGTTGAACCCGTCCCCACACAGCGCCTCGAACAGTTCGCGGATCCTGCCCGCAGGCATGTCCTGCCCATCCAGCAACGCAGCCAGGGTCAGCACCTGCCAGACGGTGTCGGGCTCATGGATCGGCGTCGGTGGCAATGTTCCGTCGAACATGTAGGGGGCCTTGCGTTTCCGCTTGCGGGATGCGCGGGCGTCGTCGCGCATCTGCAACCACTGCGACTTCGGCTGCGCGGACGTCGTTTGTGTGCCGGGGCGGCGCTTGCGCCGTCGTGACGATGCGGCCATTTATGCGGCCTTCCCTTCTCCACCACCAGCAGCGGCGGCGGTGCCCGTAGGCGGCGGTGTTGGTGGCGGGGTGGCGATGGTGAAGCCCATCGGAATAACCAGGTCACCGACACCAGGACCGCACAAGACGTTGCGCATCGAGTAGCCGAGCTTGTCATCGACGGTGGCCTTGACCGTGACCGGCCACGACGCGACCTGTTCGGCGTTCCATTGCTGCTGACCGACCTCGGTCACCGAAGCGCGCGGCATCACCCGCAACACCCACTTCTCCCGCGCACCGACACCATCGACGAACAAGAAGATCACCCGGTAATGGATGGTGTCCGGCGAGACCGGCTCGTTCCACGACAGCTCCTTGGTCACCGCATCGGCCTGCACATCCGCCAGGCTGCGCCCCGAAACCAGCTCCAGCACAGGACGTTTGAACTCTTGGGCGGTGAACCCGACACTCATGTCGCGTTTGACGATGTCCGAACGTGTCGGCTCGAGCCAGCCCCAGCTCTCGGTCTCCGACAACTGCTGCTCCGGCTTGAACTGCGGACCACCCGACTTGTCGATCAACCCCAGCGACGAATACCCCTCCAGGGACTGAAATTTGGCGTCCGCGCCCGCGGTGAACTTGATCGGGACCTCGACACTCATCGGCGCGATCAGCACCGCACCCTTGAGCGGTTTGAACAGCAGGTCCTTGTTCGCGTTGACGATCTGCTCGAAGGTGGCTACCGCCATCGGTCTCGCTCCTTATCTCCGCTAGCGCGCCGCGCCTCCCGCTCGATTCGAGCGGGAGGCGCGGCATCGGGGTTAGGCCGTGGTCTGGCCGGTCTCAGGCGCAGGCGCAGGCTCGGGAGCGGGCTCGGTCGGCTCGGTCGGCTGAGTCGGGTCGGTCGGGTTTTCACCGCCGGGCACCTCCGCGACCACGTCATCGAGGGACTGAACGCGCTGCTTGAGCACGGTGAAATCGAGCTGCTCACCGCCACCGGAGGCGACCAGGTCTTCCAGTCGCGCAATTTCTTTGACGATCTCGCCACGCGCCTTGTCCAGCTGGGCGGCCAAGGCGTCGATGGTGTCCTGCTGTGCCATAACGGATCTCCTTATTTCTTCGAGGTGATCACCCTGGTTGGTGATCGTGATGTGCCATACGGACATGGCGGTCCCTCCTTTGTCGGTAGGGAGTACGTGCACCCTCGACCCGGTCAAACCGGTAGGGCGGGTAAGCGCAGTTACAGCGCCCGGAAACTGAGCTGGTAGACAGCGGTCTGCTTGCGGTCGCTGGGATCTGGGGCTGGCGTGTCATGGCCACCGCTGATCTCGCGGGCGGTGTCGATCAACACATCACCGACCAGGGTGCCGCCCGCTTCGGTGATGGCCTGGCGGCACGCCTCTTTCATCTCTTCGGCCTGCTCGTCAGTGGCGGCGTAATTGTCGACGCGCACGATCGGCCGGTCGGTGATGCCGTCCTCGGCTCCACCGATACGACGGACAACGTTGTAGGGCAACGGCTGTCCAGGATGCTTCGCCTTCACGGTCGAGGCGACCGGGGACAGTAGCGTGATCAGGACGGTGTGCACGTTGGGATATCTCGGCATCAGAGCACGCCGATCATGTGCAGGAAGTCCGCCATCAGGTGCTCAGCCCGGTTGTGGCGGGTGCCGGTTTCGCGGTAGCGGGCGTAGTGGCTGTAGGCGTAGACGACGCCGTACTGATGTCCCTCACCCGGATCGACATAACCGACCACGGCAGTGGCGTTGTACCCGGTGCGCCGATGCGATCGGGACCGCCAGTAATCGGCACCGACCTCCACGATCTGTTGCAGCATCTGCCGGGTGTCTTCACCAACGCCGATAGCCAACTCGAACTCGCTGCCGGTGGGGTCGTAGTCCACGAAACCTCCTGCCTGGCTTTCAGAAACCGCGTGCGATCCGAAACCGCACGCCGGGGCTCCAGCCGGTGAACGGGTTGCGGGGCCGAAGCACGTCCCCGACGATGCGAAACGGCTGGCCGTCGACTTTGACGCGGTCGGCGGGCAGGACATCCGAACCAGTGGGAGCGGTGACTTGTGCTGCGGTCTGGATGGTTTCGCCGTCGATGTATTCCTCGCTGGTGCTCCAGCTGATCGCACACGGGCCGATGCTGTGGCTGGGGGGTGCGTAGCGGTCCAGCAGTTGCCCGTCGGCGTCGCGGAGGTCTCCGTAGGCGTCGGACTGGCCTTCCCGGTAGATCTCGAGCATCACCCCGTGCGGGTAGTCGGGTGGGGTCATCAGCAGATGAGTGGCCGTCCACTAGCCAGGCCCGCATTACGCAGCACGAGATGGGCTTCGTGACAGAGCCGTTCGGCAGCGCGTTGAATTCGTTCGGGATCGGGCAGGTTGTAGGTGACCGACCCTCCGTCGGCGGATTGGCTGGCGACTGCTGGGCGCAGTGACCCGGTCGATGGGGCGATTCCGGCTGTAACCCATGCTTGAACTTGCAGGCAGGTTGCCTCACGCAGCGCGTCCCGCAGGTCCGGATCCGATGGCAATCCGGAAGGCGCGATGTCGTAGAGGTCGTTGCTGGTCGCGTCACGCACGAGAACCGAAGCAGAACGGATCAGGGCCTCAGCGTTGTCGGGCACCAGGTTGACTCGGCCGGTGAGGTCGTCGGTGCTGGCGTATACAAGCATCACGCTGCCGCCGATGCCGTAGTGGGCTTGGTCGCGTCCTTGGCTGCGGTGGTCCGTTTGCTGGTCGCCGGGCTCGCACTGCTGTCGGGTGCATTGCCACCCTCAGGCGCGGGGTTAGGGTTCGGGGCCGGTGCAGGCGCGGGTGCTGCTGCGGCGTTGGGGCCCTTGAGCAGCACGGCACGGGCGGGGTCGAGGCATTTGACGCCGTAGAGGGTGTCGACGGAGATCACGGTGGTCTTGTGCCGGATGTCGTAGTCCATAGCCACACGCATCGACAGGCCCTTGTATTCGACGGTGTAGACGTCGGCGCCCGGCGGCAATTCCATCGGTGCGGACGCGAAAGCGAAAGCGGTGGAATGGAAGGCAACCCCGACCTCGGTGCTGGGGTCGCCGGGGGCCGGGTTGGGTGCGGGCTGGCCGACGTTCTGGGTCCAGAAGGTGTCAAACCCGACGATCTGCTGCCCGATGGAGCCTTGCCGCAGCGCAGCGGTGGAATCGGACTTGTCCGCATGCAGCAGCAGCGGTTTGCCGAGCCAGCGGGCCTTCGTAGTCGGACCGACCACAGCGCGTCGCCCCGGTGCGGGGACACTGTTGATATCCAGCAGGCGTCCAGCTTCGATCAGGTTCTCCGGGTTCTCCCACATCCGTCCGGTGCCAGCCTCCATGGGTTCGGCTCCACAGTGCTGGGTGACCTGGCTGCGCAGCGACAGGATGTCGCGATCGACCTTCTGCGAGATCGCTTCCATGGCGGGACGCAGGATCTGTTCGTCAAAGTTCTCGATATCGAGGGTGAGTTCCTCGCTGGTGACTTCGACCGAGACGTCGGCGATGGTGTCGAGAACGACCGGGATTTTCGATTCGGTGGTGTCCTGGATGACGATGCCGCGCTCACGGTCGAATGTGGTGGCCTCGAACCGTGGGGGCCGTTTGACGTTGACGGTGTTACCGACCTTCTGCGGGCCGAAGTCGCTGGAGATATCGCGGTAGACCAACGGGAGCATGACGGTGAGCTCGTAAAGGTTGGCCAAGCTGCGACGTGCCAGGACGTCGGGGGTGAGGAAGATGTTGGGCACGACTGCCTCCTAAGTGCGTGCGTCGGCGATCGAGTCGCGGACTTTGCGGCGAACGGCCTCGATGTCGTCCTCAGTCGCGGCGGCAGGTGGCGTCGAGTTGCCTGCGCTGAACTCCCCGCCCGAGCGGGCAACCGCGGGGGTGTTGGCCAGTTTCGGGTTGGCGGTGATGGCGTCGGCGACCAGTGCGTCGACTCGGGTGGTGAAATCGGTTGCGTCCGGGTCGAGTTCGTCGAGGCTGCCGGTGCCGCGCAGGTACGGGACCAAGAGTTTGTGGTCGCCGTGATGAGTGTCGGCGGCTGCGGCGATGGCGTCTTTGATGCGGTAGTCGCGCAGCCTGCGGTCCGAGGCGCTGGCGCGGTCGGTGAGCTCGGCGATGACTTGCTCGGGATCGGTGTTCTCGTCGGCGACCAGGCCGAGGGCGCGGCCGATCTCTTGCACCATGGCGTCGCGGGCCTGCTGGGCGGCTTCCTCGACGGCGGCGGATGTACCGGTGCGCGCGCTGTCCAGATCGCGCCGCAACTCCGCGATGACCGCTGACAGTTGCACCGGGTCCTGGCCCTCGGTCTCGCCCGGCGCGGGCTGGGCCGGATCGGGCTCGGGCGGCAGGGGCGGTTCACTCGGTTCGGCGGGTGGTTCGGCCGGCTCGGCAGGCGTGGCGGGATCGTTGGACATAGGTTCCTTCCTCACTGGCTGGAGTGGCACAACGGGGCCGAAACGGTCGGGACTGCACAGGAATTCGGCCGTGGGGGATACGGGTCAGCGTGATTGATCCATTACTGCGGCAGCGCCGGGTACGGCGGGTTGAGTTGCCTGATTGCGGACGCGTTCGTCGATTTCGCTGCGGATGCGGGTGACTTCGTCGTTGACGTCGTCTCCGGACCAGTTCGGGTTGCGTTCGCGCACAGCCTGTTCAAGTGAGATCAGGTCCGCGGTCTTGAGAGCAGCGAGCCGCTGGGCGGTTTCCAGCGGCGGCGCCTGAGCGCGCACCGGCCAGCGCACTTCCGGGTTGGCCTTCAGGTCGATGCGGCTGCCGAAGTGGATGCGGTCGAGTTCGGTGATGGTGCGTGCGAACGGAGCGAGTTCGGCTTTCCAGTAGTTGATTTTCTGGTCGCGGGTGGCTTCGGAGAGTTTGTCGCGGGAGTTGACCTCGGTGGCGGTGATCAGTCCGGCCGTGCGTGCGTCGCCGAAGGTGGAGGCGGACAGGCCCGCGCCTCGCAGGACGAGTTCGGTGATCTCGGTGGCGGTTTCGCGGTGTTCTTGCCAGCGGATGGTGAACTGCTGCGGGATGATCGGCGGGCTGCCGTCCTTGAGGCTGCCCAACGCCGCCCCCGGCAGCGGGGTAAAGATCGCCTGCTCGGAGTCGAACACCGCGCCCGAGCCCGATCCGCGGGATTGGGTGAGCGATTTGTCGACGAACAACCGGCTGCGGCCGAGGTCGATATCGCGCATCCACGCCGAATATGTCTCGTCCAGGGCGTCGAGAAGTGGTTCTTGTCCTTCGAGGTCGGAACGGCCGAGAGACGCCAATCCTGGGGTGTGGCGCCAGATCCGGTTGAACCGCACGTTCGGGATGTAGCAGGCGGTCAATGTGTTGACGCCGGTGGCGATGGCAGAATCCGAATCGACCAGCGGTGCAGCCCAAGCGGTGTCGGGGTGTTCGCCCAGCGGTCGGCGTTTCCCGAGCTTGTCTCGGCTGCCGACATATAGGCCGTGGTAGATGCGGCCGGGGGCGTGATGTTCCAGGTGCCGCCACACCACACCGTTGGAGCTGTCCTCGGCGATGACCTGCCAGAACGTGACCCCGACCAGGCGGTCGTAGCGCCAGCGCGGGACCGCGCAGTCGGCGGCCATCTTCCCGAGGTTCACGCGGTCGCTGATCTCCCGGTCCCACCACGCCCGCAGATACACCCCACCCAGCACCGAGGCGAGTTCGCCGGCCTCCAACAGAGTCGCGGCGGTGTCGGCTCCCCCGAGCAGCAGCTCCAGCCCGGCTTGGGCGGTCTTGCGGTCCCCACGAGCGTCGTTTTCACCGATGACGAACCGTGGCGGTTGGGAGAACAGCAGGCTCGACGAGCCACGCGCGAGGTCAGCGGCGAGAGGGACATGAAGCCGCTTGGTGGCTTGCGGGTTGGGGCGGCCCCAGAAGAACCGGGCGATCCGGCCGACAAGACCACCGGAGAACTGGGCGGGCCGATACGCCGGAAACCGCCGATAGATATCGGCGAGACGGTCGGTGTCACCTGCATACCAGGCATCCCACACCGCCATCGCCTTCTGTGCTTGGTCGAATGGCGGTGGCGGCCAAGCAATATTCGCGTCAGGCAGCATCGGGCACCTCATCGAATCCGATCAACGGACGCCACAACCGCTCGGTGGTGATCACCGCATACCGCAGCGCGTCGATGCCGTGGTCGTTGACTTTGATCGGTGCGTCCTGGCCTTCCTCGGTGGCAGTAGTCGACCAGGAGTAGCCGGGGATCTCCAACAACAATGCCGGGCAGCGGGTCGAAACCCGAAGTAGGCCGCGGGCGAACAGCATCGCCAACACTCGTAGCCCGTAGAGGACGTCGTTGTCGGCGGCCGCGGTCTCGATGCCGTCTGCGTGCAGCTGCACCCGCAGCGACGCGGCGGCGGGGTCGACGATGACGTGTCCGGTGTCGATGCGGGACTGGCGCAGGTCGGGCAGATGCCCTTTGGAGCGCCAGGCCCGCAGGTCGGCTGATAGTTCGGCGTCGGTCTTGCGTCGGCTCATTGTTGATGGCTCATAGCGGTATTCATCGACGGCATAGAGCACCCCGTCGACACCGAGGCCCAGGAGCACGGCGTGGGTGGGGTTGGTAGTGCCATAGTCGATACCGATCGCGATCAGCTCCCGCATCAACGGCAGCCCCGCCCAGTCGATGACATGCCGGTCGGTCCACGAGTCGAACACCGAGCCGTCCGCGGCAACCCAATGCCCCAGAATGAAGCGGCGATACCACAGGCCCGAGTACTCCCGCTTGTACTGAAGCTTGCGTTTCTCCGACAGTGCCGGGTTGTCATCGAGCTCGAAATGCCATGTCCGCCAATCCGGCAACAACGCCTCACCGTCAGCGTCGAGCTTGCCGATGCGATCAAGGAACTCCCGTTTCAACCAGTGCACCGGGTTGTCGGGATTCGTACTGCCGAACAGGCGGGCGTCATCGAGGCTCATGCGACCGAGCAATTGGCGGAAGAAGTCCGGGCGGATGACGGTGATCTCATCGACGTAGGCCCCAGCCACCGTCAGGCCACGCAACGACATTTCGGCTTTGGCGTCACTGGCGCCGAGCATGTAGACGCGACGGCCCAGGATGGTCGCGGTCGGTGCGCCGAGGGTGTAGGACACTCGCCCCGCGAGATGCCCGAACAGGGCGGGATCACGCATGGGCTCGATGACGTTGCGGGCCAGTGATTCCCGCGTGCGCCCGACCATCACGAACTGCCCGCCGCTGGGTGGATTCGACAGGAAGATCAGCCAGCACAGAATCGACGCGATGGTCTTCCCGCTCCGGATCGCGCCCTCCCAGATGTTGCAGCGGGCGCTGGCCTGCACGATCGACGTTGCTTGTTTGCGGGAGATCGGCAGTTCATCGAGCACGCTCACCGCGGCGGCCCCAGCTCGCCATCCTCGCCCAGCACATCGACCAGGTCCTCATCGGCGGGTTCGTCCGTACGCGAGTCGGTGGCTTGATCCTGCTCGACGGCGGCCTTGAGTTTGCCGAACAGGTCCGACAGCATCGAACGGTCGCCTGCGACGGTGTCGTTGCTCTGGCTGGTCACCAACTCCGAGAGGCTACGCAGAGCCAGCGACAGCGCGGTGTAGCCGTCGCGGACATCACGTAGCGGTGGTAGCGGCAATGTCACCGGGATCAGGGAATCGGTGCCGCGCTCGTAGGTGGTGACCGGGCTCCACAACCGTTCATGCAGTGCCGGTATCTGTTCTTCGATCATCTCCGCCAGATCCAGGCGGCGACGTTTGAGCTGCTCGAGACGGGCGGCGGTCGCCTCTGCGGTCTGGGACTCATCGAAGCGCAGCTCGAGCTTGCGGGCCCAATAGGTGATGGCGCTGCGGGTGACCCCGAGGGCGTCGGCGATCTCGTTGCGGCCCTTGCCTTGTGCGTGCAGCTCGACGATGCGTTGCCGGTCGGCGGCGGTGATCTTGCCCGGTCGCGCTCCGCCACCACGCATTGCGCCGCGGGATCGGGGCGGATCGGTCTTCTTTGGTCGGGCCATCAGGTGCGGAACCGGGCCGCCCATGCGGCGACCTTGCGGTCGGCGCGGTCGCGTACCGCGCTGATCGGGTTGGGTACCGGGGCGCCGGAGGCTGCGTCGATCACCAGCAACCCGGTCTCGCCGAGGATGACCGTCGCTTCCTGGAACTCCGCCAATGCCTCGCAATAGCAAGCGAACTCGACCACATTGGCCGGATTCAGCTCCGTATGAGGTGCGAGCTGCTCCCACAGGGTGCGGGCCTGCTCGGTGAGCCATGGTGGCGGGTCGGTCTTCCACGCCGACACCGACAGCGGTTGCGTTCGGTGACGCAGCGGGATGACCGGATAGTCCGGTGCAGCCATATCAGGTCACCTCCTCGGTGCGATATCGCCCTGGTGGCCCCGGCTGGCGGGACCACCAGGGTCGGGGTTACGAGCCGGATGTCGAGGCCGCAGCACGTGACCCGGCGATCCGGCTGCGGGCACGCTGTCCGGTGGCCCGGATCACCGTGCCGAGGCGGCGGCCTGCCGCTGCGAAGCGATTCAATTTCCTACCTCCTTCCCGAGAATTGATTGCGGCACAAGAAAACCCCGACAGAAAGCTGTCGGGGCTCTCGTGCGGTCATTGGCTGTTGCTAGTGACCGTCGAGGTCAATGCCGAGGATTCGGGATACTTTTTCGCCGTCGAGATACTTGTCGCCGAGTTCGACCAGCTCCGCCTTTCGAAGGAACTCGTCTTTCTGCTCGCGGGACCGGAAGCAGACGGCGACCCAGAATTCGGAGTCGTTCATCGCGGCGAATTTCTCGGCCCACTGCTTACTCGCGCCGGATAAGCCCTTGCCGAGGGCGTCGAGTTCGGCTTTCACATCAGCCTCGAGGTTGCCGGTGGAGGAATCTCGGACCTCGGCGAGTGGGTCAGGGTGGGGCTGGCGTCGCAGCGCGTCGGCGATATCTTCGCGGGAGGCTTTGACTTTCGATTTTCCGGCTTTCAGGATGGCGAGGACTTCGTCAGGGAGCGGCATGCATGACCTCCGCGCGGAAGATTTCGAGATCGGCGAGTGGGAACCACGACAGAATTGTTTGGTAGTCGTCGGGGTAGCGGGTGCGGATCGGGCCCAGGTAGTCGTAGCGGATGCCGTCGAGGGACCGTTTGAACATCCGGTAATCGGGGCCGAGCTCGAGTCCCGCTTGTTTGATGCGTGCCCACACCTCTTTGGTTTCCCAGTCCCAGATCGGGGATTGGCGGCGCGTGCGGTGCTTGACCGCGCCCCACCGTTTGATCGCCAGCATCCGGGTCGCGGAGTCGGCGGCGCGGACACCGTCGAGGATCCAGGTGTCCGGGGCAGCGAATGCCTCGCGCATCAACTGGTCCCATTCCTCGCGGGTGGGGACCCACAGGTCGGCGGCCTCGATGATCGCGCATCGCTCGGGTGGTTGAAACACCAGGTTGGACAGCATCCTCCAGAACGCGTCGGCTGGTAGGTCGATGATTCTGGTGCCGAAGTGCTGCTCGTAGCGGTCGAGGTCGGCCCGGATGAAGCCCAGGCCCGGGACGATGGACTTGTGGATCGGGATCACCTGGATATCGCGGTCGGCGAGTTCGAGCCATACCGCGACGGAGTCCTTGCCGCGGCTGAAGTTGAGGATCACCGGCTTACCGGCCTCGGCGAGCCCATCCAGCAGCTGGGTAGAGGTGGGATATCCGGGAAGGCTGATCACCTGGGCTCCCCTCTCCTGGATAGATCAGGCGGTCGGCCGGCACTGTGCCAGGGTGAACCTGATGTCATATGAAATCCTCACTGTGCATGATTTCCTGTGCAGCCCTAAAGGTAGGACCCAATGGGCAGGCTAGATGCCACCCACCACAGCCTCAGCACTCCCCCATATTCAGCCCTGTGAGCCATTCTGAGGACCCAAACCAGCTCAGGGAAACTTAGCCCACCCCCGAGTGCTTCCAAGGCTCCACAGTCCAATTATCAGGCAATTTCAACTGATTTGAATTCGCCACTTGCATATCAGGGGTGAGTGTGATTTCTTGGGTATGGAAGTGCTTTATCAGGCTTCATTCACCACTGAGTACCTGCTTCTGACTTGCGGCAGGGTCGCCCCAACAATCAGCCTATTGGTACGGCTTATTCATATCGTCTTCTGGGTGAATTCGGCATTCCGGTGACAGCGGAGCCATGCCAAATTACGGGGGAAGTCGCACGCAGTTTTACCCGCTCGCGTGACTCCCGCATGCCGTTTGACAATTCCACAGTGTGAACTCATGCAAGACAGGATATTTCTGTCTTTCCGTTTCTGTGGCCAATTATTGGCCATTGTTGTTCAACTGGGAGAATTCATGTCCACTCGCAAGAGCACCCGCACGCGCAGCACCGGACCTACCAAGGCCGCGCCGACCAAAGCTCAGCCCACCAAGGCCGAGCCGAAGAAAGCCGACCCGACGCCGGAACAGGTGCAGGGCAAGCAGAATCCGTTCTGCACCATGTGCGGTACCCGACTCGCGCCGGAGGAGAACGACCCGTTCCTGGGCTCGGCTCTGCTCTACGACGATCCGGGTTACTCGAATCTGGTGGGAGCTTTGTTCCTGTGTGGCTGGCAGTCGCAGACCTTGCAGAAGGTCGTCGACGGTCGGCCGACGGTCACCGTCGTCGGCACCCCCGTCGATGCGGACGGGCAGGGGCTGCGCAACCGCAAGATCGTCACCGCGACATGGCATCACCGCACCGACATCGGGTGGGTGCAGCTCGCCGAGCTGTGCGGCTACAGCCGCCCCGATGGCACCGGATTCCAGAACCGCACCGCCGAGCAGCTGAAAGAGTACGTCGCTCGCAACTCCGCCGAATGGGTCCTCGCACCCATCGACGACGAGGACGAAGCTGCGCCCAAGCCTGCTGGCAAGGGCAAACGGAGCACCGGCAAGACCAACGGGAAAGCGTCGGCCGAGCCGACATCGGAGGAGGGCACCGAGAACAAGCCGGAAACGGCTACCCCGGAACCCACCATCGACCCGGAATCCAAGGGCCTGCCCAGCGGCTCGACACCCCCACCGCAGGACGAGCCTGCCCCCGACGGCGATCAGGAGCAGGAATCGGTGGAACCCGATCCCGGCGGCAGTGGCCTCGACACCGAGGACGCCGCCGCTGGCGTGGAGGAAGAAGTGATCGACGAAGGCGCGGCCGCCTAGATACCGGCCTTGCCGGTCGAAGGCTCGGTTTGAGGCAGTTCGTAGCTGCCTCAAACCGGGCCTCACTCATCCAATCAGCTCCGGGAGAGGAAAACCATGGAATCCGAGCAGGATTCGATATCCACCGAGAAGATCATGCGGCGGGTGCGCGGGCTTTTCGCCAAGGCGGACGGCACCGACAACCAGGCCGAGGCCGACACGTTCCGGGCGAAAGCCTACGAACTGCTGGCCAAACACAACCTCGATGAAATGCGGGTACGGGCATCCGGTCAGCAGACCGGGCAGTCGGCGCGCGACAACCAGATCATCGTCGTGCGCTTCGACCTCCCGATCCGCTACCGCGAACAGCGCATCCTGTTGCTCACCGCGGTCATCAAAGCCCTGCACAATAGGGGCGTCGACTGCGGTAGCGGTGTGCAGCGGATCATCGGGGTGCGCCGCAACGTCGAACGAGCACGGTTCCTCTACAGCTTGCTCTCGCCGCAAATGCTTTCCGCGACAAGCAAGTACGTACCGGATGACCCGTTCGACCACGCGGCTGTCGTTCGTGAACGTCAGTCGTTCATGAACGGGTTCGCTGCCATGGTCTATAAGCGGCTCGCCGAGGCCGAAGCCAACGCGATCCGCGATGCGGGCAAGCCCGCCGAGGTGGCGATCCGCGAGGACGAGGAACGCACGCAGGCCGCGTTCACCAAGAAGTGGCCGAAATCGGTCAAACGCGCTGTCGCGCACCGCAATAGCGGTGCCGGGTTCGACGCCGGTATCCGCAGCGCCAACGCCGCCGATGTCGGACACACCCGCGTCGGCGGAAGCCGACGAGCCCTCGACTCATAACCAGCGAAGTCCCCGGTCGCCTCGCGCGGCCGGGGACTTCGTGCACTCACAGACAGGAAACACGCAATGAGTAAAGAACACGTCCCGTGCCCGAAGAGCATCGAGCTACGGTGTGCGGGCTGTGATCAGGTCGTCTCCTGCGACGGGCATGGTGTCTCGTCCATAGTGGCCGAGCTGCTGGCCGATGAGGGTCTCGGTTTTGGGACGCTGGTCTCAGCGCTGCTGTTGTCGGGATGGGAGATAACCGTCAGCCAGCTCGTGGTCGACGGCTATCCGCGGATCACCCTGCTGGGCACCCCGCTCAACCAGTACGGACGACCGCGCCTGGACAAACGAGATGTGACCGCGATCTGGGAACGCCAACCCACGGGCTGGAAAGCCGGACAGCGCATGACCGGCTACCAGGCGATCGGCGGCGGACTGTTCACCCCAGCATCGGCGACCGAACTCGCCAAGCTTGTCATCGCCGACCCCGCCACCTGGGTGTACATCCCACGCTGAGCGAGGTGAGTGTGTGACGGCGAGAGCGCCGACCCTGCTAGCACGGGTCGGCCCTCTCGCCGTCACTCCCCCGGCTATTCCGGGAAGGCCGCAGCGGTGATCAGCAGCTCGAATCCCCATGACGCCATCCATGCCGTCCGGCCTGCGGGCACGGCGGCGGCCTCGGCTCGAATCGCCTCGACCGCAGCATGTTTGAACCCTAACCGTGGGTGCAGCAACAGCAGCTCTCGCACCCAGGCGGGATCGAATTCCGACAGGCGCGCACCGAACAAATCCAGAGATGTTCCGGCCGCGACGAACCCTGCCGGGTCCGACAGGTCGGCGCTCACCCCGAGGGTCATATGCTCGGCCACCGCCGCCCCGAGATCCTGCGCCCGCTCCGGTGTCTCACCGGCCGCCAACGCGAGCGCGATAGCGCGGCGAGCACCGACGACGGCGAAACAGCAACCGGGCGTGGGATGTTCGAGCGCCAGATCGTGCAGCAGGCACGACACGTAGGCCAGCTCATCATCGTAATCCGCCCCGTCGACGGCCGCGAGCACGCGAGCGAACCAGTATGTGCGATAGGAGTGCTCGAGCAGCGTCGGTGACAACACCGCGCGGGCCTCCCGTTCGGCTTCGCGCACGAGCTTGGTATCGGGTAGCCGTGCGTCGGCCAACTCGAGTTGCGCGGTGCCGTGGTAGCCGGTCCGTGCCTGCACCGCGTCGATGACCAGCCCCGGCATCATGCCGAACATCACCCTGGTCAGCTGACGGCGCTGCGCGCCGGTCAGGTTGCCGCCGGTGTTCTGCGCCCACGCCCAGTCGAGCCCCGCTGGAGCAGCCATGTGCGCCTCCTCGAGGTAGCAGGCGAGCTCGCGCGCTCGCAGGTCTGATGGCCACGAATCGGCCGGAGAGCCGGACTCCTCCGGCGGATGACCGCCGCCACATCGGGCGGCATGTTTTTGACTCCTGCTGCACCGCAGCAGGTTCCGCGAACCCACTGGTTCGCGGGCTGGGTCCCGGCCAGCTAGCACCTGGCCGGGCACCGGATCTTGGTTCACCACATCTACGGGAGACACAACAATGAGTGACCCCTGCATCGTGGGCAGACTCGGCGGCGAGAAAGCCACCGGCGTCTACATCCACGTCGAGGGCAACCCGCAAGAGATGCTGCCGCGCCTGGGGCAGCTGGTGGCCCGCGACGGTATCGAGACCGTCCTGGCCACCCTTGCGCGACAGCGCTACGGGTGGGCGTATCTGTGGCCCGAGCTCGACGAGGGAGACGCCGAAACCAACCTCTACCTGCCCTTGCACAAGGGCCGGGTGATCGAGGGCTACGGCTTCTCCTACACCATCGGACCGCGCATGCACGGCTACAACCTCGCCGATGCTCGCGCGCATCCGCTGATCGGATGGGCGTACTTCATCGACGCGGCAGGCGGAGACATCCACTGGTGGGACACCCGCCCTGCCGCACCCGACACCTGCCACGTCGCGACGGTTTGGGGCCGCGCATGAGCGTCGATGAATTACCTGAGGGGGTGTGGCGGCGCGACCGGATCGAACGCGGCTGGCGGTACTGGGGAACTGGATACCGCCGCTACAGCGAACCGGATGCCTTCCGCGCCAACCTCAACACCGCGATCCGTGAAATGACCTGGCACCCGGCCGTGAACACGGCCCTGCCGTTGTGGCCGAGCCTCGGTCTGCAGGAGATCCGTCGACGAGGCAAGTTCGACTTCGTCGCAGGTCTCGGAATCAGTGAGACACCCCTGGAATACCCCGAGGACACCGACCTGGCGGCCTATCTCGAGCGGGACATCGACCCACAGTGGTCGACCTACTCGATCCTGGGGATCAAAGAGTTGACCCGCGAGGGATGGAAGCTGTCCTACTTCCTGGATCGAGGAATCGAGATCGGCGGTGTCGCTTTCGATCTCATCCACGAAACAAGACCCGAAGGCCTGAGCCTGTTGTGCGCGCTGGACCGGCACGACGAATGCCCGGGATCGGTTCGCCCGCGCCGGTGGATGCTGACCCCCAAGCCGACACCGTGCACATGCGACTGCGGATGCCAGCAACGATCACGGCGGCGGAGTGCCGATGATCGAACCGAACAGGTTGCCGAGAAACTCGATGACCTGAAGCCAGATGACAAGGCTGGGACCGTAACTCACGAGGAACCTCCGAACACGGAGCAGTAAGGACGGGAGTACGACAGAACCCCCGACGATGGCGAGGGGTGGAAAGACCAAGCCGTCGGGGGTCCTGTTGAACGAAACGTCAGCAGCGGAAGGGGATTTCGGCACACTACTGGCGCGAAACCGACGCTAGCTGTCCACAATCATCCCGCGCAAGGGCCACAATCGCCCATGGGCGCCGATCTGCACGGTCCGGCTACGAAACAATGTGCACGTTTGTTAGGTCCTCGCGATGTTCGTCTGCCATGCTGCGGATTCACGTGGGAGGACGTTGACGGGAGTGGCTACATGGAGTTGATTCGAGATCAGCCGTGGCCGGTGCGACTGCGGTGGTTTCGCGACACTATCCGGCGCGAGTCGCGGGCGGAGTTCGCGGCGGCGCTGACCAAGGTTGCCACGGATGCCGGTGAGAACGTCATGTGCGATGCGCGGCGGGTAGCGAGGTGGGAAGACGGGGAGGTTTCCTGTCCTCGTCCGGTGTATCTGCGATTGCTGGCAAAGCTGGGTGCTCCGTTGCCGCCTTCGGTTGCCGCCGCTCGTACTGTGGGTGGTGGCGTCGAGGTGACGGAGGATGAGGAAGTGTTGCGTCGCAATTTTCTCAGTGCGGTGGCGTCCGCCGTTGTCGGGGTGACGTCCGGGCTCGACCGCTGGCTGCCCGAACTTGTACCCGGCGTGGGGACGCTGCCGTCCAAGGCCGGGTCGGCTGACGTGGCACGGCTTCGCGCCATCACCGATGACTTGGGCGAGCAGCAAAACCGGTACGGCGGTAGCGCGACCGTCGATGCCACGTGCGCGGCGCTTGGCTGGAGTGCAGGACTGCTTCGCGCAGATTGCAGCGACTCGACCCGCAACGAGCTGCTCCTTGCGTTGACTGACTTGGCCAACATAGCTGGCTGGGCCTGCCACGACTCGGGCCAACAGACACTCGCCCAGCGGTATTTGAGTCGCGCTCTGATGTGGGCGAAGGCTGTCGAGGCACCGGAGGCCGATAGCCGGGCTGCCGATGTTCTGTTCGGGATGGGTCGTGTCGCCCTGCACCAACGCCAGCCCAAAGATGCCTTGCGGCTGGCACAGCTGGGCCAGATCGCCGCGCAGGACGCGGGCGATCTCGGCGAGTCCGCCCAACTGCACGCGACGGCAGCGTGGGCGTACGGACTGATGGGACAGCGCCAACGAGTCGAGGACAGCCTCGCCCGCGCCCAGCACGAGATGAGCCGCATCAATCTCGACCAGTTGGAGCCGTGGCACAAGGTGTTCTTCACGGCCGGAGACTTCGCAGGGCATAGGGCGCTGGTGAACGGCGTGCTAGCGGCTGCGCTGGACGATCAGACTGCCGCCGTTGAATTGGCCGAAGAATCGGTCGCACTTACCCGATCGTCGCTGTCGGCTGCCGATGCGGACCGCCCGGCCCGGAGCCTGCTCTACGATCGAATTGTGTTGTCCACTGCGCTGTTTCGTGTCGGCGAGGTCGACAGCGGTGTCCGCGAGGCGACCGTGGTCTTGGAGCAGATGCAGACCATCCGAAGCGGTCGGGCGATGGAGCGGCTGGCCGAGATCGAGGCCGCAGCAACTCCATTCGCCGCAAGCTATGCGGATGTGCGCGATCTGACGCATGAGCTGGTGTTGGCGAGGGCGTCATAGCCGCGGTCCGATGACTAATCTGGACCCGGTTCGCGCACGAGAGTTGCAGGCGGTACTTCACACTGCCTGCGCACAGGCGAAGCTCCATGGTTCCGCTGACGCCGAGTTGATCAAATACACCAATAACGCAACCTATCGGCTTTCCGGCACCGGAGTGATCGCGCGGATAGGCATCGGTGTCCTGGGGCGCACACGGGCACCGCGCCTGGTCAGGATGGCTCGTTGGCTGGCCGAGCGGGACGCCCCCACCGTCCGACTCCTCGAACTGGACCAGCCAATCTACGTCGACGACCACGCCATCACGTTCTGGCATGAGATCCCTGCCACCGCGATGAAACCGGACTTCCGCGCCTCTGACCTCGCCGTACCCGTGCGAGCAATGCACCGCCTGCCTATATCCGATGCGTCGGACTTGCCGAAATGGAACCCTTTCGCCGCTGCGGCATTGCGTCTCGATGCTGCCGACCCGATGCTAGACCCGGACGCACTCGATTGGCTCCGAGAACAGTGGGCGCTGGCGGAACAGGAATACCAGCGTCTTCCGACGATGCAGACGGGTGTAATCCACGGTGACGTGCACACAGGCAACTTGCTGCGCACACCGACGGGCATGATGGTGCTCGCAGATCTCGACAGCGCTGGTATCGGCCCTGTCGCCTGGGATCTCGCTGTTGTCGCCGTCGACGGTGTTCGATTCGGACACCGCGAATTCTATGACGATTTCGCCGCAGCCTACGGCGCCGACGTCACCTCATGGGCATGGTGGCAAGCTCTGCGACGCATCCGAGAGCTGCTATTGGTCACCTCTGCGATCCCTGACCTGGGCCGACGGCCCGAGATCGCGGCCGAACACGCATACCGGATGCGCACTCTCCGTACCGATCATCAGCAGGCTGCCTGGCGTCCCTACCAGTGAGCGACAGGGTTGCCCTTTCTCCTCACGCAGACCGAAGGCCATCGAAAAGCCATTGGGAGGGTCAACTGTTCTGCGTTGACTAAGGGCATGCACTCGATGGAAATCACCATGACCAAACGGGTCACCAAGCGCTCGGCGGTGATGGCCACATATTTCGCCACCCTCGACATATGGGATGGCCCGCACAAGCTCAACGCTGTGTGGTGGCTGAAAGCGCTTGTCGCCGAACAGGTTGCCGATGCAAGGGGGCAATCGTGATCGACGGCGGTGAAGCGACCGAAGTGCTGCCGGTTGTTGCTGCCGACACACCGGTGTCTCGGTGTCGGTTCTATCGGCAGATCTGCGGGTTGGCGGCGGTGGTGCAGCCGGAGCTCGGACGGATCATCGTGCCCGCAAGCAGCGATGTCGGCGCGGTCACGTTGCCCGCCGCATTGGCTGCGCGAGTGAAGATCTACCTGCAGAGCCGCAGTGAGCGGCTAGGCCCGGTCCTTTCGCATCCTCGCTCGAAGCGCTGGACCTACCTTGTGGTGCCGGACATCCCGGACGAGGTGGGGTTGTTCGCGGAGTTGTTCCGCCACAACGTCTCGGTGGTCCGGTGGGGCGCGCAGATCGCGCTGCCGTCCCCAACCGCCCGCGACGCCGGGTTCCGGGCGTGGGTTGTGCCGCCACAGGACACCTTCCGCCCCTCGGGGCGGGTGATCGTCGATGCCATCCGAGCCGTGGTCGGTACACACGTGACAGCTCGCGCACTCCGAGGCGGATTGCGTGCCTGTCTCTTGAGGGGGAATTCACGATGATGCACGGGCGAGTTCCGCTGCGCGCATCAGTGATCGTGGAGTTCAGCGCTGGTGCCGCGCAGGGTCGCCGTGTGGCGGCGGCGCGGCTGAGGTCGCGATCCCACCTCTCGGTGGTGTCAGAACCTGCTGGCCATCGTCGGAAGGGGCGGTGATGTTCGAAAGCTGCCACAGCGTGGGCGAGGTGGCCCACGTGTATCGAGGGTTGGGGTTCGCGGTGTCGTGTGCGTTCGAGCGTGTGTCGTTGATTGCGACTCCGGCTTTGGGTGCAGTGGGGATGCCCGCGGGTCTGGGCAAGCAGGTGCGTGAGGTGCTTCGAGAGGAGACCCGGTGCGTGTCGGTGCCGATCATCAGCCACTCGCGACCGAATCGCGAGTGGGTCTTCCTCGTCGGGCCGGCGTGGGGCGGCAGGCTCGGCGTGCACACGCTGGCCCAACTGGAGGAACGCGGTGTGCGGATCCTGGAATCCGGCGAGCGAGTCTGGCTTCCGATGACCGACCATCGGACCGGGTGGTACTGGGTATCGCAGCCTTCGACAGCGCATTCGTTGCCGTCGCGTACCAGCGTGATCACCGCTGCTCGTCGGCTCCTCGGCCCGGTCCGGTCTTCTGCGGTGTGGCGGTGAGCTGTGCACGCTATTTCAGGTCCGGATACCAGCACAACGGTCTCGGGCGGTTCCGAACCCGAGTTGGTAGCGCTGTTCCCCTCGGGTGAGGCGCTGCTGTCGGCGATCCGGGGACATTTCGTAGAAATCCATCCGCTGGCAACGATGGCGCACGAGTTCGGTGTCATGTACCAGCGGCGTCTGCCCACCTTCAGCAGTGAGTGCGGTTGCCGTGCAGATGAACTCGCGCTCGCGGTGGATGTGTGGGTCGCCGACCACGTGCCGATCCCGCATCCGGGGGCGAGGATGCACACCGAGACATTGGGAGCGGTGATTGCCCGGTTGGCCCAGGCCCAGGTTTACGCCTACCACCTGCTGATGACGATCGATCCTGCCGACCCTCTCGTGCATGCGGCCTGGTACCGGCTAGCGGAACTGGTCGATGGCTACACCGATCTAACCACCGACATCGCCCGGCGGGCACGGCGACTTCCAACCTTGGGGGATCGCCGGTGACCCTCACCGGACTCCCCGACAAAGATGCCGTGCTGGCCGCCTGCCGAGGCTTCCCCAACATGACCGACCATCCAATGCTGGACGCGGCCGGGGAACTCGCGATACTGCATCAGACCCGCGAACACACGCGGCTGTGCTGCCTCAAGGACATCGACCGGCAGCGCATCCGTGTGATGTCGGGCATCGACCAATGGGTGGCGGCGGCCATCCCGATCCCGTTCCCCGCCGCGCGCCTGGCCGCTCACACCATGGGCCAGGTCATCGACCAGCTCGCGCAGCTGACCGTGCACACCCATATCGCGCTCGCCGCCGCCCCGGACGGACTGTTCTACGACGCCTCGCTGCGGCTGGTCGAGGCCGCGAGCGCTTATCAGGACCTCGCCGACGAACTCGCCTGCGGCATCCGCCGACTACCCCAACACGCCAGCCCGTAGTGGACAGCACTGTCCCTCAAAGCATTTCCACCCACCATCGACGATCGTCCCGTGAAAGGGAGTGCGCTGCCCCGTGTTCAATGACCGATACTGCGACAAGACGCACGTCTCACACTACTTCCATACAGATCCCGTGTCGGCGGGCGTCGTGCTTCACCTGAACTGGCGACGCTGGATTCAACCACGTCCACCACAGATGCTCGATATCTCGGGTCGTGCCACACCTCGCTACCACGAGGCCACACCCAGATACACCAAAGCGGTCGATGGCTTCGTACGGCTGTATGCCGATTGCGTGCGCGCGAAGTTCGACGGCGAGAACCGATTGATCAGCGTGACGTGCCCCGCCGTACTGTGCGGCTCGGTCCCGGTGTCCGACAACTGGATCGGCGAACACCGCGCATGGGACGCCCAACCGTGCCGGTGGGTCCGAACGATGATCATCGACGACACCGTCCCTGCGGCACGGGCGATCTCATGAACACGCCAACAGCCGTCGATCCTGACGACGGTGCGTACCTGCACGACTGCCTCACAGACCCGGGCGTGCTCGACGAGAACGACGCGATACGCGCCATGAGCATCCACCACATCTGCCCACCCCAATGTCTGGTTCTCGGACGAGCGCTGGATGCCCTCAGCACGGAATACACCTCGATCGCCGGACCGTGCCGCCAGTCCGGCGTCGTCGAACCTGCACAAGGATTCGCGACCCCGCCTCTGCGATCGGAGGAATTCAGCGAACTCGACCACCACCTCGCCCACCGCCTCCGGAAACTGCAGAAAATCCGAGCCCATATCGAGGAAACGAAATGATCACCCCGGCAACGATCTTCGAGCGCACACCGATGCGGATCGCGAATCGGCCCACACTGGATACAGCCTGCACCCGTGGAACCGCGATTCCATCCGACCGTCGACAAGGACAGCGGCGGCCACCGGGAGCACAGGGTTCGGTGACCGCAGATTCCGGGCGGCTTGCCCACGCGGTGAGTCAGTCATGAGGACACCGCTGCCGTCCAAGGACATGATCTTGCAAGCCTGCGTTGGCACAGTGGCCATCCAGCATCCGATCTTGCAAGGCGCCTACGAACTGGCCAGCTTGCATGAGGCTCGTCTGGACGAGAACGCCGATATCGGGGCGATCGACCGCGAGCGCGATCGACTGGTGTCCCGCATCGACAGCTGGGTGAGCGCCGATCAGCCACCAGCCTTTGATGCCGCGTACCAACACACCGAGACAGTCGGCATGGTGATCGACCGGCTCGCTCAGTTCTCGGTCGACGCCCGAATTGCCTCCCAGCAGGGCACATCGACACTGCAATTTCGCTACACCAAGCATCGCCTCACCGAGCTCGCGCTGGGCTACAGCGATCTGTGCTTCGAGATCGCGGCCGGAACCCGCCGACTGCCGGACTTCTCATTCCCTGCGGCGGAAGGAGATTCGGCCGAGCCGGATCGGAAGTGCGGGCTGTAGTCGGAGCCGGAGCTGTCGTCTCAGCGCGACTGCTGTCTACGCTGGGTAACCGTGACCGTCGATGAGACACCAAAGCAGCGTTTCCTCGTGTGCCACGACTATGGGATGGGCGGTCTCTGGTGGTGGGTTCACGCACGTTCGGCCCGCGAGATCGCCGAAACCTTCGCGGAGACCTTGGTCATCGAGGATCCAGAACGGTTGGCGGATGCCCGGGAATGGGACCTGGACAAGGTCGATATCGACGATCCCGCCAACTCGGTACTGCGAGATCTCCGGGCTCGGCGGGACGTCCAGCGGAACCTAGCGGGTTTCGGGATGATGGCAGATCGCAGTTTGCTGTACATCCGCCGGCGCTGGGACGGCGGTGACGGCGTTCCAACCGCCGACTATCTGACCGAGATCACTAACGGCTACCGCACTCGCCAGGTCGAAGTGCGCAGCACCGGCGAGGCGGTCCGCGCCGGTCTCGACGACTTCCCTCTCAACCCGCCGATCGACTTATGGGATCCAGATCTGCCCGACCGCGAGATCACAACGATGGAGTTCGAAAAGGCTTGGGACACTGCGGCTCCCGCGCCGTAGGAGTGATACCGCCTACTGGTTCCTGATCACCAGAACCGTCCGATACACCTTCGAGGATGTTGGCCTGGACGATCCGCGCCATCCGCCCAGCGATTCATGTGAGTGCTGGAGATGTGGGGCGAGTTGTAGTCAGATGTGATCGAGCGCAGCGCGGTTTTGTAGCTCGTTGGCTATGACCTCTGCTGATGCCGGGATGACGAGGGTGTCGTTGTCGTCGACGGTGATCAGGTAACGGCCGGCAGCTGGATGGTCTTGGCGGATGTCGATCCAGCTCAGGTACTCGGGTGGATGTGGTCGCGGTTCATGAAGAAAACGTTCGATGCGTAGGTGCCCCTCGGCATTACGGGGTAGCCGCAGCAAGGTGCGGATGCGTTCTTCGACGGGGCGGTCGCCGCTGGAGGTGTTCTTCCACGAACTGGGTGGCTGCTGTCCCCGGACTCGTGGTGTGTAACCGATCATCGTTCCGACGGTGCCGACCGGTGCGGGTGGCATCGTGGCGGCGATGTGTTTGCCGAGGTTCTGACGCCGAGTGACCACCACCTTGATATCGCCGCCGAAATCGGCTGTCGCGCCCGGCTTCTGGAACAGCACGACGCCGAGGTCGGCGACGGCCGCTGCAAGGGATCGGATTCGCTTGTGCGAGTTGATGGATCGACCTTTGCACACGATCCGCAGATCGGGGTTGGCGAGGACCCTTAGCGGTCCGGTGAGATCCGGGTCGCCGCTGTGTGGGTATCGAGCGCTGATCTGGGCGAGCAGCCGCCGGTATTCGTCGTGGGTGGTGACTGATTCGATGATGCTGATGGGGTCCGGGTACTCATCGAGCCCGGTTTCGGCCCACACCCAGGCGAATTCGTCCGGAGTGAAGGTCCAGACAGTCTGTGTTTTCACTGGCTCGAGCCTGGGCCCGCTGTCTCGGATCGCTCGGGTGTCCGATCATCGGCGGCGGTGGCGTCCACGCCAGAGTCGGCGTTGTCCGCGGTAGTGTCCATGTCCCAACCGTATTCGGAGAGAAGATCATCCAGCGAGGGGCCCGCGCCGGAGAATCCGGCGGACTTCGCCCTGCTGGAAGCGGTTGCTGGGTTCACGGCGGCAGTGTTGTCCCCGGGCGCGGGTACCGTCTCTGCCTGCGGGCCACCCGCGCTCATGCTGGGCGGGGCCTCGGTTTGTGCTCCACGACCTGGTGTGCTCGGTGTCGAGGATCCCTGCTCTGTTCGGACCTCAGCCGGTGTGTATCCAGTTGGCGCGGTGTTCATCTCGGCGGGTGACGCGCTGAAGTCGTGAGGGCGTGAGGGCGGTGTCCACGTCGGCTCGGCGGTGAACAGCGGATCGCCATCGGGAACGAAGCCCTCGCCGATTACCTCGACCGGTGTGTCCAAACCCTCGGTCCAATCCGGTGCGACGCCGCGCAGGTAGTCCGGTGAGTGGTGGGTTTCGTCGTCTTCCCCGTCTTTGCGCCGACCTGCCGCGCCGGGCGCTCCCGCCGAGCCGATGCCGGAACGCGCAGACGACCCGCCTGCGGCTCGTGAGGTTCCCGCTGCGGGTGCTGCCACACCGGGTACCCCGGGAACCGAACTACCAGGCCCGCCGGCACGAGATGTGGTGCCCGGCCCGCCGAGCGTATTACGGTTCGTGCCGTGTCCGGCATCGGCGGGCGTGCCCGATCCCGGCCCACTACCCGTCAACGTCGGAGCACTTCCGAGGCCGGTAGGTGTGGTTGTTGTACTGGGACTGTTCGGAATCCCGGAAGCGCTGGCGGTGTTGGTGCCCGCGGGTGTTGTCGTGGTCGGACTGGAGTCGGAGGGTGCCGCGGCGCTCGGCGTTGTCGGCTGTTGGGAACCGGTGTCCTCTACCCCTATCGTGCTCGGCACGTTCGCTCCGGTGCTACCGGTGTTGGAACCACCCACACCCTGGCCTGGATCGCCACCGACCTCGGGCACTGTCGCATATGTCGGCACTCCCGAACCGGCTGGCGGGAAGTTGCCCTTGTAGACGCTGTTCAGAGCGCGGATGGCGGCCTGCCGTGCCTCTTCTCTCGCATTATCGAGCTGATCGGAGTAGCTGGGGTTAACCAAGCCCGGCAGCACGGACTGCTGGGTGTTATCAGGATCTGCACCGACCGTCACCGTTGTCGGGGGCGCGGGCACCGCCAACCGCACCGCTTCGGCCGCCCACGCCAGCGACTCGAGCCGCCCGCTCAGCGACTCGAACACCCGCGCAACCTGATTGGCGACCTTCGAATACTGCTCCGACGCCGTCTGCGCGGCCGAACCACTTGCACCCTGCCACAGGCCATTGCCGAAGATCCGATTCATCCCCATCAGGTTGAACGTCGAGGCGTTCGCCAGCTCCGAATAGCAGTCGAACAAGGTCTGCCGCAGGGTTTTCAACCCCGCTGCGTCCATGCCGCCGCCATCGAAACCGCCATGTACCGCGGCATACATGGCCTCGAGGGTCATCCCTTCGAAGTGCTCTTCGCTGCGCACGAAATCCGGGTCGGTACCCGCACCGAGGTCACCCAGCTCGGTGTCCGCGCGCCCGGTCCTGGCCTGAGCGTCCGAGGCCTTCTGCACAGCGGCCTGGGTATCGCGCTGATCCAGCAGGTCTTGAATGCCGGGGATTGCTTGCGCGGGCTTGTCGCTATCGCTCATTTTGGTTCCCCCTGGATGAGCCCCCGAGGCCGATGGTCTGAGGCGAGCCAGCCTAACACGCACTGCCAGTCATCGTGGCCGAGGCATCAACCGAAAACCGAACTGGGCAAGGCGTTCTCGACACGCATCAGGTGCTGGTGCAGGTGTTAGTGTGGCCTGGTCGTGAGTCGGTTCGAGTCGCCACCACCGGGGGACATATGGGAACGTTGAAAGCCGATCTGGAAATCCTCGAGCAGCTCGCAGCCAGACTGCACAACCTCGCCGACGAAGCCGCGAAAGTGCGACCCAAGCGACCCATCGGCCCCCACACGAGCCCAGTCCTGGTGTCGGTCACCGTCGGTGAACAGATCACCACCGACCTGCTCATGCACACGCTGCTGCCCACCGTGAAAGAACGGCTCAGCGAAACCGGCGATGTCATGGCCAACGTCGCGCGCGAATACAAGAACGCCGACGACAACAACGCCGACCAGATCATGGACATCTACCGCCAAGCCACCGGCGACTGGACCCCGTAAGGCGGCAAGCATGGACCCGCGGACCTTCATCAACACCGCCAAACCGGAAATGCTCACCGAGCTCGGCGACGCCTGGATCGCCCTGGGTGCCGACTTCGAGGAACTCTTCGCCCAATACGTCGACGCCGTCACCAAAGTCAACGGAACCCACTGGGAAGGCCGCTGCGCCGACGCCGCCCAAGCCCGCGCGCTCGCTGACCAGAAGACAATGCAAACCCTCGCCGACAAACTCGACACCCTCGGTCAACGCGCCAAACAAGGCTACGACGAAATCAACGCCCCGCTACGCCGCGCCCGCGGAGCCCTCACCGAAGCCCAGAACCGCCGCTACCTCATGGGCCGAACCCTCTCCCTCACCCACCCAGACGCGAACCCCTCCGCCGAGGAATCCCAGAAACTGCTGGACCTGCAAGCCGAACTCAACGACGCCGTCCGCGCCACCATGCAAGCCGACATCGCCGTCCGCAACGACCTCGACACAGCACGCGCCGACCTGCGCGCATCGTTCATCTCCGCCGCCGCGCTCGGCGGAGACCAAGCCTACGGTGACGGCAAGCAACTCGCCGACGACCCGTCGAAGCTGAGTCCCGAAGCAGTACAACGCATTACCGAAGCCGGACACCTCACGCCCGAGCAGATCGCCGCACTCCAGCGGGGAGACACCACAACCATCCCCGCATCCCAAATGGAGTACCTGAACCAGATCAGCCGATCCCTCGACGGCAAGAGCACGACCGAAATCCAGCAGATCATGAGCAAGCTGCCACCAGACACGCAAAAGGCACTGGCGAACTCGTTCCAAATCATCTCCAACCCGTCGGTCAGCGCAGGCCCCGTCGCCGCTGACGACAAGCAACTTCCGAACGGCGGCAAGGGCGGGCTCAGCCAAATACCGAAATCCATGCAGAACGTGCTCACCAACCACTACGACGTGTCACAGGGCAAGCCCGCGCCCAACATCGGCGGCCTCGGCCTGTCGAACGTGACCGAGATGATGAGCCAGGCCGACATGGGATCGATGCCCGGTAGTGAGATCAACAAATCCCTGCTGCAACGGGCCGCGGAGATAGCCCCCCAAGTCGACTCACACACGCTGATATCGACCGTCCACCGTGATGGCTCGGCTGATGGACTCGTTCAGCGTATGGTCGAGGTCGCCGGCCAGGACAAGGGGGCCGTGCACGACATCCTGCACGGTGACGGGCTCGAACCGGGCAACACCACGAACAAGATCCTCGACCCGCTGATGCGCCATCACTGGAACGACGATGGCACGGCCGTCGGAAAGATGCTGTCCTGGATCGAAACCGACGCAACCTCTCCCGATCACAACACCTCCATGCGCGCCGGAGAGGCCGCCTCCGGTCTCGCGGAATACATCGCGAAGGGACCGGCGGACCTGCTCCACGTCGACGGAGACAAGTCCCACTCCCTCGGTGACATCAATCCCCATGCGGTGCAAGGGATCTCCTCCGCCCTGAGTCCATATATCGCGAACTTGGCTGGCGTAGACGGCGAAAAGTACCTCAACACACCGGGATTCAAGGCTCCCGACGATGCCAATGACGTCTACCGTGCAGGCGCTCAGAAGATCTTTGCGGTCATCGATTCCGACAAGGACGCCGCAATACAGTTCAACGCCCGAGCACTCCATACCGCCGGACAGCTGCAAACATTGTGGACCCAGTCGGTCCTGGCGGACCCAGACAATGCGGCCAACGGTTTAGCAACCGGTTCTGGAATTCTCTTGGGGCTCGTCGACAAAGGAATCGACACCGAACTCAACGCACGCAGCGTCACCGGAGTCGGCGATGCGATACACGATTTCGCCGACAAGGGTGCAGCCTACGACGGGTTCAAGGGGGCAGTGACGAGCGGCGTCAAAATGATACCGGTAGTGAAAGACGTCTTCGGCCCCGTAATAGACATCAGCAACAGCTACGCGAAAATGAACCTCATCGGAATGTCGTACACTCCACCCGATATAGGCAGCTCACACGTCGACAATTCTCACGAATTCTTCCCAGCACGCCAGTTCTATCAGGTCGCCCAGGTGATACAGGCACAAGATGGTCTCCTCCCACACGATCCTCGATACAGCAACCTATTCGAGTCCGACGGCAGCCTGAAGGACTATCAGCACAGCGTCGGCGCTGCTGGCAGCGGAGTCGAACTCCACAGCGATTTGATGAACATCTTGAAGACCTACAAAGGCGGGGTCTTGAAAGACGAGCTCCAAAACATGTCGACCCTGGTTCTCGAGGGGCGAAACGGCGTCAGATGAACACGCAACATCTAATTCCTAGAGAATCCCATGGCGGAAGGTGCGACACAAAGTGAATCGGATCACGCCAGTCATGCTAGCGCTTATGGCAGCGGCTCTCATCGCGGGCTGTAGCAATGGCGATAACACACCACCGACACCCAGTCACACTTTAAAGGATTTTTGCGATCCGTTAGTGAACTTCTTCACCACCGAGCTACACATCGACGGTCTTCGAACCACGGATGGCCCTGCACCAGATAAAGTGATCGAGAAGGGAAGCTCTTGCATCTTCTCCTCGAAAACCACATGGACCGGAGGGGCGTGGATCACCCCCCTGAGTGATGACGGGCATGCCGCCGAAAGCGATTACCGCGAACAGCACGGCTACAAGCCTCTCGTCGGACATTCTGCTGAGGTATGGATCAGCGATGGCCGTTTGAAGGCGAGCAGCGCGCTGGGCATCACTACAGAGGTCGGTAAATGGAATGGCTCGATTGAAATTGCGAATGCGGCAGAGCCGCTGACGATTACCGACGAACAAATCGGAGCTCTTGCCGACCTTCTTGTCGGCGTCACCCGCCATATGGGCAACTAACGATCTACCTGTTAGGCGGCAGTGCTGACTCGATGATCAAAGCGATCTCTTGGGCATGGTCGCACGCGTTCCAGCGCGTAAGCGCAAGAGTGCTACTCACGGAAACGTCAATGGTCGCATCCGGGCCGGTCATGACGACGTAGCATGCTTCCGCCGCTGGCTCACGGTATGTAATTGCCTCGCGGCCGTTGACCTTTGCTTCTGTTGCCGCAGTGCCTTCACGTTTACGGAACTCATCCAGTGTCACGTTGGTCGACGAAATTGTTAGGGAACCCACCCTGCCCATTTTGCCGCGCACATCTTCTTGGCGTTCGAAGGTGCAACTAATGAACGCGTAACCATCATGAACCTGATCGGCGCGCTCACGGCTTTTCGGGACGAACCCCGCTTTGGCGATCGTGTCATCACCGATTTCGAAACACGGATCGAAATTGACCGGACTACGGGAGTTACGTGGTTGCTCCGGAGCGGGCTTGACCGATACGGCGATACTCGGTTTCACCGCAGTCGATGTTGCCGTCTCTGTCGGCTCGCCCGAACTGTCGCGACCCGAACAACCGGCAGCGGCGAGAGCGATCAGGACCAAAGCAGCTGAGATACCAGTGTGTTTCATTGAGCACCGTCACCAATCCCCTGCGCATCCCCCACGATCTTGATCCTATCCGCGTTGACTTGATCAGCTTCAGAGAGGAGCCGACCGGCGCGCAAGTACGCCTCCTGCAACCGCATCGCCCCATCGATCAACTGGCTCAGCACCTCGACACCTTCGGCCGCTTTGTTCGAGAAGCCAGCTTGCAACTCCTGCCCAGAAGGAAAGCCACCAAAACCCCTGGCGTCTTTCACAGTACGGAGCTTGTCGCGAACCTTCTGCAGCGCAATGATCATCTGGCTGTACAGCTGGACCGCCTCGTGAACGGACTGCGGATCGAACTCGATGACCCCTGCACGCGCCGCGTCATCGAACGCCTTGATCTCGGCTCGACCGTAGTCGATTTGCGCCTCCACCATCGCTACCCCCGATCCAGTGCCTCGCTGGAGGGTACCAGCCAAGGGCTATCCGGTCGCCGTCTATGCCGGGCCACGCCGCGATATGCCCCAGGCTGCCACCTTGACGCCCGCGTCACGTACAGACACCATGGGGCCCAGCGCGATCACCGGTGGCTGGGATTGCCGATCATGTTCTTGTCCGTTCATTTTCGAGTGCTGGCGATGTCGATCCGGACGTTGTCTGCTCGAGGGACGACAAAAACCCGGTCTCGGGTGGCCTGCCACTGCTGAGGGATCAGGAAGTAGGTATCGGAAGTCCGCGCCAGGAGCCGCAGGCCGCTATAGGCGTAGCGAAACTTCTCGCCCGGCATAGTGATTGGGTCGACCTGCGCACCTTCGCCCTCGATCGCCAGTCGGTCGACGCTCAGAAGAAGAATCGACGGCTGGCCCGGGAACTTCGCCTGAGCCAGGCCGCGCGCATCCGAAATACCCCGCCGGTCGGCGTACGCCCCGATACCCCAAAAGACGCCGGCGAAGCCCAATGCCAACAGCGCGATCAAGATCGTCGTCAGTGCTGATCGCTCTGCATTGCGTTGCGCAAAACGACCGGAACCGATCAGTGCCGGGTAGTTCGCTCGGAGCGTGGTGGCAAAGCCGAGCAGCAAAGCACCCGTTACAAGAAAGCCCGGCAGATAGGTTTCCCATGGCGAGCCGACGGTTGGGGCAAGCAGCCACACCAGACCCGGCGCCACAGCAAGTAGCCCACCGACAGACAGCGTGCACCGGTACCAGCGGCGAAGGGTGCGCCGCGGGCGACGACTTCGAACGGCAAGCACTAAGGGGAGCCCGCGCGCGGAGATGAGCCCCAGCACGACGAGCAGTGAAATCACGACAGGCCAGAAGGTAGGGATGAGACTCCGCAGGACGTAGTCGGCCGTGGTGAAGCCCAGCATGCCGACGTCGATGCCGAAATACCCGTACCATGCACGGGCATAGGCCAGCCCGAAGTAGTAGAGGACTGCTCCCAAAACCACTGTCTGCGAAGCAATCGCTCCCGCCAACGACAGCGCAGAGGCCAACGGCGCCGCAGATGTCTGAGGCGTCGGTGCTGAGTTCACCGGACAACCGGCGACTCGGTCGGCGACACCGTCGTTGTAGTCGTGGTCGTTCTAGTGGTCGTGGTTGAAGGCAATACGGTCGTCGGCCCCAACGTTGTGGTGAGCTCGGCAGTTGGCACCGGTGTCGCTGTGAAGGGAATGACCCTTGTGGATCTCGCGTCCGACGACGGTTCTGTACCCGCCGACGAGCTCGATGAAGGCGACGATGTCAACGACGGCGGTGTGCTGACGTCCGTCCGTTCCGGACTGCCCGGTGAACATGCAGCCAGTGCCGGGACAACAATCGAAGCGACGATGTACCCGATTCGTCGAGAACCGATGTGCATCCGCAGCCACCCCCCTGCATGTGATTGTGGAAGGCGAATTGCCATTCGCTCATCGTAGACACGGGCGCGCACGCAAGTACGTCAAGGAGCTATTCGAGAACTCCTTGCGGGAGTCGGCACCCGAGCGCTGCCGCGAGGAGCCGATAGTGGGCTGGCGCCCAATTGGTGTGGCAGGCCTGGCAGATGCAGCCGTCCGCGGTGATCTGGAGGGCGGCTTGGCGGACGGGTTCACCGCTGGCGTCGGGCCGGTGTACGGTACGCACGCCGCAGGCCGGGCAAGCGGCGACGAGTTCCCAACGGCGCGTGGGCTCGATCAACGTCGTTCCCGCGGCCGCCCAGCGGCGCAGGTCGTTGACCCAAACCTCAAGTAATGGTGTATCTTCCGGCCTCCAAGATGTCGCGGCGAGCTGGTTGAGCCTGCGGATAGTGCCGGGTTGGCCGTTGTCCTCACCAGCGTCTGGACACCAGGCGGCGACGGTGGCGTCGACCTCGGTCAGCCAATCCAGGCCCTCAACCCAGGCCGGTGGAAGGCTGCGCGGGCGTAGGGTTCCGCCCTCGCCTTGGCGTGCGGCAAGTTCGGAGCGGATCTCGAGATAGATGCTGTCGCGATAACCATGGAGGGTTCCGTCGCTGGTGCCGTGGGATTGGTAGCGGTGGCCGATGACCGCATGTACGGCGTCTTCGAGGTCTCGGCAGATCTTAGTGACCGGTTCTGCGCCTGTCATGGTCGCGAATCCTGTTGTGCCGCTGATATCCAAACCATGGTCTCTACCGTAGCGCGAGTCAGTAGATAAAGTGGTGTGGATACCTCCTGCAGCAAGCGATCAGCGAGCGATCGTGGTCGCTGACATGTGTTGCACCTCAACGCGACTCTCGCTTTCTGAACCGGTGCGGCTGGTCAGCTTGCGCGATAGAAGTCGGCCTGCAGCGCGACGAGTTGGGCGTGCTGGTGAACGCAGCTTTGCTCGACCCATCGCGCCAGCACGGCAACAACTTCGGCTTCGTCACGCAGGTAGCAGAGTTCCCTGGCCTGCGCCGGATCGAGCCCGAGCAGGTCTCCGGCCAGCACCGGGATCGATCGAAGCTTCCCTCGCCACGACACCAATCCGGGCAGTGGCCCCCATACCGCCCCGCTGAGCTCGACCGTCCATCCGGCCACGCAGTGCGCGACCCCCTCGGCGCGGTCCTCTCGCCACACGGACTGGTCGTGCAGGTGCGGCTTGGTCCGCAGTGCGTCCAGGACGCGCCGGGCGAGCGGCAAGTTCAATAGGACAGGTCTTCGAACTAGCACAACATAAACCCCCTTTGGCCGAGTAGAGTCGGCCACGTTCAGTGGACCCGCTGGCGCCGCCGATGTCGGCGTCGCGGGCATGATTCGGACTTGCGAATTGCTGCCGCGGAGGCGTGGCCTGCTACGCGAGGGCTACGCCTTGCCGCGAGCAGAGAATTAGACGTGAAATCCATTATGTAGGAACAACTTTCAGCTAACCCACGTGTGGCCTGTGACCCTTTCGTCAGGCGGCGGCGGTTCGGATCCGCCGGTCAGCCGCACACGCTTGGCATCGACACGGACTGTCGTCCAGTCGCCCTGGGTGTCACGTGCCAACATGCCGCCGGTCACCTCTCCGAATTTGTCACCCGCTTGCGGGTGAAGATACGTTGATTAGTTGCCCCGCGAGATGTTGGCTCCGGTCCAGAGATTGCGGTCGGCAGCGCGATAGCCTTCGGCGCTTCTTTCAACGGCGTGTAGTGATCGATGACATCGCTTGCAGCACAGGGGTTCACGTCGATGGTCATTGACCGAGTCTCGATATGTTGCCCTGTTCTGGTCAAGATCATCTCGGGGACAACGTGTCCCGGCGATACAGCAAGAAGGGGACGGGCATTGGAGACCACGAAAGCAGTCGGTCAATGGTTGCGGGCGCGTCGCATCCAGGTCGGGCTGGAGAGACCCGAGGACCTTGGCAACCTAGTGGGTCTGAGCGCGGATCAGATCAAGAAGGCCGAGAACGGTACGCGCACATTGAGCATCGAGTCGTTCGAAGCGATCATCAGGGCGCTCGCACTTCCCGCTTGGTGGGGTCGAATGATTCTCGCCATGACCCGGACCACCCTCATCCCGTCAAACCTCGCCACGGACTACCCGCTAGAGGTCCGAGACCTCCGGATCCTGGAAGGCTATCCGGGACCTGCATGCTTCTACGAAGTGCCGCTGTTCAAGGTGAGGGCGGCAAACAGCAAGTACCTCGAGGCATTTCCTGGTCTGGTTCCTGGTCGATGCATCCTCGAGTGGTTGGTAAACGAACCTGCCGCACGAGAGGTCCTGGTGAACTGGTTCTTCGAGGCGGCGCTGATGGCACAAGGCCTCAAACTCATGTCGCCTGGCCTTGTGCCGCAGAACGAGGTCAACGCCGTCGTGGATGCCTGCCGCCATGCACCGGAATGGGATGACCTTTGGAATGCGGAATTCCCGCAGAGCTGGGCATCCATGGAGGGGAACGCTCTCGAGTGCTCCGTTATCAAGGATATCGAGACCGGGGAGGAACGACCGATGTGGGTTTCTCTCGACGTGAGCGAGTTGCCGTTCAGGCCGTGGTGGATCTACCACCTCACGCCGGTCGACGGACCGCTTGCGATCGCGTCGTAGCCGATGGCCACTCACATCGGCGTGTCAGAGCGAGTGGGAACGGACTGGTTCACAGCGATGGTCAGCGTCGTCCTCTGTCGGCTGCACTTTCGCTCCGCAATCGCTCGAACTCCGTTGCGCAGTGTGAGGAGAACACCGTCACCGCGTCACGGTGATCGCGTACCAGCTCCCGCAACCGCCGCTGGTTTTCGATCCGCAACGGGCGGGATGTGTCCACCGACCGCTGGAAAGCGCGCGCCCCCAACGGCATCCGCGGTCGCTCCTCCATCTGGCCGTGATAGGTATATGCGTCCCCGGCGTGTAACAGCCAGCCATTCCCGGTATCGACCGCAACGCCGACATGCCCACGGGTGTGTCCTGCCAACGGCACCATCAGTATTCCCGGGGGCAGGCTGCCTAGCGCCTGCACTGCTCGCAAGCCGAACCAGTGGTCGTCTCGACTGTCGGACTCCCCGTAGGTCGTCCACTTCGGTCCGTGCTCGAACTGTAAAGGCCGGTACCGGAACCGCTCACGACGCCCGTATACACCCGTCACGGCATCCAGTTCGGCCTGATAGACATGGACAGTTGCGTCCGGAAAGTCCGCCAGCCCGCCCGCATGATCCAGATCCAGATGAGTCACGATGATGTCGCGAACATCCTCACGCGCGAATCCCAGATCCTCCACGTGCCGGGCAATCACCTGATCGAGAACGGGTCTCGTGCGTCGAATGATCTGCGACCCCACCCAGACTTCGGGCCTGGTCACCGCTTGCTCTCCATAGCCGGTGTCAACCAACACCAACCCTGTCGAGTGCTCGATCAGCAGGCAGTGGCACGCAGTCTCTGCACGGCGGAGCATTCCCGGTCGGCCATCGATCAACCGGCCCCCAAGAGGCCGCGTCCCCCCGCCATCCAGATGATGGACACGCACGAATCTGCTCCCTCCCCGATTACCTCAGCTAGTCGGCAACGTTACACGTTCCGCAATCTGCTGCAAGAAGTTCAGCTGTGGCATGCAAGGCTAAAATCGCTGTGCTAGTGCATCATTCGGGAATGTTGGCGGGATAACCGGGGGTCGGGTTGATCAGGTGCGTGTGGTCGGCGCTGCTGCCGAATGGAGGGGTGTCGTGGCTCGCAAGCCATCGATCTTGTACGTCAAAGTTGCCCATTCCTACGCCGTCCATCACGTGACTGAAGCAATATCCCGAACCAGGGAACCGACCAATACCCACTCGCGTCTAACCTGTTGATCCGCACCAACGTTCGAGGAGGCTGCATGACAGGCCAACCCGGCTCGACCCCCAACGATTTCGCGCTGGTCCCCGACGAAGTCGCTGACGCTGGCCGGTACGTCCAGCAGGTCGCTGAATCGCTCGTCAACGGCTTGACCTCGATCGATACCGACATCACAGCACTGCTGTCCAATTGGCGCGGCACCTCCGCCGATTCGTTCAGCGCGGGGTGGACAGAAACCAAGCAGGGCGCCGACACCGTCCTCGACGCATTGGCCGATATGGCCGAACTGCTCGGTGTCACGAGCAAGACCCTGGACGATCAGGACAGGACACGGGCAGACACCAGCCTCGCGTTCACCGGGTCGTTGGACCTTCCGGAGTTGTGATGGTCGAGAACTCACAGCCTTTCCGTGTCGATCTCGACGAGCTCGAGCAGATGGTCGCCCGGGTCTCGGGGTTCATCGGTTTCCTCAACGACAGTCTCGACGGGTTACAGCAACGTATCTCGACGGTGCAGCAGAACTGGAACGGTGCCGCCGCGGATGCGCAGGCCGCGGCTTTTCGCGAGTGGCACACCGGGGCGACTGATGTTTCCGAGGGTATCGACACCATGCGCCAAGCCGTCCGGGATGCGCACGACCGGTACACGGCCGCCATCGCCGCGAATCTCGCGATGCTGGGCAGGTCGTAGGACTCGATGACAACGTTGGTAGTCGATCCTGCGGTGTATTCCTCGGCTGGCAAGACACTGTATTCGTACGCCATCGCGTACCAGCGGATCTTCTCCACACAGATCGCCGCGCTGAGCGAAACCGCCAATATGGGTGGCAATGTGGGCGAATCCAAAGCGTGGGCCACGTCCTATGATTCGACCGTCACCACGGCGAGGAGTATGACCGAACTGCTCGTCACCGCGATGGGCAACTACGCCGGCATACTGAACCAGCTCGGCTACAACCACGCTCTCGCGGATTACGTTGCCGGAACCGGCCGACCGGAACCGACGAAACCAGCGGATTTGTTGCCGGCATGGTCGGTATGCGTGACACCGCCGCCCTCGGCCGGCGGACCTGGTAGTGGCTTGTTCGACGATGTCGGGTTCGCGGTGTCGGCGCTCGAGGATTTCGGCGTGTCGATGCCCGACGGGGAACCGAACGACTTGCAGACCGCCGCCGATGCTTGGGACAAGCTCGCCTCCTCCGAATCGGGAGTGGGCAACTTACCGACGCTGCTGGACCAGCTGGCGAAGACATTCGAAAGCGAAACCGCTCCCGATGCCTCCCATGTCGACGAGGACATCCGGGAGCTGAAGGCGTCCGCCGAGGGCGTGCTCACCCTCTACAAGGACCTCGCTAAATCCTGCCGCGACCATCGCTCGGCGATTCTGGAGTTTCGGACGCAATTGGGCCAGCTGCTGGTCGATCTCGCCAAGGATCTCGCGCAGGAGGTCGCCGAGACCGTCGTCCTCAGTGTGATAGCGGGTGCATTGACGGCCGGGTTCGGTGCCGCGGCGATTGCCGCCGCCAAAGCGGGCAAGCTCGCGGTGAAGATGAAGAAGTATGTCGACCGGGTGCTTGCCGCCAAACGCTTAGCGAAATTCGTCGACAAGGTCACCGAAACCGGCGAGGATCTCGCCGCGAGACGGGCGGCGCTCCAGCGCATCGCCGACCTCATGGCGCAGCGCACGGCCGATATCGCCAGGATCGCGCGCGACAAGTTGAAGAGTTCGCTTGACTACGCGCTCAAGGACGAACCGATGAAACATGTATTCGACTATTCGAAGCATAATCTAGACGAATTTGTCCAGCAATCCGGTAGCCGGGAACAAGCCATGAGAAAATTGATTGAGAGTGTTCAGGGGGTTCCCGAGGGGGTCTATGGGCCGGGCAACGCTTTGGTGCGAACAATAGATGGGCATACGATACATGTACGCGGCGCGATGATTGACGGCGTATTCAAGATCAGTACGGCATACATTCCCTAACGCTTTGGAAGGTGAGGAAATATGAATGGAACATCGACAATGCCACGCCCGCTCTCTTCGTTGGAAGAGTCAATCATTCGGAAATTGTTGTCGGTCGACTTTCCCGGTGCGAGTGAGTTCGTATCACAAATCGCGCACACTCGGGTGGCTGCCAAGTGGAGCGACGGGTCGCCGAGTCTTTATCTGCATGTCTCTTCCGATGCGCCAAAGTCGAGCTTTGAAGATGGCGAGTTGCCGGTATCCGGTGAAGTGACCGACCCGCGCGGGACTGTCACTGGATTCATCACCCTTTGGGCAGAGGATGGGTTTCTACACGGGCTTGAGTACGCGTGGCACACAGACCGGTGCCCAGTGTCGCTACCGAACCCGGCCGATGTCTTGATCAAGCGGTTCAAGTAACACCACCTACGAGGAGGGCTGATGAGTGCCACACCGATTCAGCCGCGGGCGCTCACCGAGCTCGAGTCCGGTGTCGTCGCCAAGCTGCTGTCGTCCGGTGCCGCCGGTGCGGGCGAGTTCCTGTCGCAGATCCCGTTCGCGCAGGCCGTCGCGACCTGGGGTGTCGGTTCGCCCAGCGTTGACTTGTCGGTGCTGCCCAGTGCGGTGCCGGCGTCCGGGTCAACGGACGGAATCTTTGCCAGCGGAGCGGTCACGGACCGGAACGGGGCACCTGTCGGTGAGGTCATCCTGTGGGTCGAGAACGGCAGGCTCAGCGGAATCGAGTTCGCCTGGTATACGGATGAGCGCCCACGGGCGCTGCCCGAGCCCGCGCGGATCGAGGTGCTGTAGAGCTGGCCGAGCTCGCGTGGTTGCTGGCGCGGATACGAGAACTTCAGCCGGAACCGTGGCCAATCGATGTCAACCGGCCATTGTTCGAGACGGGAATCGACTCGCTGGCCCTGACCCAAATCGGAGCAAGAGCTCGACTCGCGTTTACAGTCGACGGCAAGGGCTGGCTGATTTCCTCGCTGGTGATGCAATCGGTCGAAGACGTGGCAGGGCTTCTCGCGCAACGCAGAACCAATGGCGGACCAGCGTACAGTCCGCTCGAGCCGAGACCCGAGAAGTCGCTATTCACGGCGCTGCCTGTGCGTCACGTCGACTCGCTACCGACAATTACCGCTGGCCACAACGACATTGATGACTGGGGCCTACGAGCATGCTGGGTGATGGTCCGGCCGCCGATCGTTGTGTCTGATCGGGCGGCCGGACCTGCAGTGGTTATTCCACTGTCGCAACCACCATCTGTCCGGTGATCTGCTGGACGAACACGTCCGGGTTGACGTTCCCGTCGGCGCGGTGGCGTGCGCCGTGGTCGCCGATCTCGATGTTGACGCCGTGGCCGTCGATGGCGGCTCCGTAGCGTTCGATGTCGCTGTCGTCGTCCATGATGGACAACAGTTCCCCGCCGACGAGGAAGGATTCCCGCGATGGTGGTTGTGGTGTGCCGGGCGGGAAGTACCGGAACAGGGCGGTTTCGGAGATCGTCGTCAGCCCGGCGCCGGTGTCGATGTCGATGTCGATGTCGCGTTGGACGTGCATGACCACGACATAGTCGGTGTCGCGCCAGGGGCGTAAGAGCCGGTAGGCCCAGACCGGTCCCCGGTATGCGTCGGCCGCGGGGAACGGAACGCGCAGCGCACAGCCGTCCGGCGGTGCGGGTGAGGGCGGTAGCGGTGCCGGCGCGGGTGGCTCACGCAGTAGTGCGGCGATGTCGATCACGATGACACCGGCGCGGGCGGCGCGCGTCTCAAGCGGTTCGAGGGGGCCGTGGAAGGTTGAGCCGGGGCAGATGATGGGGCTGGTGTCGCTGACATAGTCGTAGGCGGCGAGGATTCGGTCACAGCCCTCACATCCGCAGTACAGCTGTCGCATCATCAGTAGCGTCTTGCGGATCGGCAGGGAGTGCCATTCGTCATAGCAGTGCGGGCACGTCTCGCGGGTGCCGCTGTCGGGTGCGGCGGCGAGTTGTTCATCGACGAGGACGTCGATCTCGTCGACGAGGGCGCGATCGGGGGTTGGATTGTGTTGAGGCATCAGTTGATTCCGAGTTCGTCTAGTTTGTCCTCGAGCGCGTCAGCGGCGGCGTCGGGGTCGGTGTGAATGGCGCGCAGGCGGCGGATGCGCCCGGCCTGGTCGCGGTAGACAGTGGTCGCCGACCATCGTTCGGGTTGACCACCGTGCGACGGCAGCTGCGCAATGGTGATGGGATTGGAGGTTCCGGGGGCCAGGAGTGGTCTCATAGCCTGCTCCCGGCAACGCCTCGGATGCGCAGATCAGCGACGTCGAGGGCGTCTCGCCATCGGCGTCCTTTGCCTTCGTGGGATTGAACGATGTTGAGCCACAACAGGTCTTGACCCCACATGCCGAAACGCACGAAGTGCATGACCGTGGCGGCGGCGCTGAGGGCGTAGGCGTCGTGTTCGGCGAGCAGCTCGGGGTCGGCACCGAGGTCGAGCAGGGCACGGCCGATCAGCCGTGACCCTTGCCAGTGGCCATCGGCGTCGCGCACGACGTAGCGGTCACCGTGTGGATGTTCGGCGGCGGTGGGGGTGGTGGCATCAGGTGTGGCCGCGACGAGTTCGCGGACCTTCTCCACCAGTGCGGTGGCGGTGATGACGGTACTCATATCAGGCCCTTGCCGATTCGGTTGATGACCTCGGTGAGGTCATCGAGGGTGTTGGTGGCGAAGAACAGCTCGTCGGCCTGGCGCGCGGTGAGTCCGAGCCGTCGCCTGGCGTAGGCGCGGGCGGGCAGGTTGTCTCCGGTGGTGAGATCGCGTGCGGTGGTCAGGTCCGGGCGCAGCTGGACGGGCGGGCAGACGGTGTCGTTGGCCAAGCCTGCGGTGCGTAGTGTCATCGAGTCGTAGGCCCAGGCGACATCAGGGTCGAGCTCGACGACCCACCCGGCGAAGCACATCGCGGTCCGGCAGACCGGCGCACCGTAATCGGCGTGGACGATGTCGTGGATGTGGACGAATCGGTAGGCCCGCTGGTCCCACTCCCTACCTGGGTAGTGCCCGTGGTCGGGCAGATGGCCGATCGTGTCGAGCACGCGGCGAGCGAATCGGATATCAGGGGTGGCGCGGCGGATCATGACCGAACCCCGTGCCTTGCAGCATGTTCGACGCCCATGAGGCGTCCGGCGGCCAGGAGCCGCGTCTGATGGCCCGGCAGCCAGGTGGCTTGACAGCAGGGGCAGTACCCGGTTTCGTGCTCTAGTCCGCCGGTGAGGGTGACGCCTGGTTCGAGGGACTGTTCTGGGCAGGTCGGACACCGCCGCCCCGCCAGCAGTCGAGTCAGGCTGGATACGATCCGCGCGGCCGTCGAGCGCCCGGAATCATGAGCGTCGACGTGCGCTTCCGGGCAATACATATTCATGACGATTTTCATCGTTTCTCCCGTAGATGCGGTATTCAATTCACACAGAAGATTCCGGTGGTGCTAGCCACAGTGAAATCCCCTGCCTCACAGTCTATTTCATGCAATATCGATCTTCAATGGCTCATATTCGTTGTTAAACAAGATAATTCGCACTCTCTATCCGTCGAACACTCCTCTGCTGCGGCACAGACTGAAATAGCTACCCGACGGTGTCCACGGCAGGCCGTGGGTGGAATGGTGCAACTCGTGCGGGAACAGGCGTTCATCGCGGGCGTAGCGCCATTGGCGCAGGTTCACCACGGTCGGATGTTCTTCGTCTTCGTAGCCGCGTCCAGGGACGATGCCGTACCCGAATTCGGGCCACCGCAGCAGCAGTGACGAACCGATCGGGCGCACCGACCGCGACCGCCCATCGGCAGCGTGCGGGATATGGCCTTCCAGGATCAGCGTGAACCGGTATTTCACGCGCAACCGGTCCAGGATCCGCACCAATTCCCGTGCACCATCAGCGCCCTCGGTATCCAGCGCATTGAGCCGATACAGCGGCCCCGCCACCACGAGCACGGGCTGATGGGCAGCGATCGCGGCTTCGATGCGGCGCAGCTCGCGCGGTTCCTCGAGCCGCACCCCGTCGGGGCGGGCCTCGATGCGCAGTTCGTCGTTCCAGTCCGGGTGCGGATGGTTTTGTTGCTCGCAGACGGCGTCGACGCGGGTGACGATATTGCGGTAGCGGCGGCGCAGCTGGCCGGGCAGGTTCTCCGCGTCGATCACCAGCACCCGATGCGACACCGATTCCGGCGCACCGTGACCGGTGATCGGCGCGGCCAAGAACGGATGCAGGCCCGCGGTCACCGCGCACGCGATCTGTGCCAGCAGCGTGGATTTCCCGAGTCCTTCGATACCGGTGAGGATCATGCGGTCCCCGTACTCGAACAATTGTGGGATCAGCCAGTCGTAGGAGTCGCTGCCGGCCAGCAGCTCGGCCACCGACGGCGGTAGCGCCGAAACCCCCGGCGCCGCAGGGTCGGTGAAATCCAGATCCAGGCCCTCGCGCGCGCGGGCGACGACCTGACCAGTTAACGATAGGTCCCCGTTGCGGTGCAGGACGTGCAGTTTCTGGATCATCCGGGTGGCTTCGGCGACGGCGGTGCGGGCGTGCCAGAGGGTGATGATGCGGTCGGCGAAGTACGGCACCGATCCCGGTACGCCCTTGCCGAGGAGGTGAAGGGTGAGCGTGCGCAGCCGCTGGCTGTTTGTACCGAGTTCGCCTCTGCTGGCGGCCTTGTCGAGGATCACGACCGGATCAGCTGGCTGCCCGTCGCGCAGCACCTCGACCAGGGTGGCGTGCAGCAGCTGATGCGCGGGCGGGTAGAACGCGTCGGTGGGGATCTCGGCGACCATGTGTGCGACCTCGGTGTTGTGCTCGGCGTAGAGCGCCGCGCCGAGGATCTGCTGCTCGGCCTCGATATCGCACATCTCGGGGCACTCCCAGTCCTCGGCGTTCACGTGCGAGCCCTCTGAAGGCGTTCACGCAGCTTCGAGGCCGCCCACATCCCGGCCTCACGCATTCCGGCGAGTTCGGCACGCAACAGGTCCTGGTGGACGCCATCGCCGAGCAAGGTTTCCAACTCGGCGCGCAGGGCTTCTCGCGCTGGACCAGGTGGGGTGCCGCCGTGGCGGGTGATGGCGTCGATGTGGTCGCGGGCCAGCCGGAACGCCATCGCCCGCACCTCACCGGGTGTGACCGGATCCGGGGTCGGTAGCGGGGTGTGCGCGGCCGCCATCCGCCGGGCATAGCCGCTGTCGCCGTGTGGGTCGAAAAGCCGGTCGGTGTCGGGGTTTTCGGTAAGGTCGCCGGTGGCGAGGAATTCGGCGCGGGCCTCGATCAGCGCGTCGGCGCGGTCCAGTTCGGCCTGGGCGTGGGCGTGGCGCAGCCGACCGGCGTGCGGGTCGGCCAGGACCGCGACAGCGTCAGGTGCGAGCCTGGCCAGGACGCGTTGGCGCATCGCTGGGGTGGCCGGGATTTCCGGTGCGGCGGCGTTGAGCCGGTCGGCGACGTCCTCGCCGCCGTGGTGACGACGCGGAGCCGGTCTCGGTGGTCTTGGTGGGGGTGGTTTTCCTTCCCGCGCGTTACTTACCGCAGGGTGGATACCTACAGAAGAAGAGATATCTATAACTTGTAACTTGTGAGACGCGTACGCGAGGCCCGCTTCGGCGTCTGTGGTTTCGCCAGCGATTTCGGTAGCGGTTTCGCTAGCCGAACCGCGTGTTTCCGCCGTTTCCGTCCGACTCTCTGATTTGCCTTCTGAGCTGGTCTTTTCATGCGTTCCGGTGGGGTGGCAGTAGTGGTTTTGATGCTTGCGATAGTCGTGCATGATGTCGAAACCTTGGCGGCATGGTGTCGCCGCTGTGCAGCCACCGTGGCGGCATGGTGTCGCCGTGGTGCACTCGTGGTGATGCCAGGATCCCGCCACGGTGAGGACGTCACGGATGCGTCGCGGCGCAATCCTGCGCGCTTGGGCGGCGGCGATGACGCCGTTGGTGCGGTTGCGGGCACAGTAGATCCACAACTCGATCAACGTCAGCTTCGTCACCGGGGACATCGGCCCGGTCTTACGGTGCTCGAGGAAATCGAAGCTGACCTTGATATAGCCGCGAGTGTCCTTCTCACCTCGGGCGGCATCGTCGGTGTAGACGTTCTGATGCTTGCCGTAGTCGTGCATGACGTAGACACCCTGACCGCACGATGCCGCCACCGTGCACACACCATGGCGGCATGGCGTCGCTGGCGTGCACTCGTGGTGATGCCAGGACCTCACCTCGGTGAGAACATCACGGATGCGTCGCGGCACCTTGCGGGCTCGAGACGCCGCAACAATGCCGTTGGTGCGGTTGCGAGCGCAATAGATCCACAGCTCGATCAAGGTCAGCTTGGTGACCGGCGACATCGGGCCGGTCTTGCGGTTCTCCAGGAAGTCGAGGCTGACCTTGATGTAGCCGCGAGTGTCCTTCTTGATCTCGTCGCGGGATTCAACGGGCATCGGCGTACTCCGAAAGGCTGGGCGCGCCAAAGCCGCTCGGCACCGCCGATACGGTGCCGAGCTGCTGGGTGTTGAGCGCGCGTTCGGCAGGCAGCGGGTCAGGTGCGCGGCTGGACATCGCGGGATTCGTGTTCACCGTCGTGCCAGCGACGTTCGGTCACCCACGCGCTACCGCCACCGCCACCGCTCTCGACGACGTAGCTGCACTCATACAGCACGCGCACCACCCGACCGTTCATATCGCGGCACTGGTGGATCGCAGACCACTGCTGCCCGTCGCCGAACGGGTCACGCTCACCCGACAGCGGCAATCGCGCTGGTGTACTGGCGATCTCGTGCGCGCTCATGGGCGGCTCCATACCGGCGTGTATACCGAGGGCTGCTGTGTTCTTCTGGACCGTGTCTGCGATGAGCGGATGCGGCCCCGTTTGAGGGCAGCGCTGATCAGCCAGTGGGCTGTCCCGTCATCGAGCGAACAGACCTGCTCGAGGGTGAACGGCTCTCCGTGTTCGATGAGGGCGTCGAGGTTGTCGGAGATGCGTTGCTCGGCTGGCGACAGAATCAGGCAGTCGTAGCGCAGGATCCGGGCTTGCAGAGTGCCCACCGTGATTCCGAGCTTGCGAGCAATCGCCTCGTGGCTCATCAGCGACTGACGCAGAAACCGGTATTCCTCGACAAAGACCATGCGGGCGTCCTCAGCGGCGATACGTGCGGCGCTGGGCTGCGAACGCCCGCGGCGGGCTCTCATGCCGACCTCGGCTGCATGAGCTCATCGAGGTATTGGTGATAGTCGCATTCGCGCCACCGCAGTGGCCCGGACTCACCGTTGAGCCGGAAACCCTTGTCCGCCAACAGATGCGGCTTCACTTGAGCCCGCCACTGCAACACCAGCTGCTTGGTCACCTTCAACCGTGCTGCGATCTCGCCGGTGTCGAGCAACCCGTGCCCGCATCCCAGCGCGTCACATCGTTTCGCCATTTTGTTCTTCACCCCCTCTCCTCGCCGTAGTCGTCGGAGGTCTCAGCGGTCGTGCGCTGCCGCGCCTGTTTGGCGTCCACCGCTTCCATGGCTGTCTTGATCGCCACGATCAACTCCCGCAGCGTCGTCGGCGCGCCTTCCAGGTCGACCGTGGGTGCACCGAGCATCCGATAGGACTCGATCTCGAGATAGATCCCGCGCAACTGGTCCATGGATTCCACGTCGAGGATCCGCTGTCGGAACTCTGCCACCGTGGGAACTTCTTCACCGCCGTCGAGCCAATCAGCGATCTGATTGGCCAACTCCGCACCCGGGGTGGGAACCACCTGGTTGGTCAGAAACGGCAGACGGGTCTTGGAAATATGCAAGTTGTTGTGCAGGTCGAGGTCGGCGACGATATCGAACTCGAACTCCAACCCCTCCCGCTGCACCGGCCGCGTCCCGACCTTACGAGGCACCGAACGGCCTCTGCCGTCCTCGTCGACAACGTATTCGGTCTTGGTACGCATGGTGACGATCAGGTGCCCAGGAAAGGTCAACATGGCCTCGACCATCCGGCGCTCGTCGGGGTTGGCTTCCTTCCACCCCGAGAAGCTGTTGCTACCCGATTTGCAGCGGTCGACCTGCTCGAGCATCCCGTCCTGGCCCATCCAGTAGTGCGACCACGAGTCGATGATCAGCGTGGTGAACCCGCGCCCGGCCGCCACCCCTAGGATCTCGACCAGACTGGCTGGTGAGAACCGGTCCGGTTCGACCGTCTGCCAACCCCAGCCATTGAGTCCCTGATACTTGCTGGCGCTGCCGTGCTCGGTGTCGACCATGCCGACAACGCCGCCCTCACGCTGCGCCCATTCCCAGGCCAGCGCGAGAGCTGTGTAGGTCTTCCCCGACCCAGATGGTCCGGCTAACGCCATGCGCGCCTTGCTCTTTCGCCGGACCGCGGGCTTGAACTCGAACGCCATCACCACCACCCGACTGGTGGATAGACGGCAAGCCCGGCCACCAAGACATCGGTGGCCGGGTTAAACTGATACCGCATAACTACTCCCGTAGATGTGCACCGACCCGGCGGAGTGCTAGCCCGCCGGGTCAACCTTTTCTCCCGTAGACGAAATCTGCGCTCGGGCCTGTTCGGCTATCCCTTCTCCTCGATCCGGAACATGTGTTCGGCCGGGACATCCAGTGCCGCAGCGAGTTTCGCCGCCAGCTCCGGGCTGCACGAATTCCGCGCCCCCGACCGCAACAGCCCGACGATGCTCTTGCCGCACCCGGCACGCTCAGCCAGAACACGCACCGGCACACCCGTGGCCTGCATCGCCTCACGTAATGCTGTCCGGGACTTCAACCTCGCCCGATAGACCATTCTGGATTCCCTCCTGTGCCCTCTCCCTGAGCAGACACTATCAGGAGAATCCATTTATGGCTATCCGAACATGGATGAGTGGAATATGTTTCCGCAGCTCATGCAATATTTGAAGTTGTTTTACGTGCACATCGTTCGCGCATACTGCACTAGCTGCTATGTCGGTGTGGACATATGCCCTACGCTTGTGGACATGCCACGCAAGCGCGCCATACCCGAGCCCTGGGCCTCCGCCATGGCCGCAGCGGGTATCACCAGCCGAAACGAACTCGCAGACACCGCCGGTGTACACCCGACCACCGTCAGTCGATTGATCGACAACCCTGAACACCCGTCCTCGATCGACACCATCCGCGCCGTAGCTCAGGCCCTGAAGCTCGACGTGCGCGATGTCGCGCACTGGTCCGGCATCGCACTCGAGCTCGACGAGGCCTACCTCCCTCCACCGGAAGCAGCTCTCCTCGGTCGAGAGCAACGCAAACTCGTCACCGACCTCATCCGCGCGCTCGCGGCGACGAACCGACATCCACGGCCGCCGTTGAAGATTCAGACCACCGGAGTTGTCGTCCTCTCCGGCGACTAGCTTGTTCACGAGTGGCCACCGATGCGTGGTTCGGATCGGGAGGTCCTGATGGAACCGAACGTGCGTGGCCCGCGTCTGACCTAGAATGTCGGCATCTTCTACCAGGTGCGCGTCACTCGCGGCCAGCTCCAGCCTGAGCCGAATGGTGAAACCGCTGAGTCGATCTGGATTCCGATCCCTGACGTGGCCCGCCTACGCCGACCTTCACTTGTCGATATCGGCCTCGCCCTGGCTCGGACGGGTCCGGCGACCTGCCACGTCGCTGCCGTACGGGTCGGTGGCTTGATCCAGCACTGAGGCATGCGCGGCTCGGCGCCGAGCTGCTGTTCCAGATCCTCGCCGAACACGAGGATAAAGCGTTCTCGCAACCGACACTATTTCACGCAGCCGAATCAGACGGAATCAGCTTCATTACCGAAAGTGCCTGCACCCCAGTAGAATTGGCTTGTCTAACTCCGGCTAGCACCGGAAGTGTGTATCTACGGGAGAACAATTGAACAGGCACTACTTGGCGTGCGTCCACAGGTGGCACACCTGATGGCGCGCGAACGCATAAGACCCGGCAAGCATGGGAAGATCACCACCACGCCGGTATACAACTCCGCCGGGAAAATCGTCAGACACATCGCAAAGACCTATTTCCGAGACACCGACGGGGCGCTGCGTCTAGTCACGGCCAGTGGCCGCAGCCAGCCCAAAGCCAAAGCGGCACTGGACAATAAGCTCAGCAGCCGCGTTGCTCCGTCGAGTGCGGCCGTATCGTCGGAAACCCTGATCGGCGCGCTTGCCGACCGATGGCGAACCAGAATCGAACGATCGAACCTATCCTCGAATACCAAACGCCGGTACGCAGAGATCCTCGATCTGCACATCGTGCCGGAACTCGGCAAACTCACGATCGGCGAAGCCACCAGCGCCGTCTTGGAAGGCTTCCTCGACGATCTCGGAGAACGGATCGGAAAACCCACCGCGAAGCTGGCGAAGACATGCCTATCCGGAATGTGGACCATCGCAAGCCGGTACGGGGCAGCACCGGGCAATATCGTCAAACTGCTGGCCCCGATCACTGTGGATGACAAGCCCGTCGTCGCGTGGTCGGCTACCGAAGTCCTCCGCATTCGCGCGGCAATGCGTCAGGACGAGCAAGCCGTTCGGACCGGCATAGCCGACCTCCTGGACACCCTGCTCGGCACCGGATGCCGGATCGGTGAAGCACTGGCGCTCAAGTGGAAGCATCTCGACCTCGATGGCCCCAAACCCAGTGTTCTGATCGAGGGCACCGTCGTACGTCTCCGCGGTGGCGGAATGTTCATCCAGCCTCATCCAAAGGGCGGCCCCAACGGCAAGCGACGACTATTCCTGCACAACTGGACCGTACTGAAGCTGGCAGCTCGGCGCGCCCTCGTGGCGCACGACCCGGAGGACTTGGTCTTCCCATCGGCGCGCGGCACCCTGCGAGATCCGCGCAACGCGCGCAAGCAACTCAAGCGGATCCTCACAAGGCTCGGATTCACCGAAATCCCGCAGAACCCTCACACCGCCCGCAAGACCGTCGGCACACAGCTGGCCGAAGACGCCGACGGCGGCCAGTCCGACATCTCCATCGCCGCAGCTCAGCTTGGCAACACCGAGGCAATCACGCGTCGCCACTACATCCAGCGAACTCACGTCGGACCTGACGCACGCGAGCGCTTCGACGCCTTCGCCCTCCCGGACGAAAATGAAGAATAAATAGAGAGTTGGCCCCAAATAGGCACGCTCCCACGCTCCCCCTGACTCGCTGACCAGGGGGTTTGTGGGGCGGGCGGGGCTCGAACCCGCGACCAATGGATTATGAGTCCACGGCTCTAACCGACTGAGCTACCGCCCCGTGTGCGGTGGATACCGACAGCGTTGGGGATGCTACCGAATGGGTGGGGTCGGACACCACTCGGATACCGCGGAACGCGGCGGCGGGGTGCCGGGGCGGGCGGGCCGGGCGCGGTTAGGGTGGGGGTGTAACCCCGGAACCAGGCTGGAGGGTCGGTTGTGGCGAGTGTGTTCGCGAATGTGCTGAAGGTGCATCAGTGGGTTTACGAGAACAGCGGCGGGGTGGTGGGGCATCGGCTGCTGTTCGGGAATCCGACGTTGTTGTTGCGGACGGTGGGGCGCAAGACGGGGCAGCCGCGGACTTCGGCGCTGACCTACGGGCGGGATGGGGCGGATTATTTGGTGACCGCGTCGAATGGCGGATCGCCGCGGCCACCGGGTTGGTTGGCGAATGTAAAGGCGGAGCCGGAGTGTGAGATTCAGGTCGGGCGGCGCAAGCTGGCGGTGGTTGCGCGGGCTACGCTGCCCGACGATCCGAACTACGCGCGGCGTTGGGCGATTGTCGACAAGGTCAATCAGGGGCGCTACAGCGCATATCAGAAGATGACCAAGCGGCCGATCGCGGTGGTGGTGCTAACTCCGGTCGGCTGAGTTCAGTCGCTCTCCCAGCGGTCGTAGTCATCGTCGACATCACTACGGTCCCAGCGTAATTCGTCGCGCGGCGGGCGACTGGCCAACTGCACACTGAACGCGACGAGACCCAAAACAGCGAAGATGACAACAACGATAATCAGTGTTTCCACGCGGGCACCCTAGCGCCGAACCAGGGTGCGCCGCACTGCAGGTGAGACAAGTTGTCTCGGAGGGTCGTTCAGATCGTAAGAACCGTGCGTCCGATGGCGGTTCGAGACTCGATCGCGGCGTGGGCGCGGCCGGCCTGTTCGAGCGGGAAGGATTGGCCGATAACAACTTCCAGCCGTCCCGCCACCGCCTCGGCGAGCGAACGTTCGGCCAACGCGTGCCAATCGATATCACCGTCGGCGGTCAGGTCGAACAGACCCTGCACACCAATATTGCGTGCTGCCACCGCTTCTCGGTCGAAATCGGCGAATTGTCCTGCGGCAGCGCCATATCCGATGAATCGACCGCCATTGGCCGCGGCATCCATGGCGCCAGCGCCCAATGCGCCTCCCGCCCCGTCCAATACGACGTTCACGCCCTTTCCTCCGGTCGCGGCGCGCGCCTTCGCCGACCAGTCGGGCTCGGAGTAATCGATGACAGCATGTGCGCCGAGTCGCGACGCGAGCTCGAGTTTGGCGCTACCGCGCGCCGCGGCCACCACATTCGCCCCGGCCGTGCGGGCGAGTTGAATCAGCAGGGTGCCCAATCCCCCGCCCGCCGCGGTGATCAGCACCCATTCGCCGGGCTGAATGGCGGCCCGGTCGAAAACGGCGAGCGCCATCTTGCCGTCATGGGCGAGTGCCACCGCCTGCGAAAGACTCACCCCATCGGGCACCGGCACCAGGGTCTCGGCCTTGGCAAGGGCCTGCTCCGCGTACCCGCCGATCGGCTGCCCACCACCGATGCCGCTGGCGGCGGTCTGGGTGGTGACGCGCTTGCCGACCCAACTCGGGTCGACGTCCGCACCCACCGAAGCGACCACCCCGGCGACTGCTCCACCTGGCACATAAGGCGGTTCGATCTTGAAAAACTCTGTGCCCCAACCGCTTCGAAGCTGAGCGTCCAGGAACATCACATCGGCCGCCGCGACATCGACGACCACCTGCCCCGGCCCGGCCACCAGCCCGGGCACCTCCCGTACCGAAAGCACCTCGGGCCCACCGAATTCCGCAGCGTGCACAGCGCGCATAACAACCTCCGACATTTCTCGCTCGATCCGACAGGAACCAGCCTGGAACCTGAACCAGAGTTGAGGTCAAGCCGCACGGGGATGATTACGCTACGGGCGGAAATACGCTCAGCCGGGAATCGAATTCGCCCGACGCGCCAACAATCGCAGGGCGGGTTGGCGACCGAACCCCATGTGGGATCCGCCCAACCCAAATGGAGATCCCCACCAAAAACAGCGTGTCATGGCAGTCGCGCTGGGGTCGATAGGTAGGGCGCAACGGTGGCGAGCCCGTTCGCTTGCCGTTCGCACCGATCGGTCGCAGCAGCCACGGCCGGGCGGACGATCACAGGGAAACCCATGCCTTGGAGCGCGAGAGCCCGCCACCGGTTCTAACCTGATCTTGGTCACCGCCAGGACAGAGCGTGCAGATCCCGAGTATGGATGTAGCTCTGGAACAGCGGATCATGATGCGCGACGGCACCGCAGGTCAGGAACCGCCTCCGCCGCAACTGCTTCCACCACCGCAGCTACTGCCACTACCGCCGCCACAAGAGCTGCCCCCATCGCCACCGCAGCAGCTACCACTTCCCGAGTCATTGCTACCGGTATCCCCCGCCGCCCATGACGAACTGGACCCACCGAGCCACCCGGCTCCCCGGTGGGGCCGACTCGACCAGTTGGACGCCAGTGCTACGAAGCCCGCGACACCGCCCATGATCACGACGGTTATCAGGACGACCAGAAGCAGTGCCGTCATTCAGGAACCTCCCCCGCCACAACTGCTCCCGCCACCACAACTGCTGCCCCCACCACCGCAACCGCTGCTACCGCCGCTACAACTGCTGCCCCCACCGCAACTGCTGCCGCTGCCACTGTCATGGCCGTGCCCATGGCCGTGACCATGACCGTGGCCATGCCCGCCACTACCGGGGTCATAGCCACCAGAGCTCCCCGACTCGAACCCTGCGGCCCCGTAGGCCCACGGCGAGCTGTCGTTCTGGCCCACGTACCCGCGCCGCCCCGGCGGCAATGGCCTTCTCGTCGCTCGCGTGATCAGGACCGCGATCAACACCGCGACGCCACCGCCGATCACGAGAATGGCCAGCAGCACAACGAAAAAGACCTGCATTCCCGAATGGTATCCCCGCACCTGCATCAGAGCCTGCGGAAAAGCAGCAATCTGCACCGTACGGATCCACCTCTCGCTCGGTATTCCCAGATCGCCGTACAGTGAATCGTGGTGCTTTTGCGTCCTGGAAACCGTGCCCGCCGGATCGACCTCAATGCTGTCGACAAAGCGGTAGCCGCGCTCGAGTTCCCCGATGCGGTCTTCAAGACCAGCCCGTGGCAGCCGCGCGAGTTGGTGGAGACCGGTTTGCGGCAATGGTTGCGTTGCTGCGGCGCCGCGATGCGTGACGGTCAGGTAGTCGGAATGCCGTCACATGCGGTCGACGAGGCCTGGCACGGCTTCATCCTGTGCACCCAGATGTATGCCGCATTCTGCACCGCCGCCTACGGCCGATTCCTGCATCATTTTCCGGAAGGCATACCGACGCAGGGCAATTCGCACGGCTCCATGGCTGAACAACTCGGCCGCACGGTGGTCGCCTGGTCGATTGTCGCCGCGCCCGGCGAGAAGTGTGTGCTCTGGGATCTCGACAGCGTTGTCGGCGTCGAGCATCCGTGGGGAATCAGCGCCGAGCGAGTAGCGGCCATCGAAGCCGAACTCGCCAGGACGCCTTTATGATCCGACTCAGGTGCGCTCGACCCGCGCGGCGAAGAACCGCACGATCGCCGGAGCGAACTTGTTGAACTGGTACTGCAGCCGCCCCTCAGGAGTAACCGGAACGATGCTGCGATCACGCTCGACCGCGCGTACGTAGCACCAATTTCCGGCGCGACCAGTGTCGACGACCTAGTCGAGAGCGCGGCTGAGCAGCGCTGTGAGTTGCTCGCGCTCACCAGCCGACAAGGAGTTCAGCAGCTTGTCTTGAACCTTGACGAGTGTCGTATCCAGCTTTTCGAGCCGCCTCCGGCCCGTGGGGGTCAGGGTGATCAGGTTGCGGCGCCGGTCGGTCGGGTCCGCGGTGCGCGCGACGTGCCCCTGTGCGGTCAGCTCCCTGAGCATGGCGTGCATATCGCTCTGGTCGATGCCACACCGTTGACCGATCCGTACCTGGCTGTCCGGGCCGAACTCGTCGAGGGCGGCAAGGATCGCGAAGTGGTAGGCGCGCCCGTCGACCGCACCCATCGCTTCGCCGATGAGCCGGTGCGCCCGCGCTGCGGTTTTACTGATCAGCCAGCTCGGTTTGCAGCGCAGGCGGGCGGGTGTCTCCTCCAGCTCCATGCATGAAGCATAGCCAATCCCTTGGTTCTTCCCACGAATTCGATTACTCTTGGTCCCCCCAAGCTTGGCTGTACCAAGGAATATGAAAGGTGGAGGGATGTCAATCACTTCGAAAGAGGCACGGACCGCCAGCGCCCACGTTCGCGAACGTGCCGCAGAACTCGGCGCCCGGGTCACGGTCGCGATTGTCGACGGCGGCGGGCACCTACAAGTTCTCGATCGCATGGACGGCGCGCCACCGCTGTCGGCTCGCATCGCCCCGGCAAAAGCGTCCAGCGTTGCATTGTTCCATCGCGACGGCGGCGAGTTGGTGCGTCTTCAGCAGGCCTGGCCTGCACTGTTCGCACAGATGGATCAGGTGGCGGGAACGCCCATCATGGCGGGTGCAGGTTCTCGGCTGATCCGGCGCGGCGATGCCGTTGTCGGCGCAATCGCGGTCAGCGGCGGCATACCGGAGCAGGACGACGAGTGCGCCGCTGTCGGGCTCGCTTCCCTGTCGCTCCCTGTGTCGACTTAGTCGCCCCGGTCAGCGACCGGCGTGCCTCAACGGACGAGCTTCACTCGGGCCGCCAGGGATCGGACCATGCCGGGGGCGAGGCGTTGCAAGTGGTATTGCAGCCACGCTTCCGGCGTCACCGGCACCACGTCACGGTCGCGTTCGACGGCGCGCACGACCTGCTCGGCCACCTTGCCCGGGGTGTAGCGGCGCATCCGGTACAGGTTGTCGTAGCGCTCCCGCTTGCGCTTCTCCTCGTCGGCGCTGACACCCGAGAACGTAGTGGTGGCAACGATATTCGTGTGGACAAGACCCGGGCAGATGGTGTGCACCGAGATGCCGCGCCCGGCCAGTTCCGCACGCAGGCAATCGGAGAACATGAACACCGCCGACTTGCTCGTGGAGTAGGCGCTGAACCCCTGCTGCGGACTGTAGGCGGCCATGCTGGACAGGTTGACGATATGCCCGCCGAGTCCGCGTTCGGCCATCGCGGACCCGAAGGCCCGGCAGCCGTTCACCACACCGCCGAGATTGATCCGCATGACCCGGTCGAACTCCGTCGACGGCGTATCGAAGAATCCACCGGCCTGCCCGATTCCGGCATTGTTGATCAGGATATCGGGCACGCCGTGCGCCGCGAGCACCTCCACCGCATGCGCGTTCATCTCGTCCGCATTCGCGACATCGAGCTGATAGGCATGCGCCACACCGCTTTCCGCGCCGATCAGCTCCGCCGTCTCCTTGGCCGCGTCCAGATTGATATCCGACAGTACGATCTCCGCGCCGAGCCGCGCGAACGTCAATGCCGTTTCCCGACCGATGCCGCTGCCGCCGCCGGTGATCACCACGAGCTGATCCTCGAACGGCCGTCGGCTGCGCCCGATTTCGGCGCGGCGCAGCGCACGCGGCGTCGCGCCGCCATTGACGGCGTCGATGAGTTCGGTGGTCGCGGTGGCCAGCAGTTCTGGATGGGAGAAGGGCATCCAGTGCCCGGCGGGCACATCACGCCGCCACAGCCGCGAAACCCATTTGTGTTGGTCGTCATAGCCCGCGGGCCGCACCGCGACATCGCGCCCGGCAACAATCAACTGCACCGGTACCTCGGTGTGGCGCTCGCGCGGAGCGAGCAGCCGCGGCAGGATATTGGCCCGGTAGATGAGCAGACCCTCGACCGCGTCGCGGCGGAAGGTCGGGCCGAGAACGATATTCGACGGTGCGGTGTCGTTCATGATCGACACGATGCGCTGCCAGCGCTTCTCGTGTGCAACCACCCGGAACACCTGATCGAGTCCGGGCGTCATGGAGAAGACCGTGTACCCCGACGACAGCGCTTGCGTGAGCGGCTGCCACAGATTGCGCGGCGTCGGCCGGGACAGCCTGGCACGCACCCACTTCGCGAGGTGGTCGAGATTCGGCCCGGAGACCGAGGTGAACGAGGCAACTCGCGCGGCGGCCTGCGTTTCGCATACCGCCTCCCACACCTGCACCGAACCCCAGTCGTGCGCTAGTACGTGCACCGGCCGATCCGGACTGACCGCATCGGCGACGGCGAAGAAGTCGCTGGCCAACTCTTCCAGGCGGAAGTCCTTGGCGCGCCGGGTGCGGGTGGACTCCCCGTGGCCTCGGGTGTCATAGGCGACGACGTGGAAGCGTCCGGCCAGCAGCGGCACCACCGCATCCCACAAATGATGGGTGTCGGGCCAACCATGCACCAACACAATGGTTTCCGCGCTCGGATCCCCGTATTCGAAGACGGCGATATCGAATTCGCCGCTGCGCACCGTTCGCCGCGTCTCGGCCGAAGCCAGATCGGTCGTCGTCACTGAAGTAACTCCTCGAGGTTTCCCGCCACCGGCGCGGTGGCCGTGGTTCGCTTGCTCCGGCCGCTCACGACTCCGCCTCGCTGACGCTCGGCTCCGTCGTGCGCGAAGGCGCACTGTGCTGATGGTTCACTCGCCGACGCTCGCTCACAGATCGAGCACCAATCGCCCACCCCGCGACCGTGATACGCAGACCAGCATCTCCCCCGCCTCGTGTTCGGCGGCGGTGAGCACGGTCTCGCGATGCTCGGGTTCGCCGGACAGCACCCGCACCTTGCAGGTACGGCAGAAGCCCTGGCGGCAGGAATACGGCCGATCCGGGCGACTCTCCAGAATGGTTTCCAGCGCTGACTTGTCCGCGGGCACCTCGACAACCGCACCGGTGGAGGCGAATTCGATCTCGAACCGGACACCGTCCACGATCGGTGGCGGCGAGAAGCGCTCGGAATGCAGTTCCACACCGGGCATTTCGCGCACCGCGGCGGCGACGGCGGCATTCATCGGCACCGGGCCGCAGCAGTACACCGCGGTATCGCCGGTGACACCGGCAAGCAAGGTCGCGGCATCGGGAAATCCGAATTCATCATCGGTGCGCACGGTGGCCCGGTCCCCGAATCCCGCGATCTCGTCGAGAAACGGAATCGTGTCGCGGCTGCGCCCCGTGTACACCATCGACCACTCGATACCGAGTCGCATCGCCAGCCGCGCCATCGGCAGAATCGGTGTGATCCCGATTCCGCCCGCAATGAAATGCAAACGGGTGGCGGGTGATCCGTGACCGGGCACGGCGAACGGAAAGGCATTGCGCGGACCGCGCACCACGATCCGCGAGCCGACCGGCAGCTCATCGTGCACCTCGACCGAACCACCGCCACCGTCCGGAATGCGGCGCACCGCAATACGATAGGCACGGCTATCGGCCGGATCGCCGCACAGCGAATACTGCCGCAATCGACCCGATGGCAGCTCCAGATCGAGGTGCGCGCCGGGCCGCCACGGCGGAAGTTCCTGCGCGTCAGGCGATTCCAGCCGCAGACTCACCACATCCTGATCATGTGCCTCGATCCGGCGTCCGGTCACCACCAGCGACAGCCGGTGATCATCGGCCCGCGGCGACAGATCGCGGCGGTTGATGATGGTGGTCCAGCGCAGCCGCGCCGAGGCGACCGCGTCGAGCACCCGGACCGCCCGATCCTGATCACGCCTACCGAACAGATCGGCGGGCAACTGCTCCGGCATCGGCCGCCAATTCAAGACGCGACCGCCTGTGCCGCAGGGGATTTGGCCAGGTATGCCACCGCCTGTGCCGTCGACCCGACCGATTCCGGGTTGTAGCCGGGCTGGAATGTCGTCAGCGCGCTCCACAGCAGCGAGGGCACGCCGGGCAGCGCACCGCGCCACATCGAGCCGAAGACCCGAGTGATCAATCGCGGATAGCCGAGGTCGGGCAGTGCGGGATCCCGATGCACCATGAATTTGGTGCCGCGAACCACGAGCGTGATGAAGATCGGGAAGACGATCGTCATGATCGCCGCGCGGCGGATATAGCCCGCGCCGAAGTAGACGGCCACATCGTGCGCGACGTGCCGGTGCTCGACCTCCTCGGCACCATGCCAGCGGAACAGATCCGCCACCCGGGGGTCGGCGCCGAACTTCTCCAGATCGGCATTGAGCACCCAGTCCCCGAGATAGGCGAAGAAGTGTTCCAGACAGGCGATGAACGCCAGTCGCTCCACCATCACCTGCCGCTGCGCCACCCCGTCGACATCCTTGGGCCCGAGCGACTTGCGGAACAGGTATTCCGCCTGCCGCACATACGGTTCCGGATCGATACCGTTTGCGGCGAGCACCTCGTGCAGCACCTTGTCGTGCGTCTCGGCGTGCATGGACTCCTGGCCGATGAAGCCGAGCATGGCCGCACGCAGCTTCTCGTCCTTCACATACGGCAGCGCCTCGGAGTACGCGGCGCAGAACATGCGCTCGCCCTCCGGCAGCAACAGGTTCAGCGCGTTGATCAGATGCGACGCAATGGGTTCCGCGGGCATCCATTGCAAAGGAGTATCCGCCCAGTCGAATCGCACATTGCGCGCATTGAGGGCAACCTCGCCGGGATCGACGTCCGCCCGCTGCTGTCCCCTACGAAGTAGCTTCATCGATACTCCTCGATCTCACCGGCCGCGCCACAGCCCGTAACGAGCCGAAACCGCGACGTTGCCTACCTTCCTGCATGGCCGTAGCAATGATCATACACATATATGAAACCTCTGGTAACACACATATACCCGGCAGCCGCCGCACCCCGATCCCGATCACCATAACCGCACCATAGCAACCAACTTGAACACCGTTCAAGCTATGTAAAAGCAGTCTCCACTTCATCCGACAAGGCGCACGTCACACATGACCGCCCAGCCGACCGCCGATAAGCCGAGCAGCTTCGTCACCCCAAGAACCCCCTTGATCGAACTGCCACCGACCCCCCACCGCCACCCGATCGCCCCTCAAAACGACACCACCCACTCCCCCATCAGCACGAGCCCCCGCGACCCACACACCAAACCAAGGCGAAGCAGTCCACACACCACCCCACCAGCACACCTCCACCCCGCCCCACATCCCACTCCAACATTCAGCTGAGAATGCGCTGACGCAGAGGCACTCTCGACGCTTGCCTGTACGGGCACATGGTGATCACTCGTCCAAGGCGAGGTTGTGCGCGGCATTGGGGATGACGACGGGGGTCGCGCGGTGGGTTGAGTCCGGACGGATCGTCATGGCGGGTAGATTGCGAAATGTGCGGCCGCCAATTGTGTCGGCGCGCACATTGCCCGGATACGCACTGACACAGCGATGACACCTCGAATGAGTTCAACGCCGGTAGCCCACTTGACAATAGAGCACTCCACTGTGACCGACATCCCTTCGTTTGCCAGGTAGGCTAGAACACGTTCTAGTAGGCTTTCGCTATGGAACGACTAACCGGATTGGATGCCAGCTTCCTGTACCTCGAGACCGGGACCCAGCACCTGCACGTGTGTGCGCTGCTGATCCTGGATCCCACCGCAGGGGGCACGCACTACACCTTCGAAACATTCAAAGCAGAACTCGGCCGCCGACTGCCGCTGATACCGCAGATGCGGCGGCGGATTCATGAGGTGCCGTTCAATCTCGATCATCCGGTCTGGGTGGAAGACCCGAACTTCGATCTGGACTATCACATTCGACGCATCGAAACGCCACGCCCGGTCGGCCGCCAGGAACTTGCCGACCTGGTCGGCGAGATCGCGAGTGTGCCAATGGATCGCAGTCGCCCGCTGTGGCAGATGCACGTGGTGGAGGGGCTCGAAGACGGCAAGGTCGCGGTCATCTGCAAGTACCACCACGCCGCCGTCGACGGCATCACCGGCACCAACATGATGATGCACCTGTGCGATCTGGAACCCGGCCTGAGCAAGCCCGAACCGGCCGAGGAATGGCGGCCCGAACCCCAGCCGAGCGATGTGCGGTTGGCGGCCGAGGCGGTAGCGAATCTGCCGAACAGGCTCGGTCTGGTCGGCATGGTGCCGAAAACCCTTGGCCTGGTTGCCAATTTCGCGCAGCGGCGACGAAACAACCAGGCGGGCATGGCATTACCGCTGACCGCACCGCGCACCCCCTTCAACGGCGCGATCAGCCCGGACCGCGCGGTAGCCTTCACCGAGGCCGATCTCGGCGCGATCAAGGAGATCAAGGCCGCCTTCGAGGTGAAGGTCAACGACGTGGTGCTGACCATCGTCGCGGGTGTACTGCGCTCCTACTTGGAGAAGCACGATGAGCTGCCCGATAAATCCCTGATCGCCTCGGTGCCGGTTTCGGTGCACGACACCTCCCGGCACACCGCGGGCATCAATAAGGTCTCCTCACTGTTCTCGCACCTCGGCACCGATATCGCCGATCCGGTGCAGCGGCTGCGGCAGGTGGCCGAGGCCAATCGCGACGCCAAGGAGGAACACGCCCTGGTCGGCGCGGACTTCCTGATGGACTGGTCGCAGTACGCCCCGCCGAATACCTTTCAGCTGGCCGCACGGGTCTATTCGTCGTTGAAACTGGCCGAGCGCCACCCGGTGGTGCACAACCTGGTGGTGTCGAATGTTCCCGGCCCGCCGATGCCGCTGTACTTTCTCGGCCACCAGGTCGAGGCGATGTATCCGTTCGGGCCGGTTTTCCACGGCGCTGGACTGACGGTCACCGTCCTGTCCAATAACGGTGATCTGGACTTTGGCTTCATCGCCTGCAGGGAACTGGTGCCCGATCTGCAGACGATCGCCGATGCGGTCCCCGGCGTCGTCAATGAATTGCTGACCGCGGCACGCGATCTGGGTTAACCCACACCGCTGCCCTGTTCGCCATCGCCGCCGAACAGGGCCGCATTCGAGGTCCTCGCCCGTCTTGTGGCGACAGCGGCGCAAGCCTCCAGCAGTACCGGCACGAAGCGGTCGGCCTCGAGCACGCAGGATGCGTGACCGGCCTTGACCAGATGAATGCTCGCCCCGGGAATCATGGTCGCCATCTCCAACTGCCGATAAACCGGAATCGCCCGGTCCCGCGTCGTGATCACGACGGCGGTCGGCATGGTCAGCGTGGAAAGCCAAGCGGTCGAATCGAATCGGCCGACCTCGGCAATGACCTGTGTCATCGCCCAGCCGCTGTTGCTGCGAAATTCATTGAGCGCCCAGCGATTCAGCTGTCCCGGCGCCCAGGTGTGCTCCGGCATATCGGACAGCTGTCCGGCATGTTCCTCGGCGCGGCGGTACGAATAGGGACCGATGGCTGCGGCCAATGCGCCGAATGTCAGATGAAAGGCACGCTCGCGCAGCTTTTCCTGGAATCGATATGGTGTCGCGCACAACACCAGACCGCTCACCCGATCCGGATGCCGGTGCGCGGCAAGCAATGCGACGACACCGCCGAGGGAATATCCGGCCAATATGGCCCGCTCGACGCCGAGTGCATCGGCAATGGCAACGACATCGTCCGCGCAGTCCTGCACCGAGAACCACGCCGAGCGGATGCCACGGCCGTGCCAACGCTGGTCGAAGACGATCACCCGGTAGCGCTCGGCGAGTGCGTCGAGTGCGGGGAACCAGGTGAGGTAGCCCGTGCAGGCGGTGGCGTGCAGCAGGATCAGGGTCGGCGCGCCCTCGGGTCCCGGTATATCGACGACGTAGGTGCGGCCACGGCCCGGCAGGTCGATGAGCCGTCCGCCGGGCACCTGCGCAATATCGGGAACTCCCGAACGCCGGGAGAACCGTCGCATCGCCACCACCGCGTCCGGATCCGGATTCGTCATCGTCGACCTCCTCGGCGCAGTCCGCGGTAGTACTAGAACGCGTTCTACATCGATGATGCCACAGGACCCGGCAGGACTCAGACCAGGGCCCGGACGACGCACTCGGCGATGCAGGCGGGCCTGATCGCCGTCCTCGCGTTCGACGGTCGCCTGGTGTAGACCGCCGGGAACCTCCGCGATGCTCACGCTGTCGGCCCGGCCGCGGATGCGGGAACCAGCGGGCACCGGCGACGGGAAGCGAACCTTGTTCAGGCTGGTGCCGTGTCCCATTGGCCGATACCGATGTGGAAACGGATCAGCGAATCCTCTGTAACGTGTTTCAGTAGTTCGACGGATTCGAGAGGAGGCCGCGATGGGGCGGTTGACCGGCAAGGTGGCGTTGATCAGTGGCGGGGCGCGCGGAATGGGCGCCGCGCACGCGCGGGCGCTGGTGGCCGAGGACGCGCGGGTGGTGCTCGGCGACATCCTCGATGACGAGGGCGCCGCACTCGCCAAGGAAATCGGCGATAGCGCCGCCTACGTACACCTCGATGTGCGCGAAAAGCAGCAGTGGCAGGATGCGGTCGCCGAGGCGGTGCAGCGGTTCGGTTCGCTCAACGTCTTGGTGAACAATGCGGGCATCGTCAATGGCAACCTGCTCGTCGACTTCGAATTGGCGGAGTGGCAGAAGATCATCGACATCAATCTCACCGGCACCTTCCTCGGCATGCAGGCCGCGACGCCCGCAATGATCGAGGCGGGCGGCGGTTCGGTCATCAATATCTCCTCGGTCGAGGGCATGCGCGGCAGTCCTGGTCTGCACGGCTACACCGCCACCAAATTCGCCGTCCGCGGCCTGACCAAATCCACCGCACTCGAGCTGGCGCAGTACGGAATTCGCGTCAACTCGATCCATCCCGGCCTGATCCGCACCCCGATGACCGAGGGCATCCCGGAGGATTTCCTGCAGATCCCGCTCGGCCGCGCCGCCGACCCTGCCGAGGTCTCCGCCCTGGTGACCTACCTGGCCAGCGACGAATCCTCATATTCGACCGGCGCCGAATTCGTCATCGATGGCGGCCTCACCGTAGGCGTCCCGCACAAGACCTTCTCCTGACCTCGCCTGCACGACCCGGACGGCGACGATGACACTCCCGCGATGGCCGGGTAGTTGCCGCGGGCCGAGTGCGGGGTGAGACTGGGCGGATGGCGGAGCCGAGCACTGTGACCACCGCGCGGGCCTCGGGTGAGGTTGGGCGGGCGGCTCGGCGGCGGGTTTCTCGGTCGGCATTGGGGGTGTGGGCGGTACCGGCGGATCGGGCGGATCCGGTTGGGGTGCTCGAGCGTCAGGCGGCCAGTCGGGTGCCGGAGTTGGTGCCGATTCGGTATGGGCGGATGGCGGCGGGGCAATTCGCGTTTTTCCGGGGGGCGCCCGCGATCATGGCGGCCGATTTGGCCGCCGGGCCCGATACCGGGTTGGCAGTGCAGTTGTGCGGGGATGCGCATTTGTCGAATTTCGGGTTGTACGCCTCGCCGGAGCGCGCGTTGGTGTTCGACCTGAACGATTTCGATGAGACCCTGCCGGGGCCATTCGAATGGGATGTGAAGCGGCTGGTCGCGAGTGTCGCGGTGGCGGCGCGGGCGAATGGGTTCAGTGATGGCGATGCGCAGGCGGCGGTGCTCGCGGCGGCTCGAAGGTACCGGGAGTCCATGATTCGACTGGCCGGACTCGATGAGATGAGCGTGTGGTACGAGCGGGTCGATGCCGAGCAAGCGGCGGTCTTGGTGCGAGCACCCAAGCAGCGCAAGGATGTCGAGAAGGTGATCAACAAGGCTCGGGCCAACACCAGTTTGCAGGCGCTCGGCAAGCTCACCGAGCCGGGTCCGGATGGCACGCCGCATATTCGGAGTCGGCCGCCGCTACTGGTGCCGATCGAAGAGCTGGACGCGGCGGTTATCGACCGAGTCGTCACCGACTATCACAAAACACTGAGCGAGGACCGGCAGGTACTGCTGCAACGGCATCGGATAGTCGATATCGCGCGCAAGGTCGTCGGCGTCGGCAGTGTCGGGACGCGATGCTTCATTGTGCTGCTCGCCGGGCAGAACACCGGCAGTCCGCTATTTCTGCAGGTGAAGGAGGCCGAGGAGTCGGTGCTCGCGCCGCATTTGAAGCCCAGCAAATTTCGACATCACGGCCATCGGGTTGTCAACGGGCAGCGGCTGATTCAGGCGGCGAGCGATATCTTTCTCGGCTGGGCCACTGGATCGGATCAGCGCAGCTATTACGTGCGCCAGCTGCGGGATATGAAGGGTTCGGCGGTCATCGAGGATATGAGCCGTACCGTGCTCCGCGACTACGCCACGCTCTGTGGGCATACCTTGGCTCGGGCGCACGCACGTTCCGGTGACCGTGCCGCGATCGCCGCATATCTCGGTACCGGCGATGCCTTCGAGCGGGCGATGGGCGAGTTCGCCATCGCATACGCGGATCAGACGAATGCCGACCATGACGCGCTGCTCGCGGCGATCGCGTCGGGGCGGATCGAGGCCACGGCGGCCTGAGGACTGGCTCCTATCACCGTGCCGCCCAAGGGATCAGGGCTGCCGGCGGTTCGCCTCGAGCCACTGTGCGACCTCATCGGGGGTTACCTCCGCACCGAGGACATTGTCGATGACGACCCGACCGACACATACCGAGCTCAGTACCCGATCGGTGAATGCGTCGAGATCTCCCCACGGCAGATAGGGTTTCGCGATCAGCAGCGAGGCGATCCCGTGCGCGCTCGACCACAGTTCCAGCGCCACCGGCACCGGGTCGCCGGGAGTGATCATGCCGAGGTTCATGCACTCGGTAACGGTCGCTGCGAAATGCGCGAAGGCACTGCTGGTCAACACCTGATCGACCGCGCCAGCGGTCGCACCGGGCATGGTGGCCAGCCGGTAGTGCTCGGGATGCGCTCTGGCGAAGCGCACATAGGCCAGTCCCTGCTGGCGCAGCCGCTCCATCGGCGACTCGTTCGGATCGCTCGCAGCCGACATCACCGCGTCCAGATCCTCGAATACCTGGGCCACCACCGCATCGATCAACTGATCCTTATCCGCGAAATGGCGGTAGATCGACGGCGGGGTCACGCCGACGATCTTGGCGATCGCGCGAATGGAGACCGCGTCCACCTGACCGGTGCGAGCCAGCAAACCCTTTGTGGCATCTATGATTTCGGCGCGCAGCCCCTCACCTGTGCCGCGCGCGGAGCGCTGCCGACGGGTGAAGTTCACCTCCGCCGAGCCAGTTCGGGTTTGCCGGATTCGGGTGCGCCGGCTATGGATTCGTCCTCGCGCAACCCGATCTTGGTGTGCATCCTGGCAAGTGGCGCGGGCGCCCACCAGTTCGCGGTGCCCAACATTCGCATGAGGGCGGGCGCCAGGAGGCCGCGTATCAGCGTGGCGTCCGCGAGCACCGTCAAGGTCAGTCCGAGGCCCATCATCTGGATGAACGATACCTTCGAGGTGACCATGGCGGCCATCACGATGGCCATCAACAGTGCGGCGGCGGTGAAGATCTTGCCGGTACGGGCGACGCCGAGCGCAACAGCGCGGTTACTGTCCGCCGCCGTGCGGCCAGAGGCCAACCACTCCTCGCGGATGCGCGACAGCAGGAACACCTCGTAGTCCATGGACATGCCGAAGGCGAGGCAGAACATCAGGATCGGCATGGTCGGGACCAGATATCCCGTCGCGTCGCTGCCGAGCACAGCGGACAGATGCCCCTCCTGGAAGATCCAGACCATCGCGCCGAACGCCGCCGTCAGCGAAAGCGTGTTGAGCACAAGGGCTTTCAGCGGAAGCAATAAGCTTCCGGTGAACAAGAACAGTACGACGAAGGTGGCGAGCACGATCAGCGCACCGGCCACGGGCAGTCGCGCACCCAGTGCGTCGAGGGCGTCGACGTTGACCGCGGCCGCGCCGGCGAAGAGCGCGGGCCCCGGACTGGGCACATCGCGCAGTTGGGCCAATTGCGTCTTCCCTGCGGCGGTGAAGGGATCGACTGTGGTCGCGACAGTGAGGAATGCGCCGGTGTCGTTGATCATCTGCGGCGGTCCGGCCGATACCTTGGACCCGCCCGCGTACACCCCGACGCCGGACAGCACTCCGGCCACACCGGGCACCTTGGACAGTTCAGCGGCGTAATCACCGATGGCGGCCGGGTTTCCGTGATACCCGTCGAGCACCACGGTGACATTGGTGGCGGTATTGGCTTGGAAGTCGCTGCGCAGTGCGTCGCCGACCGTCCGACTGGTGGCGGACGCGCCGGTATTGAGCACCCGATCGTCGGGATAGCCGAATTTCACGCCGAGGAACGGGGATCCGACCGCGAGCAGCAGCACGATGATCACAATGGCGACCGGGGCGGCATTGCGCATCACCCGCTGCACCGTGCGGTACCAGAAGGTCTGCTCGGGTGCGAGATCCCCGCGCGGTGTCCGACCGAGCAAGCGCCCCAATGGCTTTCGCAGATCACCGGCGTTCACGCGGTGTCCGAGCAGCATCAGGACCGCGGGCAGGATCAGGATCGAGGCGGCAGCCGCAGCGGCGACGACCGCGACGCCGGCGTAGGCAAAGGATTTCAGGAAGTACAGGTTGAACACGCCCAGCGCCGCCACCGACAGCGCGACGGTCAGCGCCGAGTAGAGGACGGTGCGTCCGGCGGTCTGCACCGCACGCACCACGGCCGCCTCGACATCGAGGCCGTTGCCGAGTTCCTCGCGGTAGCGGCTGACGATGAACAGGCTGTAGTCGATCGCGAGGGCGAGACCGAGTGCCGTGGTCATATTCAGCGCGAAGATCGAGACATCGGTGAACACCGTGAGGGTGCGCAGGATCGCCAACGTAGTGAGGATCGCGAAGATACCGACAGCCAGCGGCAGGAAGGCCGCGACGAGGCTGCCGAAGACCAGGATCAGCACGATGAACGACAGCGGGATGGCCACGCCCTCGGCGACCGCGAGATCGTGGGTGATCTGTCCGTTCACGTCGTGGTAGATCGAGCTGAGTCCACCTTGAGCGATGCTGACGCCGTCATTGCTTCCGACCACTTGTTCGGCGATCTCACCGGCGACCTTTTGCGCCGTGGTCTCGCCTCCCGTGATGTAGCCGATCACCAGCGCGCTCTTGCCGTCCTTGCTGCGCAATGCGGTGGACAGCGGCTGCGGAGTGCTCCAGTAGGACTGGATGCCGATCACGTCACCGCGCGAGCGCAGCGTATCGACCACCTTCGTGCCCGCGGCCTTGGCGGCCGGGCTGTCCGCGCCCGCATTGTCGCGGACGAGCAGGATGAGGTTGGGTTCGGCGCCGCCGAAGTTATCGGCGATGAGCTCGGCGGCCCGTGACGATTCGGCATCGCTGGAGGTGAAACCGCCGGTCTTCATATGTGCGGTCACCGATGCGCCGAATGCACCGCAGAGCACGGCCAATAGTGCCGCGGCGAGCAGGATCGTACGTGGATGCCGGGTGGCCAGATGGGCGATCCGTACAAGCATGAGCGACTCCCTGTTCGACTGCGCTCGAGGTAACAGCGTTAGCGTAACGCCGCTATCTCAGGAGGTATAGGGCCGCTCCGCACGCAGTCGGTGATCCCGATCACGAAAGTCACCTACCCGAGGAAGGCGGCGATGGCGCTCGCGATGGCGTCCGCGTAGCGGGCCCGGCCGTCGGGAGATTCGATCAGCGCGGCATCGCCGGGGTCGCGCATATTTCCGCATTCGACCAGCGCGACAGGGCGTTCCGAGAGATTCAGACCGGCCAGATCGGCGCGCGGGTTCATACCGTCCGACCCGACATAGGTGGACGGGGTGAGACCGGAACGAATCATGGTGTCGCGCAACGTTGTCGCCAGTCGCTGAGACGGCTCTTCCTGTGCGGAATTCAGCGGTGGCGACGAGTGGGCGATGTGGAAGCCATGTGCGCCCGCGGCGGCGCCGTCGGCATGGATCGAGACGACAGCCGCTGCGCCACTGCGGTTTCCGATGGCGGCGCGTTCATCGACACACGGGCCGACACTCGTATCGTCGTCGCGGGTCATGACGACGCGAATACCGCGGGCGGCCAATGTGTCCCGAACCCGATCGGCGACGTCCCAGTTGAATTCGTGCTCGGTGTATCCGTCGATGGCCGAGGTGCCGGTGGTGTTGCACGCCTTGGTCTTTCCGCGACCGTCGGGCACCTGCTGGTTGATCTCCCCGGGGTTTGCGGCATTGCCACCGTTGTGTCCGGGATCGATGACGACCACGCGATCATCGGCGATAAAGCGTGCGGGCGTCGATATCGGTCCGGCCTCCGTCCGCGGCATCGCGCCTGAAGACGTCGTATCCGATGCCTTGGTCGGCGTGGGTGCGCCGTGTCCGCATCCGCCGAGCAGCAGGCCCCACGCGCAGATCGCGGCCGTCGTATTCCAGCTTCGGAGTCGCATGACTTCGACACTGCCACAGGCTTGCGAACGCTTCATCAGCTCAGCGATCGCTAGCGGAACGCCAGCGCGCCGAGCGTATCGGCGTGCCGGTACTGCAGATACTTCTTGACCGTCTCCACATCGACGGCTCCGGTCGCCGTGGCCACGGTGACCACGACGAACTGCTTCTCATTCCCATCGCGCCATTTGCCCGTGACGAAATGATCGATATAGGTGCCCGAGCGCAGGTGCAGATCCGCATCGCTGAACTTGCCGAGCGCGGCGGCGGCCTGTCCCTCATCCGACATGGCGATGAGGAACTGGGTGATCTTCAGTCCGCCGCCCTCGGCCCGATACACCAGTTCAGCGGCGTACTGGCAGCCCAATCCGGTGAGCTTGCCGTCCACCTCGAAATCCCGGCAGCTGGCGTGATCGCGACCCTCGACCCAGTCGGCGTGCAGTTCCACATTGTCGAATTTGAAATTCCAGTCCTTGGCGAAGTCGTTGTAGGTGAGTTTGCCCGAGGACGGCTGGCCTGGGCGTGGTGTCGTCGTGGTCGGTCGCTGGGTGATCGAGCCCGGCACACTCGTCGCCGGGACGACAGTGACGGTGGAATCGGCTGCCTGCGATCGGCCCTTATCGCGGCCGACGAAGACAACCAGGACGACGCTGACCACGGCGAGCACCGCGACCAGCCCGAGCGCCACGAGGACCCCGGTCCTGGACTTCGGGGGCCGCGGCGGCTGGCCCGACGCGGGCGCACCGGGATATCCCGCCGGATAGCCGGTGTGATCCCAGCCCGTTTGCTCCGGATAGCCCACCGGCTGCCCCCAGGGCGCCGGATCCTGCCGTGGCGGCTGCTCCCCATAGCCGTACGGATAACTCACTGCCTGCCCACCTCTCACGCCTGGGGCGGCCATCCCCACCCTGCACCACCGAACCAGTCACGTACTGATCGCAATCCGGTCCTGCGGCGTTGCAGCGTTTACGCAAGCTTAGCCCTGCACAGCGGGCCTAGCTGGTCAGCAATAGGCCCAGCGCAAGGGCGAACATTACGGCCGCGATCACCGAATCCAGGACCCGCCAGGCACTCGGGCGGGCGAACAGCGGGCCGAGCTTGCGGGCGCCATAGCCGAGTGCGGTGAACCAGAGCACGCTGGCGAGCATCGCGCCCGCCCCGAGGAACCAGCGGTCGGGGCTGGCATAAGTGTTGGCGAAGGAGCCGAGCAGTAGCACCGTATCCAGATACACGTGCGGGTTGAGCCAGGTCAGCGCCAGGCAGGTGAGCACGGTCGCGCCGAGCGCGACGGTTGCGCCGGTGGTTTCGGTGGTCAGCGATGCCGCGGCGAAGGCGCGCCGCGCCGCGAGCACCCCGTAGCCCGTCAGGAAGGCCGCACCGGCGTAACGGATGACCGTCAGCGCCACCGGGGCGGACTCGATGACAACCCCCAACCCGCCGACACCGGCGGCGATCAGCACCACGTCGGACACCGTGCAGACCGCGACCACCGCCAGCACATGCTGCCCACGCAGACCCTGCCGCAGGACGAAGGCGTTCTGCGCGCCGATCGCCACGATCAGGGAAAGTCCGAAGCCGAGTCCCGAGATGGCCGCCAGGGCCGCCGATGATGCCGTCACATACATCGACGCTAGATCCGCACAGCGCACCAGACCAGCTAAAGATTCTGAAGTACCTTTACGATTTCTTAATGGATCTGCAGCTGGATCAGCTCCGCGCACTCAACGCGGCGGTCACCGAGGGCACCTTCGACGCGGCCGCGCGCAGTCTGCGCGTGACGCCGTCGGCGGTCAGTCAGCGCATCAAGGCACTGGAGGATGCGGCCGGTCGCATTCTGCTGCAACGCACAAAACCGGTGCGCCCCACCGAATCCGGACTCGCGGTGCTGCGGCTGGCCCGGCAGATCGAACTGCTCTCCGGTGACACCGCACGCGAACTCGGTGATGCCGATCGACCCGCGGATCGGCCCATCCGGGTGCCGATCGCGGTCAATGCCGACTCACTGGAAACGTGGGTGATGCCGGCGCTACGGCACGCACCGGCCGGTGTGTGTTTCGAGATACACCGCGAAGACGAGGAGCACACGACGCGGCTGCTGCGCGATGGGACGGTAATGGCGGCGATTACCGCCACGGCGGCGGCGGTGCAGGGCTGCCGGGTCGAGAAGCTCGGCGCGATGCGGTATCGGCCCATGGCGAATCCGCGGTTCGCGCGGACCTGGTTCGCGGATGGGCCGACTGCCAAGGCGTATGCCGCCGCGCCGGTGGTGCTCTTCGATCGCAAGGACGATCTGCAGGACCGGCATTTGCGACGTCGGTGCAAGCAGCCGGTCGATCCACCACGCCACTATGTGCCGTCATCTGCCGGGTTCGCCGAGGCGATTCGGATCGGGCTCGGCTGGGGGATGTTGCCGGATCTGCAGACCCGCGGCGGCCGGGCCGGGCGCGACCTCGCACCCATCGATGGGGATTCCTATATTGATGTTCCGCTGTACTGGCAACAGTGGAAGGTCGATTCCCCTGCGCTCGGTGCGGTCGCTGGCGCGATCGCCGCAGCCGCGGCCGATGCGCTGCGGTGAATTTGTCTGCTCAGACGCTCCACGCTGGCGTTTTGGGGAATGTCACCGGGAGTGCCGTCAGCGCCCGGTGGAACGGACCGGGCCGCCAGGTGAGCTCGGCCGCCCGAGTCGCAAGTCGCAATTCCGGTATTGCGTCGAGCAATTGGTCGATGGCGTCCTGAGCTATCAAGTACGCCATGGACTTTGCGGTGCAGGCATGCGGGCCCGCGCTCCACGCCAGATGCGAGCGGTTCCCGGTATGCTCCCCACCGATTTCGGGGTCGTTATTGCACGCGGCCATGCTGATGAGGACGGGTTGGTGTGCGGGCAGCCATATTTCGTCGATCAGAATGGGCTGGCGCGGATAGGTGATGCAGTAGTTCGCCAGCGGCGGATCGGTGAACAACACCTCGTCCAGGGCGTCGCGGGTGGACAGGCTGCCGCCGAGCATATTGTCGGCGACGCGGTCATCGGTGAGCATCAGCAACAGCGAATTGGCGATCAGATTCTGCGCCGGTTCGATGCCAGCGCCGTATAGCAGCATCACATGTTCTAGTACTTCCGAATCGTCGAGGCCGACGGGATGCTGTAGCAGTCGAGTGGTGATGTCGTCACCGGGTTCGTCCTTCTTGAGCGCGATCAGCTCGGTCAATGCCTCGTGCACGAGTTCATTTCCCTTGGCGGCATTGACCGTATCCAACATCGCCGCCAAACCGAGCGCGGTGCGCCCGCCGATTTCGGGCGGACAGCCCAGGACGGCATTGATCGCGGTGAAGGCGAGCGGAAGTGCGTACTGGGCGATCAAATCCGCCGACCCGGTCTGGCAGAACGCATTGATCAGCGGGACGGCGATCTCTGCCACGGTGGTGTGCAACGCATGCAGATCGACACCCTCGATGGCCGCATTCACCACTTCCCGGTATCTGGCGTGCACCTCGCCATTGCTGTGCAAAAGAGTTGGGCGCCAATCCATCATGGGCAAGACGGGGCAGTCCGGCGGAACGTCGCGCTGCCAGGTGCGCGGATCACGCGGAAAGCGCCCGGGATCATGCAGGATGCGCACTGCGGCGCGATAGCCGACCACCAAGGTCGCGGGAATGCCGGGAGCCAGATCCACCGGTACCAGCGAACCGTATTTCCTGCGCATCTCCCGATAGGCGCGGTGCGGATCGGCGGCGAACTCCGGGGTGTAGAGCGGAGCGCGTTCGCCGTCGGTAGCAATCGGAGAGCCGTGCGGAACGGGACAGGACGGAGACTGCGGGGTGGTCACGAAACTAACTCCAAACGGTGGAACAAATTCGACGCGCATGCCGCTTACGTCGAATACCGCGGAGGTAGAGCCGAATTCACCGCCCCACCCCTGCGGCGTATGGCTGCCGAATCAGCTCGGCGGCACTCCCCGGTACGGCACATAGCCGCCGCTGGGGTCGATATATCGGGCGTCCTCGACCGAGTCCAGCAGACCCGCCATCCCCTGCAGGATCTGCTCCAGCATGGTGATGGCCGCGTTCTCCTCGTCGGAGCAGGGCCACGTCGAATCGGTGCTCATGGCAATACCTTTCGAACTTCAGGACAGCATGGGTGTCAGACGGTGGTGATCGGTGCGCCGCTGGAAGGCATCGCCCGCGCGCAGCACGGTTGCCTCGTCGAAGTGATTGCCGCTGATCGAGATGGACAGGGGCACGCCATCGGCGGTGAGTCCGATCGGCACCGCAATGGTGGGATTGCCGAGCGAATTCCAGTACGGCGTATGCAATCCCGCGAGCACGCTCACCGGGTTCAGCTGCTCCATGGCGTCGATGCGCGGGGCGCCGAGATGGCCGGTCGGGGTGACCACCAGATCCACCTCGGTGAACAGCTCCGCCATCCGACGCTGCGCGACATGCCGAACACGTTGGGCCTGAACATAATCCGCCCCGCTGACGGAATTGCCCGCAGCGAAGACGACGCGACTGCCGCGCGCGTAGTCCTGGTAGCGGGAGCGCAGGGTCGGCCGGTGGTAGGCGGCCGATTCGGCGGCCAGCACGACCAGGGCGGTCGCTGTCGTCTCCACGTACATGGGGATCTCGATCGCGACGATGGTCGCGCCCGCTTCGCGCAGGGCATCGATGGCCGCCGAGAACCGTTGCGGCTGTTGCGGATCCCGTCCGTCGCCGACGAAGCGATCGAGATCGTCCACGCCGATGGTGATGCCGCGCAGATCGCCGCTGAGCGCGGCCGTGTAGTCGGCGACCGGTTCATTCGAGCTGTACGGATCTTCGGCATCGTGACCGGCCAAAACCTCAAGCAGCAAGGCGCAGTCGGCGGCCGTGCGAGCCAATGGCCCCGCGTGGTCGAGGGTGTAGGCCAGCGGCACCACACCGGATTTCGGCACCCGGCCGAATGTCGGCTTGAATCCGGTGATTCCGCAGAAGGCGGCGGGAATTCGGAGGCTGCCGCTGGTATCGGTGCCGACCGCACCCAGAAATGCCCCGGTCAAGAGGCCGCTGGCAGATCCCGAACTGGACCCGCCCGCCCAGCGCTGCACGTCCCACGGATTCCGCGGTATCGGAAATGGCTTCTCCGGATCGGGGACCCCGATCGCGAACTCCATGGTGGTGGTCTTTCCGACCACGATCCCCCCTGCCTGCTCGAGCCGCCGCACCACTGCGGCATCCCCGGCCGACTTCCCCCACTCCGGGTCCAAGACCAGGCTCTGTGCCGTGGTCGGCCCCGCCGAATGCGCGAAGATATCCTTGACCCCCAACGGAATCCCGTCCAAGGGCGCCAGCCGCTCCCCCGCCGCGATCTTCCGGTCCACCTCGGCGGCGCGCGCCCGAGCCCGCTCCTCGAACCGGGTCAGGAACACTCCGAATGTCTCGTCGTGCGCATCCGCGGCGGACAGCGCGCCCTCCACCAGATCCGTCGCACTCACCTCGCCCCGCCGCAGCCGGGCCGCCGCCTCCGCGATCGTTGTGAATACCGTTGCCGTCGAATCAGTTTCAGCCATCACATCCCCATCCGTCATCCACGCCGATCCTGCCACGCTGCGGCGCCCGGCGGGCGAATTCGGAATACACACTCTTCACAGCTACCGACACACCTGCGTGCCCCGATGCGCTCATGGGCTGCGGACATTTACCGCGAGTACGTCCCGAATCGCCCCCCGCCGCCACCGTCGACTGCTACCCCGAACCGTAGCTCAAAGGCACACGCGTGCGGCCAGGTTCAGGAGAGGAAGGTCGCCGAGGTGACGGCGACGTCGGCATAGCTGTAGTACCAGCCGTTCCAAGTGTCGGCCACATCCACCTGGATGCCGTGGCCACTCGCCGGTCCGTCGGTGATCAACCACAGGCCATTGCCGAACCCGGTCGCTGAGCTGACGCTGCCATCCGACCACGCAAATGTGGCCGCGCTGGTCGCACCGGGTGCGTTCCACGGAATCGTCACACTGAACTGTCCGGCCTCGATACCCGGAAGCAGCGAACTGACGCACTCCCACAGGGTGGCAGCACGCCGAATGTTCTGACCCGCGCTACCGGTGCCGGGGACCAACCGGCCGGTCATCACGCTGCCTTGCCGACAGCCCCCATTGCCCGCACCGGACGGGTAGGCATGCCCCTGCGGCGCGCCCAGCACCGACAACGCACACAGAACGACTGCCACCAGCACACTTCGACGAATGGACACGGCACCACCTCCCTGCGACGGGGACAGCAAACCGACCTAGCCGGGCACGCTCGATGTTGCCGCACTCGCGAGACGAGGCACTGCCGACTCGATCAGCAGTTTAACGCCCGCACCCAACGGTCTCCGATGCGATCAACGCCTGTGCGCTGCCTCGATCCCAGCAAATGCGCAACCAATAGTTGCGCATGCGCGGGACGTCGACTACCGTCATGCGCAACCAAACATTGCACATGGAGGAAGAGTATGGAGTACGGAAGCATCGAACGAGAGATCCACGTCGACGCCTCGCCCGAGGTGGTCTTCGAGGTCGTCAGCAGCCCCGAGCACATCTCGGAATGGTGGAGCGACGATGCCTCGGTCGAGGCCACGCCCGGCGCGGTCGGCGAGCTCGTCTGGGACAACAGGGCGCAGGTCGTTCCGATCACCGTGGTCGACGCCGAGCCGCCTCGACTGTTCTCATTCCGCTGGGGCTATCCCGGCGACAAGGTCGACAACTCCGCCGACACGCTGCTGGTCACCTTCGAGCTGACCCCATCGGGTGCCGGCACCAGAATTCGGATGACCGAGACCGGATTCCGCGAAATGGGCTGGGAGGCAGCGAAATTGGAGGAAGTGTACCGGGACCACAGCAGCGGTTGGAACACCTTCATTCCCCAGCTCGGGGACTACCTCGCGCGGCTGGTGTCGACCCCATGACCACCGCCGTCGACGACGACCTGTGGTCCGCGGTCGGGGATCCGACCCGTCGGCGGATGCTCGATCTACTCCTGGCGGATGGCGGCGGCACGGCCACCAGCCTCAGCGGGCAGCTGCCCGTGACACGACAGGCGATCGCGAAACACCTCGGCGTGCTCGACCGTGTCGGCTTGGTGCACGCCACGCCCGCCGGGCGAGAACGGAGGTACCGGGTGGACGAGGCGCAACTTGCCCGCGCGGTCGCGCAACTGTCCTCGGTGGGGGCGGCGTGGGACGCCAGGCTCCGGCGCATCAAGCGGATTGCCGAGACCATTCAGCGCAGCAAAGACGCACAGCAGTGAATTCGCGCGAATCTCGAAACTGATGCTCCCCGCCCCTGCCGCAACGACTTCCGTCGCGGCAGGGGCCACCTGCTCCGATATCCGTTGCCCAACACGACTTCTCACGCAATTAGGCAATTTCAACACCGAGAGTTGTTGCGCGGGTTCGCAAGTCACGCAGTGCCGCATGGGCGATCTCGGCGTGCGGCTCCCGATTGGCGGGCTCTGTCCAGCGCGCGAAGGCGGTGACCGACCACCGCGCAGTACCGGGTCGGCACACAACTCCGAATTTGACTAAATTTTTAGTCAGGATCTAGTGTCCTGGATTGTCATGCGCTCGCTCGCACTTCAGGCGCGGTCGCGGCGCGAATGGGCTCACTGGCGTCCGATGCCGACCTCCGTCGCGCGGACGCCCAGAGACGACAGGGAGTTAAGGATGCGACGGCGCACATTCGTGCAGACAGGTTTGGCCGCCATGGGCAGCCTGCTGCTGGCGGGTTGCGACGATTCGTCGTCGCCGATGCGCGGCGATCGCACCAGCTATAAACATGACGATGGGAGAAAGTGGATGATGCCCGAGGAAGGGCAGCCACACAGACGGACCTGGATGGCCTTCGGTGCCAGCGAACGGATCTGGGGCGGCAGGCTGCTACCGGAGGTGCAACGCAATCTGGCGACCATCGCGACCGCCATCGCCCGCTTCGAACCGGTATCGATGCTGGTGCGGCCGGGCGAGATGGGGCTGGCACAGAGCCTCATGGGTGGCGCGAACGTCGAATTGATCGCCGCCGAGATCGATGATCTGTGGATGCGTGACACCGGGCCGGTATTCGTCAACAGCGGCAACACCAAGGCCGGGGTGGACTTCAATTTCAACGGCTGGGGCAACAAACAAGAGGACCGCCATGACGCCGAGGTCGCGGGGTTCGTCACCGGCCGCGCCGGAGTCGAGACCCGGCACACAGATCTGGTGCTCGAGGGCGGCGGCATCGAAGTCGATGGGGAGGGCACCGCGATCATCACCGAAAGCTGTGTGCTCAACAACAACCGCAACCCCGGCTGGCGCAAGCGCGATGTCGAGGAGGAGCTGGCCTACCTGCTGGGCATCGAGAAGGTGATCTGGCTGCCCGGCATCGCGGGCGAGGACATCACCGACGGCCATACCGACTTCTACGCCCGCTTCGCCAGCCCGGGCGTGGTGGTCGCCGGACTGGACAACGAACCGGACTCCTTCGACTACGACGTCACTCGCCGCCACCTCGATATCCTGCACTCGGCCACCGATGTCCACGGTCGCCCCCTTCGGGTCGAGGTCCTCGAGGGCCCGTCGACGGTGCGGGAGACCTTCGCCGATGACGACTTCGCCGCCGGATACATCAACTTCTACGTCTGCAACGGTGCGGTCATCGCCCCCGAATTCGGTGATCCGGACACCGATCCGGCCACCAAAACCACCCTGGAGCGCCTGTTCCCCGGCCGAGAGGTCGTGCAGATCAATATCGACGGCGTCGCCGCCGGTGGTGGCGGTATCCACTGCACCACTCAGCAGGAACCCGCCGACTAACCTCGTCGGCGACCGTTGAACTCCGGCAAATTCGCCAGCCGACGCGGCCGGGCCGACAACCCCGCATTTCCGGCTCGGCCGCACCCTGCCCCTACTGTGAGGACTTGTGTCGCAGCGTCAAACGCAGATCCTGGAAGCCGCCGTCCGTGTCATCGCCCAAGACGGAGTGCGTGGGCTGCGGATCGAGAAACTCGCCGCGGAAGCGGGCGTGTCCACGGCACTGATCTACTACCACTTCAAAGACCGCTCCGGAGTCCTGCACGCCACGCTCGAACACATCAACCACCGAGCCAAGGACTACACCGACCGCGCCTTCATCGAGGCCGACCCTTGCACTCAGCTCGAACAGATGCTGATGCTCGAACTCCAAGATGACGACGAGGTGCGGGTGAACAGCATCGCCTGGGGTGAGCTACGCGCCAGCGCTGTGTTCAACCCCGACCTGCGCGAACCTCTCGACACCACCACGCGGGCATGGAACAACGACGTCGAAACCCTCATCGCCCAAGCCCGACAGGCCGGTACCGTCGCCTCCGATATCGACGCGGCCGCAACTGCTGAACACCTCACCGCCCTGGTCGAAGGACTCAGCGAACGCTGGCACAGCGGCTCGATCACCCTCGACCGAGCCAGGGAAGTCCTCGCCCACGCCATCAGTCGCGAATTGCGCGACCTCGCCTGAGCCCGCGGGTACTGCACAACATCCGAACTCGACTGCCGCGCAGTGGAACTCGGACAGGAGTTGGCCGCGCTCGAACTACCCGCGTCGAGATCGCTCGCGGGACACGGGATTCGGCGCCGGCCACGATGTCACGGTCGCGGATGACCGTGACATCCAAGTGCGCTACCCGACTCGCGCCGCCTCGCGGGCGAGGATGCGGTCGCGCTGTTCTTCGAAGCGGATGACATCGCGACCGAGTTTGTCGAGGTACTCGGCGAGTTCTTCGCGGCTGCGCTCGCCGCGCGCGGTGAAGTCGGTGCGCTTGAAGACATTCCATGTTCGCAGGACCGGCAACAGCACCTCGTCCAAGTGCTGACGCAAATCGTAGATTCCATGCTTGACCATCAACACGCCATTGCGACGCCAGTTCGGCATGCCGGTACCCGGCATCGCGAAGGTCTTCGCGACGTGGGTCACGGCCTCCATTGTCTGGTCGGGAGCGATGTCGAACGCAGCGCCGGTGATGTTGCGATAGAACATCATGTGCAGGTTCTCGTCGGCCGCGATGCGCTGCAGCATCCGGTCGGCGATCGGGTCGTCGCAGACACGTCCTGTGGTGCGATGGCTGACCCGGGTCGCCAACTCCTGGAACGTCACATACGCGACCTGATCGAGCACACCGCCGAAGCCCTCCGGGGCGTGCACACCACGAGTCAGATGCACCATCCGGTCGTTCTCCAAGGCGACCGGATCGACGGCGCGGGTGCATACCAGGTAGTCGCGCATGGCGATGGCGTGGCGATTTTCCTCCGCGGTCCAGCGGCCGATCCACGTGCCCCAGGCACCGGTCTGCGAGAAGTTCTCCGAGATCACACGGTGGTAGGAGGGCAGGTTGTCCTCGGTCAGCAGATTCGTGACCATCGCGACCTTGGCGACCTCCGAGAGCCGTGACTGCTCGGGATCCCAATCCTGGCCACCCATTGCCGCGAAGTTGCGGCCCTCGTCCCAGGGCACATAATCGTGCGGACACCAGTCCTTGGCGGTGGCCAAATGCCGGTCGACATTGGCCGCGACCACTGGTTCCAGTTCGGTGAGTAACTCGACTTGTGTCAAATCCATTGCCTACAGCGCCTTTCGATTCGGTGGAAAAACCACGGAACGTACCGCTGTTCACGCATTTTTTGACTGTGCGAGCTCGCCTACACCTTAGTCGAGCGCGATCGAGTTTGGTGCGCAGCCACCCGGTCGATTGACCGAGTGGCCGACCGAAGGGAAGTGCAGGATCACTGGTAGCTGAGGACGATGTCCGCGCTGACGGCGCGGTCGTCGGTCGGGCGGCGGCGCAGGCGGGCCTGTTCGATGGCGGGTGGGTTGTAGGCCATGTCGAGCATTCCGATATCGGTACCGGGCGCCACGATGGCGTCGATCCGGTCGAGAACTTCGTCACTCAGGATCGTCTCCGCACCGGCGAGCACGTCGTCGAGGTGGTCCATGGTGCGCGGACCGATGATCGCCGAGGTCACGCCCGGGTGGGTGATCACGAACGCGAGAGCCAGGTGCGTCAACGACATCCCGGCCTCTTCGGCGACGGGGATGAGTTGCTCGATAGCGTCGAGCCGACGCTCGTCGCGCAGATGCCGGAAGCCGAAGCTGGCCCGATGACTATTGGGCTGCTGACCCTTACGGTAACGGCCGGTGAGCAGGCCGCCCGCCAGCGGACTCCAGACCAGCGTGCCCATTCCGTAGCGCTGACAGACCGGCAGCACCTCGCGCTCGATGCCGCGATTGAGGATCGAGTACGGCGGCTGCTCGGTGCGAAAGCGCTCCAGACCTCGGCGCTCGGCAACCCACTGCGCCTCGACAATGTCCGATGCGGGAAAGGTGGAAGTACCGATGGCCCGGACCTTGCCGCTGCGGACCAGGTCCGACAGCGCCGAGAGCGTTTCTTCGACATCGACCGACGGATCCGGACGGTGGACCTGGAACAGATCGACATGGTCGGTTTGCAGTCGGCGCAGCGAATCGTCGAGTGCGCGTACCAGCCAGCGCCGCGAATTGCCTTGCTGATTGGGATCTTCCCCCATGGGGAGGTGCGCCTTGGTGGCGAGCACGACATTGTCCCTGCGGTCCTTGATGGCCTTGCCGACGATCGTCTCGGACTCGCCGCGGGAGTAGAAATCGGCGGTGTCGATGAAGTTTATTCCCGCGTCCAGGGCCTTGTGGATGATCCGGATCGAGTCGTCGTGGTCGGGGTTGCCCACGGCGCCGAACATCATGGCGCCCAGGCAGTACGGGCTGACCTTTATGCCGGTTCGGCCCAGCGTGCGGTAGTTCATGGCTCTCCTCAGGGCGGGGTCGGTGGTCGGCACCGTATGCGTGCCCTACCATCAACCAATCGGAACAATGTTCCGAAACTATACGGAACATTGTTCCGGTAAAGCAAGAGGAGGAGCGGGATTGGGCGAGATCGAGCACGGCGACACCCCGGGTGCACCCGGTACGGGGCGCAGCGCGTCCGGACGTCGGGTACGCGCCGATGCGCAGCGCAATATCACGGCGGTACTGGACGCGGCCAAGGCTGTTTTCGCCGTATCGGGTGTGGACGCCCCGGTGCGGGAGATCGCCACCAGGGCGGGCGTTGGCCTCGGCACCATCTACCGCCACTTCCCGCAGCGCTCCGACCTGGTCGTGGCCGTTTTTCAACAGGAAGTCGACGCCTGCGCCGACGCGGCCCCCGTACTGGCGGCCGAGTATGAGCCCGATGCGGCACTGGCGCGCTGGCTGCACAGGTACACCGGCTTCATCGCAACCAAACGCGGACTCGCCGCGGCGCTGCACTCGGGAGACCCTGCCTTCGAGCCCCTACCCGCCTACTTCCAGCAGCACCTGGTGCCCGCTCTCGGATCTCTGCTCGAATCGGCGGCGGCCACAGGTGCGATCCGCGCCGATATCGCGCCCTACGAGCTGCTGCAAGCGGTGGCCAACCTGTGCCTACCCGCCGATAAGGACCATGCCCAGCGCATGGTCGATCTGCTCATCGACGGGCTGCGGTACGGCGCCCCTGGCGGTCGCGCGACCTGACACAGTCACCCCGATGGCGGTGTCAGGTGGCCGACCGGTTTTCGCGCTGGCGAAGTCGACCGACGAGGCGAGGTGCGGACCGTAAAGCCGTCCTATTCGACGTCCAGTGACCGGTCCAGGAACGCCCGCAGGTGTGGGTTGACGGCTTCGGCGTCGGTGAGGCTCAGGAAGTGCGCGCCGCCGTCGATGATCACCGGAGGTTCGGCGTTCGGCAGGGCCGCTGCCAGCTCGCGGGCGCGGTCGACGGCGTAGGCGGCGTCGGCGGAACCGTGCAGAACCAGTGCTGGGCAGCCGATTTCGGGCGCGCGGTCGAGCACGCTGTCCCGCTCGACCAGTGGGGTGAGCACGCGGTCGATATGGTCCCCGGACAGCCGACGCCACTTGGCCTGCCACTCCGTCGCATCGTGCTGGCCCAGGCAGATCGCGGCATTGAGATCGAGCAGTTCCTGGGTCGGACCGTTTTCGCGCCAGGCGGCGGCCGCTTGGCGGTACCCGGCGGCTACCTCCGGATCCTCCGCACTGCCCGAGGTGCCGAGCAGCGCGAGTGCGGCTACCCGCTGCGGCGCCAGCAGTGCCATGCGCAGGGCGATGAACCCGCCCTGGCTCGTACCGATTACCGCGCTCCGGGCCACCCCGAGCTCGTCGAGGAGGCCGAGCGCGTCGCGAGCCACATCCCAATAGGTGAACGGGTTCTCGGCCGGAGTATCACCGTGGCCACGCTCGTCCATCGCGATGAGCCGGAACGCCCCGCCGAGCGCCTGCACCTGTGGGGCGAACATATCGGCGTCCATCAGATAGCTGTGCAGCAATAACACCGCGGGTCCGGTGCCGCCGTGATCGATAAAGCTCACCAGTTGGTCATCGTTTACCTTCGCCGTTTTCCGCACGGGCCCAAGTCTATTCAGATCGCCGTCAGCGCGAGCTGTTTGTCGGATCCGTGGCATTCGGCCGAGCCCACCACGGCACATACACGCTGGGCTATCGCAATCATTCTCGCTGGTCAGGGCCGCACGTTGGCGACTTCGACACAGACGGCACCGTGTCCGCAAAGACGTGACGGTCTCCGGCGGCCATTATGCGCTCGGCGTCCTCCCCGAACCTCATCCCACCCAAACCATTTCCTGCCGACCAATTCGACGTGCAGGTATATGCCACATCCCGTCCGCGACCAGCGGCCGGATTATAACGAATGCGCCGCTGATCCAGGTGATCTGATCCGGATTTCCCAGGCTCGAGAGCAAATGCGGCACAATCTATGATGGTTTTTCCCGATTCCGGGCGCGCGGGAGTGCGGGCGTGTACGAACAACCCGGCCTGGATGGCGGCGGAATTCGGGTCCGTTCGGCAACTTGTCAGAAAACGAGCAGGAGGTGTGAGTGGACGTGGCAGAGCGAACAGGGGACGGGTGGGGATTTGTTCGTGGTTGGCTGAGCAAGGTCGGCATTGTCATGGCGACAGCTGTGCTGGTGTCATGGATCGGCGGGGCGGTGGTTATTGCCGCGCCGCCGCACGCACAGATACTGCGCACGCCAGCAGGCGGTTTCGAGGAACTTTTCGCGCCGTCCAGTATGGGGCCGATCAAAGTCCAGGTGCAGTGGGCAGCGCGCGGCGGGAGCGCGGCACTCTACGTGCTCGACGGTCTCCGCGCGCCGAACGACCACAGTCAGTGGACGACGGATACCGATGCGCTGCGCCAGTTCGCGGGCGACAACGTCACGTTGGTGTTTCCGGTCGGCGGTCGGTCGAGTTTCTACACCGACTGGTATCGACCGAGTAGTACCAACAATCAGGCGACCACGTACAAGTGGGAAACCTTCCTCACCCAGGAATTGCCTGCCTTCCTGGCAGGGTTCGGCGTGTCACGTACCAACAACGCCATTGTCGGCGCATCGATGGGCGGAAGTGCCGCACTGACGTTGGCCGGCTACCATCGCGATCAGTTCAAGTTTGCCGGATCCTTTTCGGGGTTCGTGCACCCGACATTTCCGCTCTGGAACGAAGCGATGCGCGCTGCCCTGTGGGACGAGGGCAACTTCAATCTCGACGATATGTGGGGTCCGGCCGGGGATCCGGCATGGAACCGCAATGACGCCACCGAGCAGGCCGAATTGCTGCGCGGACTGCCGATATACCTCTGGACCGGCAATGGCACGCCCGGTCCGCTCGACCTGCCACAAGGGGTGGGCAATACGGTGAATGCAATGGGCCTGGAGTCGATAACGGAGATCTCCGCCGAAATGTTCCGTGATCGAGTGGCGGCGTTGGGAATTGCCGCTCGAATCGATATCGTCAACGGAACACACACCTGGCCCTACTGGCAGCAAGCGCTCGCGACGGCGCGGCCGATGATTCTCGATGCGCTCGGCGTATAACGCGCACCGACAAGTGCCGATCCGAAACCTGCGGTCGCGCAACGACATGCTCATGTCGTTTCCCGGGCGGGCGTAGACAGCGGCGGACCGGGCGGCCAATGGTCGCCCGGCCCGCAGGTCATTGTGTTCGATCACCGCCACTGATCCACCGATCACATGGACGGCATGTAGAGGCCCATCATGGCGCCCCAGGCTGCGCCGATTGCGCATCCGATGATGGCTCCGACCAGGAAGAACCAGATCCCGATCGCAACGCCCACCATGCAGCCGAAGGTCGCACCGATGGCAATGGACATCGGTCCCCATGCCTGATGCACACCGGGCATATTCTGCGACGCGATGACCTCATCGGACGGACCGCCGACCGGCGTCAGGCTCAGTTGCGTGCCGGTGCCGTCCAGCGCCGGTGTCACCGCAAGCGCCTGCCCCGCCTCGGTGCGCAGTGTCGTCGGGATCGTGCCGACTATCGCACCGTCGTCCGCGAGCACATTGACGGCATCCGGCGCGAGGTCGAATCTGCCGGAGGCGAGGGTCACCAGTGCGCTGGTGTGATCCGCCGCCAGACTCGTCGTGTAGGCGATCGGGCCGTCCGAAGCGGTGAAGCTGACATCCGCCAGCCCGGCCTCGCCATGTGCGGTGACCGTGGCCATGCCGGTCGCCGCGACGGCCATAAACGCGGTCGCGAGCAATTTCTTGAAGACCATTTGCCTTCCAATCGTTGCCGGTTCCTTTGATGTTCCCCCCCGGACAAACGACACCGAGACAAGTACAAGCATGCGCCGCCCAATTGACGAATGTCGATGGGATACCGAATTTCCGAATTCCAGTCGGTTTTCTTCATGGGGATTTGCCCGAATCTCCGTGTTCCGCGCATGTTGCTGAAAACCGTTGCGAAATCGACGCGCAACGCTACCCGGACGCCGATGTTCTCCCGTTACCATGACGGCGGCGAGCGGGCCGAGGCGGAATGATGCCGCGGGCCAGGTGGCCGCGGGGCGCGGGGTCCTACATACTGACTGCATGGGACTTGAGCTCATACTCTTACTTCTCGTGATCCTCGCGGTCATCGTGTTGCCGATCGTGTTGATCGTGGGCTCGAGTTCGCGACGACGCCCCCCGGCTTCCACATCGATGGCCCCCGGCTGGTATCCCGATCACTCGAATCCCGCGCTACTGCGCTGGTTCGACGGATACCAGTGGACCAACCAGACTCACCCCCGCCAATGAAAGCGGGGTCAGGGGGTGGTCGAAGGTAGTCGGATGGTGGTCGCCCGACCGTATTCGACGCCATAGGAGCATCTTCGCTCGGCGAGCAGCCGAGGGGGTAACGCAGCGAGGGCGCTAGCTGTCGACGTGGACGTGCGGGCGTTCGGCCGGATTCGGCACGGCTCGGCGGATGATCTCCCGGGTCACCGGTGCGACCTCACCCTCGCCGACGAAGAGGAATTTGAGCAGGTTGACCAGCGGATTGCCCTCTGTCCATTCGAAATACACATGCGGTTCCAGGCCGGTGCGGTCGCGGATGGCGAGCAGGATCGCGGCGATGGAATTGGGGACGGCGGTGGCTTCGACGCTGAGGATTCGATAGCCCGCCAATTCGAGTCCCGTGACTCGCAGGTCGGTGCTGAATTCGGAGGCGTCACGGACGATGACCTCCAGGAACAGGATGGGGGCGTCCGCGGGAATGTGGCTCTCCAGACGCTGATCTGCCTCTTTCTCCCGGTACTCCTCGGGTCGACGCTGGTCGATATCGTGGGTAACGATGCGGATCATGCCCTCGGCCGCGGCCCGATCGATCATCGCGGCGGCGGTTTCGTCGAAAGTCACCTCGATGGCCCGCAATTCGAAGGAGCGCCGGGCGCGCGAGACGAAGGACACCACGATGATCGTGACGATGAACAGCGAGGCCAGCTGCACACCCTCGGGGCGTTCGAAGATATTCGTGATGGTCGTGTATACGAAGACCGCCGATATCGCGCCGAACCCGATCACCTTGTTGCGCTCGCCTTTTCGCGCCGCGGACAGCGTCACCGCGACCGCGGCGGAGGTGATGAGCACGAGCACACCGGTCGCGTACGCACCACCCTGCGCATCGACATCGGCGTCGAAGTACCACGTGATACCGAAGGCGATGACCGCGAATACCAGCACCAGGGGCCGCACCGCGCGCGCCCATTCCGGCGCCATGCCGTACCGGGGTAGGTAGCGCGGCACCAGATTCAGCAGTCCGGCCATGGCCGACGCACCCGCGAACCACAGGATCGCGATGGTACTGACGTCGTAGGCGGTACCGAAGACATCGCCGAGATATTTGTGCGCCAGGAAGGCCAAGGCCCGACCGTTCGCGGATCCGCCGGTTTCGAACTCCTGCTCCGGAATCAGCACGACCGTAATGAAGCTGGTCACCATGAGGAAGGTGCTCATGATCAGGGCGGAGGTTGTCAGCAGCTTGCGCGCACCGGCGATGCGCGCGACCGGATTGTCCTCGGAATCGCCTGGCGCGCCCTTGATCTGCGGCATTACCGCGACGCCGGTCTCGAATCCGGACAACCCGAGCGCCAGCTTCGGGAACACCAGCAGCGAGATGCCGATCATGGCCGCGATATTGCCGTGTTCGGCGGTCAGTGCATGCGTCCAGTCCACGACCAGATCACTCGCGGTGAGCACCTGATACAAACCGACAACGGCGACAACAACATTCAGCGATAGATACGCCGCGACCAGTGTCACCGCGATCTTGATCGCCTCCGCGAAGCCCTTCAGGAAGATCGCCGCGAGCAATGCCAGCAGGACCAGTGTGATCAGCAGATTGCGGTCGTGCAGAGCCGAAGGGACATAAGGGTTTTCGACGATATGCGCGGCACCGTCGGCGGCTGAGAGCGTCATGGTGATGACGAAGTCGGTGGCCGCGAAGCCGAGCAGCACCAGGATGAAGATCTTGCCGGTCCAGCGCGGCAGGTGCTGCGTGAACATGGCCAGGGAGCCGCCGCCGTGTGGACTCTCCTGCGCCACCCGCCGATACACCGGCAGCGCGCCCAACAGCGTCAGCGCGACCAGCACCAGTGTGGCCAGCGGTGAGAGCACACCGGCCGCGACCGCCGCGATACCGGGCTGATAGCCCAGGGTCGAGAAGTAGTCGACACCGGTCAAACACATCACCTGCCACCAGGACCGCTCGTGTTCGGCATCACCCGGTTTGCGCATCGGACCCGCATGCTGGGAATACCGCTCGTCGGTCGCGCCCTGCAATAGCCAGGATGAGAAGGGCGAGCGCGTCCGCTCCTGGGTTGTGGTCATGACATTCCCCTGCGAGATTCGTCCGGTTGCGCCGGATGATCTCCGACCCCGCGCAAATCTACGGGAACTCTCCGTCGGATAACGAAGCCCGGTGCGATACCACGCCGCGCGAGGGGCCCATCACCATTCGGCGAATGACCCGTCCTTTCGATACCAGATCGGGTTGCGCCATCGATGGCCCTGCACGGCGGCTCGCGCCACCGCTTGCTCGTCGATTTCGATGCCGAGGCCGGGGGCTCGCAGCAGCTCGACGTAACCGTCGCGGTAGGCGAAGACGGCCGGGTCGAGTAGGTAGTCGAGGAGATCGGAGCCGGTGTTGTAGTGGATGCCGAGACTTTGTTCCTGGATGAGCAGATTCGGGGTGGCGAAGCCGACCTGCAGGCTCGCGGCGAGGGCGATCGGGCCGAGCGGGCAGTGCGGGGCCAGGGCGACATCGCGGCCTTCGGCCAGTGCGGCGATGCGGCGGACCTCGGAGATGCCGCCCGCGTGCGATAGATCGGGCTGTACGACGGCAATGCCCTGATCGAGGACAGCGTTGAAATCCCAACGGGAATACAGTCTTTCGCCGGTCGCGATGGGAATGCTCGTCGCGCGGGTGATCTCGCCGATCTGCGCACTGCATTCCGGGACCAGCGGTTCCTCTACGAAGAACGGCAGATACGGCTCTAGCAAGGGCAGCACCCGCCGCGCCATCGGAATCGACAGGCGGCCATGGAAATCGACGGCGATATCGAACTCGTCACCGGTCGCCGCGCGCACCGCGGCCACCCGGTCGACGATCTCCCGGGTTGCGCGTGGTGTATCGATCGGCTCCAGTTCGGCCGAGCCGTTCATCTTGATCGCGGTGAAACCCTGCGCTTTTCGCTCCAGCGCGGCCTCGGCGACATCATCGGGACGGTCACCGCCGATCCAGCTGTACACCCGGATCCGATCGCGGACCGCGCCGCCGAGCAACTGCCACACCGGCACGCCGAGCGCCTTTCCGGTGATATCCCACAGCGCCTGGTCGATGCCAGCGACCGCACTCGACAGAATCGGCCCGCCCCGATAGAAACCGCCCTTGGTGAGGACCTGCCAGTGCGCCTCGATACTCATCGGATCCTTGCCGATGAGATAGTCGGCCAATTCGTCGACGGCGGCGGCGACGGTGTGCGCGCGGCCCTCGATTACCGGCTCGCCCCAGCCGGTGATGCCCTCGTCGGTTTCGATCTTCAGGAAGCACCAGCGCGGCGCGACCAGGTAGGTGGTCAGTGCGGTGATTTTCACCGGGACTCCTTTCGCACGCTCCAGCCGCCGTCGACGACCAGGTTGGCGCCGGTGATGAAGGAGGCGTCGTCGGAGGCGAGGAAGGCGACGGCGGCGGCGACCTCCTCGGGTGCGCCCATCCGGTCCAGGGCGGTGGCCGCGGCGGACAGCCGCCGACCGGCCTCGTCGACGTCGTCCCATACCGGGGTGAGGATCGGGCCGGGCAGTACGGCATTGACCCGGACGCGGGCGCGTCCGTACTCCACGGCCAGCTGTCGGACCAATGCGGTCAACCCGCCCTTGGCGGCGGCATAGACCGGATAGCCGGGCAAGCCGAAATGTGCGTGCACGCTGGAGATCGCGACCACATTGCCGCCGCGGTCGCGCAGATCGTCGATGAAGGTGCGCAGGCCGAGGAACAGCGGGGTCAGATTGACCGCGAGGCCGTCGTCCCAAGCCCGGCGGGTCAGCTCGTGTACCGGGATGGTGGCCTGTTGGGATGCGTTGCTACACAAGAAGTCCAGCGGTCCGAACAACTCGTTGACCCGATGCCGGAGTTCGATCCAGGACTCTTCCGAGGACACATCGCAGCTGACGAATTCGGCCCGATGGCCCGCCGCCCGGATCTTCGAGGCGACCTCGCGTCCCGCCGTTTCGGCAATATCGGCGATGACGACCAGGGCGCCATCGGCGGCGAGCCGGTGGGCGGTGGCCGCACCGATGCCGGAGGCGGCCCCGGTGACGACCGCGACCCGGTCTGCCAGACGACTCATGCTCTTCCCCTCATCGGTTGATGTCGGCGCCGGTGATCAGGCCGAGTTCGTGCCGCGACGGCAGTCCCGCCCAGTCACCGGATACGGATACGGCGAATGCGCCGCAGGTGGCGGCCAATCGCAGGCGGTGGCGCGCGGACCCGTTGTCGAGTACACCGGCGAGGTAGCCCGCGACGAATGCGTCACCCGCCCCGACCGGGTCGACACTGCGGACCGCCACCGCGGGCTGTCGGATCAGCTCGCCGCTGTGCAGTGCGAGTGCGCCCTCGGCTCCGAGTTTGACCACGACTTGCGAAGGGCCGAGTGCGGCAAGGGATTGCGCCATGGCGTCCGGGCTCGCGGCCGGGACGAGCAGGGCTGCTTCCTCGAGCCCGCCGAAGACGATATCGGCTCGGGAGACCAGCTTCGAAAGCTCCACCGTGGCATCGGCTTCCGACCACAGTGCACGGCGATAGTTGATGTCCAGCGAGACGGTCACTCCGGCGTCGACGGCGGCATCGAGTGCGGCGTGCACGGCGTCGCGGGCGGATGGGCTCAAGGCGGGGGTGATTCCGGTGAGGTGCAGTATGCGCGCGGCGGCGATCTGGGTGGTATCGATATCGGCTGCCGACAGTCGCGAACCCGCGAAACCCTTGCGGTAGTAGGTGACTCGGATGTGGTCGGCGGTGCGGCGCTCGCGCAGCATCAGACCGCTCGGCAGTTCCGGATCGATCCGGCACCGCGAGATATCGACGCGTTCGGCGCGCAGCCGGTCGAGCACCATGGTGCCGATGGCATCGGCGCCGACGCTACCCACCCATGCGCTGTCGTGGCCGAGCCTGCGGACGCCGATGGCCACCGTCGCTTCCGCGCCCGCGAAATCCATGCGGAGTGCGGCACCGGGAGCGAGCGGACCGGGTTCGGTGGCGGCGACAACCCCCAGTGCCTCGCCCAGTGTTACCAAGCCACCGGTCATGGCAGTTGCTTCCGCGCAAAGCACTCACTCATAACAGTGCCTTTCGCACGGCGACTGCCCGCTCACGCAGCGCGTCCAGATCGCCGCTGATACACGCGTCACCGACCAGCGGCGAGCCCATCCCGAGCGCGGTGGCACCGGCGTCCAGATACGCGCGGGCGTCGGCGAGCCCGATACCACCCGTCGGCACCAGCGGGATCTGCGGCAGCGGACCCCGAATCGCCTTCAGATATCCGGGACCGCCGACCGCGGCCGGGAACACCTTGACCATGGTGGCGCCCGCTGCCCAAGCGCTGTGGATCTCGGTGGGTGTGAACGCGCCGCAGATCACCGGGACACCCAAGCGGCGGCCCTCGGCGATCACCTCGGGACATACAGTCGGCGTGATCAGGTAGGCCGCACCAGCGTCCACGGCTCGTGCGGCATCGAGGGCGGTGAGTACCGTGCCCGCGCCGACCGGGTGGGCGAATCCGGAGCTGTCGCGCAATGCGTCCAGTGCGCCGGGGGTATTGAGCGTGAACTCCACCGCGGTAATGCCCGCCTCGTGCAGGGTGGCGGTCACCTCGGCGAACCGGGCGGCCGAGGGGGCGCGCAGGATCGCGATCGCCGGCAGATCCAGGGGCAGGCCGTGATCGGTGGTCATGGGTTGCTCACCAACCTTGCGTCGGAGTAGGTATTCGTCGGGAGGCCGGTCGCACCGGGCCGGCAGGTGAACAGCGAGCCGGCACCCGGTGCCGCGGCACCTTCGGCGGCGGTGGTGATCACCAGCACATCCAGATCCGGTCCGGCGAAGGCGCAACTGGAGACCTGTGCCGGGCCGATATCGATGACCGCATGCGGTCGGCCCGCGGGGTCGAATGCGCGCACCTGTCCCGCGCCCCAGACCGCGACCCAGACGAAACCCCGGGCGTCCACGGTCAATCCATCGGGGAGACCGTCCGGGAATTCCGCGAAGGTCCGGCCACCGCTGAAAGTGCCGGTGGCCATGTCGTAGTCGAAGGCATCGACCCGATGCGTCGGGCTGTCGGCGTAGTACAGCGTGGTGCCGTCCGGGCTCCAGCCGAGACCGTTGGAGATCGTCACCTGCTCGCGCACGACGCGCACCGTCGCATCGGGATCGAGTCGATACAGCGCGGCAGTGCCAGCGATTTCGTCCTCGGACATGGTGCCGGCGAACAGCCGGCCGTGTGGGTCGGCCTTGGCGTCGTTCATCCGTCGGCGCACCCCGTCATCGGGCAGGGAAAGCGCCGCGACCTCGGTGATCGTCCCGGCATCGGTGATGTGCAGGAAGGTATCGACGGCGGTCGCGATCAGCCCGCCCGATGCGCACGGCACCACCGCGCTGACCCGCCTGCCCACCGCAACGGTGGACCGGCGTTCGAGGTCGCCGTCGTGCAGCGCGGCACGATGGATGCGCCCGGCCGGAATGTCCACCCACAGCAGCTCATTGGTGCGCGCATCCCAAACCGGTCCTTCACACAGCCTGCCCGGCCGAGGCGAGCACCGGTCGGCTTTCAGTTCGATCATCGTTTGCTCCTGGTATGAGTCGGCAACGGCGACGGGCTACGTCGGTAGCCCGACCGCGCGCTCCCCGCTGCGCCGCTGCTGAATAACGACCGCGGCGACCAGCAGTGAACCCTGAGCAACGTTCTGCCAGAACGTATTCACCCCGACCACGTTGAGCCCGTTGTCCAAGGCACCGAGCAGCACGACCGCCAGCAGCGTGCCGCCGATGGTGCCCTTGCCGCCCTTCAACGCACAGCCGCCCAGTGCCGCCGCGGTGATCGCCTTGAGCTCGAGCCCTTCACTACCCGAAACCGGCTGTCCGGAGCCGGTCCGCGCGGTCAGGATGATTCCTGCGATCGCCGCCACCGCACCGGCCAGCACGAATACCGCGATGAGGTACTTGTTGATATTGATTCCGGAAAGCCGTGCGGCCGTGTCATTTCCGCCGATGGCGTAGATATTGCGGCCGATATCGGTGTACTTGAGCAATACGTGCATGCCCGTCGCGACCACCGCGAGGATGACCACCGGCACCGGCAGGCCGAGAATCTTGCCGCGGGCGATGAAGATGAACACATCATTGCCCAGCACGAAACCCTGTGCCTTGCCGCCGGATATCAACTGCGCGACACCCTTGAATGCGGCCAGTGTGGCCAGCGTTGCGATGACCGGATTGACGCGACCGTAGACGATGATCAGCCCATTGATCGACCCGAGCACCAGCCCGACACCGATCGCGGCCAAAATGCCGAGCAAGGCATTGTCGGTGGTCGCGGTGAACGCCATCGCACTGATCACCGACGCGACACCGGCCTGCGAGCCGACCGAAATGTCGAGTGCGCCACAGATGATCACCACGGTCTGCACCACGGCAAGCAGGCCGAAAACCGTGACAGCTTCGCCGATTCCGGCCAGATTCGCCGGATCGAGATAGCCGTCGTTGAGCCAGGCGAAAATCGCGACGACCACCGCGAGCGCGCCGATCAGACTGAGATTGCCGGTACCGATCGCCTGCACCAGACGCCGCGGGGTGAGCGAGGCCGCACCGCGCGCCAGCACCGAGGGCGGCGCGGCCGCGGCGGTCTCCACCGGGAGTGAGAGTTGTTGGTCTGTCATGGGTTTCCTCGAGATGTATGCGACAGGTCTTCGGCCATGGCCAGCGCGAGAATCGCCTCCTCGCTGGCCTCGCTCCGCTCCAGCTCGCCGGTGACCCGGCCGTGCTGCATGACGACGATCCGGTCGGCCAGGCCGAGCACTTCGGGAAGTTCGGAGGAGATCACCAGCACCGCGACACCGGATTCGGCCAGTTCCTCGATGACGTGGTAGATCTCGACCTTCGCCCCGACATCGACGCCGCGGGTCGGCTCATCCAGGATCAGCACCTTGGGTTTGCGGGCCAGCCAGCGGGCCAGCACCACCTTCTGTTGATTGCCACCGGAGAGCTTGCGCACCTCCTGCTCGATCGAAGGTGTTCGCACCCTGAGTGATTCGACGTACTGCCGAGCCAGCTGCCGTTCCGCGCCGCGCCGGATGAAGCGCAGCCGCCGCAACCGGTCGAGCATCGCGAGCGAAATATTGTCGCGCACACCGCGATGCAGCAGCAGCGCCTGCGCCTTGCGCTCTTCCGGCGCATACCCCAACCCTGCCCGCACCGCATCGCGCGGCTGCCGCAGTCGCAGCTTCTTACCGTCCACCCGCACCTCCCCCGAGCGGATCGGCAGGTCACCGGCGAGCGCACCGGCCAGCTCCGAGCGACCCGCGCCGACCAGTCCGGCCAGCGCGACCACCTCACCGGCGCGCACCTGCAGGCTCACCTCCCGCACATCGTCGGTCGTGACCGCATCCGCGTCGAGGACGACCCGCCCCGGCGTGCTGTGCTTGCGCGCGAACAGCGTCGACAGGTCCCGGCCGACCATCATTCGGACGATCTCGCGATCGGTGGTCTCATCGGTCGCCCGCTCGCCGATGAGCGTGCCATCGCGCAGCACCGCAACCCGGTCGGCCAGCCGGAAGATCTCCCGCATCCGGTGCGATACATAGATGACCGCGAGGCCCTGCTCCCGCAACCGGCCGATCAGCGCGAACAGCGATTCGGTCTCATGGTCCGATAGCGATGAGGTCGGCTCGTCGAAGGCGATCACCTTCGCGTCGGTGGTCAGCGCCCGCATGATCTCCACCAACTGCCGTTGTGCGGCAGTGAGTTTCGAACCGAGGGTGTCCGGATCGAGATCACGGTCGAAACCCAGTCGGGCGAGGTCGGCACGCATGCGCTCGCGCAGTGCCGCCCGGTCGAGCAGACGACCCGCGCGCCGCGGCAGCGTACCGAGGTAGACATTCTCGGCGACCGAAACATGCGGAACGATCTCGGGCTCCTGGCCGATCACCCGGATCCCGGCCGACCGCGCGGCGGCCGGGGTGGCCACCTCGAGTCGCACACCATCCAACTCGAGGTGGCCACTGTCCGGGCGGTGATCGCCACCGAGGATGCGGATCAGGGTGGATTTACCCGCCCCGTTCTCACCCATCAGCGCGGTCACCGCACCAGCGGGAAAGTCCAGGCTCACTTCGCGCAGGGCCGGCACCCCGGCGAAGCTCTTGCTCAGCCCGGACACCCGCAGTCCGGTCAGCTGCATGTGACGCCCGCCTGCTGCCAGTTGGTCGAGTCGACCATCTTGGTCGGCGCGTACGCCTCGGGCGGCATCTGCTTGCCGTTCTTCAGGTAGTCGTACATCGTCTGAACCGACAGCGCGCCAACGTCTTTGCCATTGATGAACAGTGCGGCCTTGAATCCGGTCGGCTTGCCGCCGCGCCATTCCTTGCAGGCCAGATAGGCGCCGAGACCGACACCGAGCACATTGTCGGCGGAGTATCCGGCGTTCTGGATCGCCGCGACACCGCCGCTGACGTTCTCGTCATTGCAGCCCATGACAATCCAGTTCTTCACCGACCGGTTGCCCGACACCGTTGCCGAGATCTTGTTCTGCGCATCCGATGGGGTGTTATCGGTGCCGACCTCGATCACCTTGACATCCACACCGGCGGCCTCCCGGAATGCCTTCTGATTGGCCTTGACCCGATCGGTGCAGACGGTCACGTCCTGCTTCCAGGCGTCGATGATCGCTGTCTCCTCCGGCTTCCATCCCGCCTTCTTGAAGTCCTGACCGGCGCGGGTGCCGACCTCGGTGCCCATCTGGGTGCCGCTGAAGCCGACCCGGGGCACGAGATTGTCCTTGGCGCAGGACGACGGATCCGGACCGTTCGTACAGACCTGGTCATCGGAGGTCAGCAGCGCGACGCCACCGGCCTTGGCCAGCTGTGCGACCTGCGGGCCGACCGACGGATCGGGCACCACCACGATCACGCCGCTGGCCTTCTGGTTGACCGCGTTCTGTACCTCGGTGACCGCCTTGTTCGCATCATTGCTGAGATTGACCACCTTCAGATCGATGCCCAACTCCTTGGCCTTGGCCTTGGCGCCTTCGGCCTCACCGATGAAGTACTCCTGATCGCCCTGCTTCTGGGCGTAGACCAGGCTGATCGAGCCGCTGGTGTGTTGCGGCCCGGTCGCCTTCGAGTCGTCGTCCTTGCCGGATGAGCAGGCCGACACGGCTAGTGCGAGCGATACCCCGCAGAAAACGGCTCTGGTCCAACGGCTTTGGTGGGTCCAGGACATGGGGTGCTCCTTGTGTTATCTGCCGCGCACTCGGCGTCTGGTGGTGACCTGGGTTACAGTAGGACTTCCGCTAACGGTTGTAAATACTGTTGGCCGAAGTGCTCGGGTAACGTCTGCGAATATCAATCGGAAGGAGATGGCCCGACCGTGTACCAGCTGACCGCGCGCGATATCCGACGGCGGAATCGGTTCTATGTGCTGCAGGCGGTCTATGCCGCCGAGGGCCACACCAGCCGTCAGGAGATCGCCCGCGTCACCGGGCTTTCGTTCGCCACGGTGGGCAATATGATCGCCGAGCTATTGGATGTCGGGGTGCTCGCCGAACTCGGCTATGACGCGCCGGGGGTCGGCAGGCCGCGCGCCCAGCTTGCGATCAATCCGGAGCGGGGCATGCTCGTCGGCGTCGATATCGCCGAAACCAGCATCCATTTCGACCTTTTCGACCTGGCCATGACGGTGCTGCGTTCGGTCGAGATACCCGTCGATCCCGAGGCCACCCGGCCCGACGATGTCGCCGAACTCATTATCCGCGGCATCCGCGAACTGACCGCCGACGAGGCCGACAAGGTGCTCGGCGTCGGATTGAGCGTGCCCGGTCTGGTCGAGCCCGAGGGCGGGGTCTCGGTGTTCTCGCCGTACTGGCACTGGCACGACGTTTCGCTCAAGTCACTGCTCGCACCGCGGCTGCCGCATCCGCTGTACCTGGACAATCCGCTGAAAGCCAGTACGGCGGCGCATCTCTGGTTCGGGGCCGGACGCGATGTGGACGATCTGATCGTCGTGACGCTGCGCGCCGGTGTCGGCATCGGTGTCGTCATCGACGGCGCGCTCTACCGCGGCGTCACCAATAGCGCGGGCGAATGGGGCCACACCAACCTCGTCCTCGACGGACGCGAGTGCCGATGTGGACGCCACGGCTGCGTCGAGGCCTATGTGAGCGCACGCGGCATCGTGCAGACCCTGCGCGAACTCGCCCCGACCAGCCCACTACTCGCGGCCGACGACGCCACCACCATCACGGCCATAGCCGCCGCCGACGATGACCCCATCGCCCGCGAGGTCATCGAAAAGACCGGCACCTACCTCGGTGTCGCCGTCGCCAACCTGGTGAACCTGTTCAACCCCCGCACCATGGTCTTCGGCGACCTGGTCGCAAATGTGTTGGGCGAACGCCTATTAGAAGTAACCCGCCGCGTGGCCGCCCATCACGCAATGACCGACCCCTACGCTGCCGTCACCCTCCAACTCTGCACCCTCCCCCACAACCCCTCCAGCCTCGGCGCCGCCACCTTCGCCCTGGAAGGCTTCCTCGCCGACCGCGAAACCTTCGGCTCGATCGCCGCCCGCCGCGCCATCCGCACCTCAACGCCCTAAATGCCCCGCCCACCTAGCTCGAATGCTCGCCGAGCGTAGTCGTACGGCGATCGAAATGGCCTGGGCGACCACCATTCGACAGACCCCGGGGTGCCCGGCGCGGAACCAGGATTGGGGACCGAACCACCTCAGCTGGAGTGTCTGGAATCAAGAACTCGGCAGGGCCGGTCGGCGATGGGAATTGATCAGCGAGTGGGTTGCTGCCGGTGGTATTCGGCGCAGCCGGTATCCGATCGGCGGTCTAGCCGCGGCCAGCCCGAGCACCCGGTTGGCCCGGGGTGGAAGGGGGCTCCGGAACGGGCGGCCGCGGTGAAAGGGCTTGCTGGGCTACGGTTCAACGGTGATGGGCAAGGATGCCGTGGGGGTCGCGCCGATCGGCTTGTTGGTGGAGACGTCGGTCATTGTTACGTCGATCGCGGACTCACCCGCGTCGACGGGATGGTCGGTGGGGAGCGCCAACTCCAGTTCATAGGTGGTGGTCTGCCCGTGATCGAGCTCGAACGGCGCAACAAGGGTTTTGGTGAGGAAATCCGTGCCACCCCCTTCCGCCACGTAGGGCACCGTCTGCCACGTGTTGGTGGCGGCGTCGAGCATGCGCATCGACCCGGTGGGCATCATCTTGAGCGGGCCCGGATTGCACGTGCAGTGCGCCAGCGACACCACCAAGCCCACCTGAGCATCGTCGGTAGCTTCGGTGTTGACCAATGTGACATTGAAGCGCATCGGCGATCCGCCCGGCCGGATGGTGGTCGGGGTTTGCGCCGTGATGGCCACATCGATGCCGCCGGCCGATCCCGTGGCCGGCAGAGCGGCGGCCGAGCCGGCACCCGACCAACCGACAAGAGCCGAGACCACCGCCGCGAAGCCGAGCGCGGTGCCGAAACGCGAAGAAGTATTGATGATGTCCTCCTACATGATTCGTGGCTGCAACGCAGCCGATTCTCGTACCGTGCTGTTGCCGGGGATATGAACCATTCACCCCCGTTCACACCCTGCCACAGTACAGCCGCTCCGCTCTGGGGCTTGCCCCCAAAACCACTGGGGACACGACAACGGCCCCCGGTCACGAGTGCGAGAAATTCACTCCCCGCCGAGGGCGTTTATGGTCCGGATCACCGGCACTCCCGAATCGGATTACCCACCCCCGCAACGGTTCACGGCACGACCACAGCGTTGCGGGCCGAACGCGGCAAGATACTGCGGGCCACGTGCGGTTGAGCTAATGGATCGGGCCCGTGACTACCGCTGTGCACGTTCTCCGTATCGGTGGATCATGCGAAGTAGCGGTGCGCCCAGGCGTTGCATGCGAATCCCGAACTGGAACAGTCGGGTTCGCGGACCGGGGAGCATGCCGACCTGTTGGGCGAGATCGAACAGATCGGTTGTGGTCGACCATCGGCAGAGCAATCCGTCGCTCAGCTCGTAGATGTCGACTCCGTGGGTGTCGAATCGCCGACCCGTCGGTGCGATTCCCAATGGCGACGGGCCACCGCCCATATCCCCTGCGAATGTGGCGCGCATTCGCCAAGGCACTGCCATGCCGGTGCCGAGCACGGCCAGGTAGGGAGTTCCCGAGAGCTCGAATCGCACATCGGGGAACGCACGCCACGTCATCGCCACGACTTCCCGGAGGGCGGCTTTGCCGGCGAGCCGCTCGCCGAACAGCGAAGGGTCCTCGTAGACGACATCGTCGGTGACGAGCGCCAGCACCCCCTCGAGGTCGTGCTCGCTCCACGCATCGAGCCACCGCACCGACCAGTCACGCCACATGATCGCTTGATCGGTGGCTCGCCCGACGAATGTCGTCACCAATTCCGGCATCGCCGCGGCGAGTTCATCGGAGGTCATGCCTTCGACGAGGGTGGGCTCGAGACCCGCGATCTCGATGCTCATGGTGTCCTTCCCTCCGGCTACTTGCAGGCTGACGAGGCGAGCTGCGCATTGGCGAGCATCTGACAGGCCCATGCCTTCTGCAGCTTCCAGCGACCCCCCTCGGCTATGAAGGGGATCTGCGCTTGGCCATCCACCGGCTTGCCGTTGAGCGTGAGCGTCGCGCTCGCTTGCATTACGCCGTCACCGACGTACTCCACCTTCGTGACGGTCATGGTCACGTTGTTGGCCGCTCCGGCCTGGCTCATCTTGTCGATCAGATCCGGATCGGCATCCGCGCCCTGCACGGCGCCGATCTTCTGCTCCCGCGGCGTATTGGGGTCCAGCGCCAACAACAGGCCGGCATTGAGGTCACCCGGGCCGGGCAGCGGCAGCGGTGGTTGGTCACCGGCAGGCTTTGTCGTGCTGTGTTGTGCAACAGGTTTCGCGCTGTGGTCGTCGGAACCACCGCATGCGGCCATGGTGGCGGCCACAACTACGGCGAGCATGATCGCGGCCATGCGGCCGCGAGTAGCCTTGTGCCCCTTCATCTGCAGTCTCTCCTGATCTGTAGTCTCTGCTGCTCGGTCATTCGATGCTCACTGCCTCGATGATGTTCAGTCGCGATGCTCGGACGGCAGGTGGAATCGAGCCGAGCAGACTGAGTCCTATTGCTGCCGCGGCGAAGACGAGAACCATCGAGCTCGGTGCATATGCGACATCGATGTTCATGATGTCCGGGGTGACACTGTCGAAGAAGTACTGGCTGGCCATGCCGAACAGCAGCCCGAGTCCGCCGCCGACAACGCCGATGCCGGCGGCTTCGGCGAGCACCATGCGCAGCATGACGCGACGGCTCGCGCCCATGGCCCGCAGGACCCCGATCTCTCGTCGCCGCTCCAATACCGAGAGCGTGAGGGTATTCAGCAGTGCTATTGCCGCGATCAGCACGACGATCACCCAGACGGCGTTCGCCACGGCCATGCCTTGCCGGATAGCGCTCTCGACACCTGCCAGCGATTCCGCCCCGGAGTAGACGTGCACCTCGGCAGGACTCGCCTGTCGGATCGATGCCAGCAGCTGTGCCTTCTCGACGCCCGGTGCGCCTTCGACCTGCAGCAGTGTGGCCCCCGGGCGGTCGAACCAGTCGCGCATCTGATTCAGGCCGATCCCGGCGGTACCCGTCAGCGCCGAGAAGTATGAGACCACCCCCAGCACCCGGATCCGTTGGAGTCCGCGCGGAGTTCGAATCGGCAGTTCGTCGCCGACCCCGACGCCCAGGGTGCGGCTGAGATCTCGGGAAAGCACCATGCCGTGCCCGGCGACCACATCGGCGCGGACCGCCGGGTCCAAGTCCTGGTACATCGGGCTGACGCTGCCTTGATCCAGGCCGTAGAGAATGACCTTCTCGTCGCCGAGGGTGGCATAGGCAAGCTGTCCCTCGGTGACGCGCGCGACGCCGGGCAACGCTGCGACTTCGGCGGGCAGGTTAGCTGGCAATGCGCTGGTCGGAAACTGTTCCGGTGGATGCGATGCCACCCAGACGTCGACATCTCCGACGGCTCCCAGTGAGCTGCGCACCGAATTCAGCAGGTCATTGTTCGCGCCCGTGATGGTGATGGTCACCGTCACGGCCATGAAGACCGTCATCATGGTCGCCCAGACTCGCCGCGGGGCGCGCTCGAGCGTCGCTGCGGCGAGCTCGCCCGACCGGCCGAAACGCCGGGACACCCATGCGGCCGCGCGGACCAGACCCCCGATGCTCGCGAAGCACAGGGCGATACCCGCGCCGAAGAACATCGACAGTGCGACCCCGGACCAGAGGAAGTTACCCAGCCGCAGGACCACCAGGACAATGGAAACCGTCAACCCGCCGACCGTCACGCAGATCGCGGCCAGGCGCAGCCAGGGGCGCACCTGATCGGCGACCGACGCTCCGACCGGGGCGAGTGCTTCGATCGGTGACACCTTGTACACCTGGTGTGCGGCTACCGCCGATGCGGCGACACTGGTGCACACCGCGGCACCGATGGCGAGCGGAATCGCGTAGCGGGGAAGGGAATACACCGTTCGCGCCTCTACCGACTGCATCAGGGCAACGGGCAGGGTCCCGATGGCGGTGCGGCCGAAGGCGATTCCGATCACGGAGCCGATCGCACCACCGATCAGCCCGATCACCGCGGCCTCGGTGAGCAGATCGGCGACGATGGTGCGACGACGCCCACCGACGGCGCGCAGCATCGAAATCGTCGGCCGCCGTTGGGCTATTGCCATCGTCATGGTGGTGTAGATCAAGAATGCCGCGACGATGAACGCCAGCGCGGCACCCATCAGCGTCATGTACTGCAGTATTCGCACGCCGTTGCCGGTCTGCACGGCCCGAACGCTGGGTTCGGCCACCAGGGCCCGGCCGTTCACCGCACGGTCGACGGCCGCACGAAGTGCCTTCGAATCCGTATGCGGTGCGGCGACGATCATCACCGAATCCAGCCGTCCCGCGTGCCCGGTCACCTGTTGCGCGATAGCGAGGGACGTCAGGACGTAGTGGCCCTCGTTGAGCCGCGCCGCTGTGCCGCCCTGGATCACGGCGGCGACCGTGACCTGATGCGATCCCAGCCGAATGGTGTCGCCGGTTGTCGCGTCGACACCCGGACCGACCAAGACCCCGTTCACCGTGGACACGAGCGCCGCGAACTGATGCTCGACCGCCTGCTGGAGATCGCTGCCCAGTGCGGTCGCGGTCGCGTCGGCGCCCAGCAGAAGCAATGGGCCGCCATCGGAGTCGATCTGGGTCCGCACCATCGGGACCGCTGCCGCGACCCCGGGGGTGGTGGCGATGTCGTCGCGGATCGACGCGGGAAATCCGGAATCGGTGACTCCGGTGACCTCGAGCGCGGCGTTACCGGCGAGGCCTCCGACCAGCCGGTCCACCGACCCGGTCAGTGAGCCGAAGATGCCGAAGACCGATACCAGGAATGCGGCGGACACCGCCATCACCGTTACCGAGGCAATGGTCCGTCCGCGGTGGATCGTGAATTCGCGCAGGCTGAACAGCCGCCAGCGATCGATCAGTGCGGTCATCGAACCTCCGCGACCGGGTCGTCGAGAACCACTGCATGGCAGGAGGATTCGTCGCCAACTAGGCGGCCGTCGGCCAAGGTGAGTATCCGGTCCGTGGTGTTCGCGGCCTCGGTATTGTGGGTGACCATGACGACGGCGCGTTCTCGCTGATCGTCGTGGGCGATCCGGGCCAGCAATGCCATGATATCGGCGCCGGTCTTGGAATCGAGGTTCCCTGTCGGTTCGTCCGCGAGGATGAGTGGGGGATCCATCACCAGGGCGCGTGCCAACGCGACTCGCTGCATCTGCCCACCGGACAGTTCCGACGGTCGATGTTCGGCACGCTCGCCCAATCCGACCAACTCGAGCAGCTCATGGGCGCGAGTCTTGGTGGCGCGAAGCCCGGTGCCGTCCAACAGCTTCGGGACCGCGACATTCTCCCACGCGGACAGCGTCGGCAGCAGGTTGAAGAACTGGAACACGAATCCCACATGGTGACGGCGGAATTCGGACTGCTGATCGTCGTCGAGATGCCCGATCTCGCGGTCGCGGAATCGGATCGATCCGCTGTCGGGCAGATCCAGCGCACCGAGTAGATGCAGCAGGGTGCTTTTGCCGGCACCGGACGGGCCGACCACTGAGACGAATTGCCCTGCGTCGATGCGGAGATCGATGCCATCCAGTGCGCGCACGGATTGTCCACCGATTCGGTAGGTCCGGACCACCTTGCCGAGTTCGAGCATCATCAGGCATCGGATCCGGTGATCTTGCACAGCCTGGCCATGGATTTGGTCAGCTGCGCCTGCGCGTCGCCCTCGATCACCTTGGCCAGCTGTCCCGTCAGAATCGGACCGGCGAAGTCGCCTGCGATGGTGAGCCGGCAACCACCCGGGCTGCGTTCGATGATGAAGCTGAACTCACAGGTGACGCCAGCAGGACTGCTGCCCGAAAGGGTCAATTGCATCGGCGGTTTGAACGCGGCGATGGTCAGTTCCAGCCGCTGGGTCGTGCCGAGCATGCGAATGTTCTGCACCAGCTTCGTGTTCACGCCGATCCGCTCCGGCGGCTGCTCGGCGAACCCGCCGTGCAGCAGGAACCAGTCCCCCCACGTCGAGGTGTCGGCAATGAGTGCGTACAGCTGCGCCGGGCTAACCGCCAATGCGCTGGTGACTTCGAACTCGGCCATGCTTCACCCTTCTCTGTAATTAGCTAGCAAACTCATGGGCGCGAAGCGCTTTGATTGCTGAACGAGAGGATTTTCCCCACCCCATACGAGCCCCACTGGTTTGAACTTGACTGTGAGCGTTCATGATTCACCGGGAGTTTGCAAGTTACCTACTGTCACATCAACTTCGTTCTGAAATGTGTTGCAGTCGTAACCGGCCTGGGTTACGGTGACTTTCGCCGCATCGATGCCGAGCGCTCGGCGCGGACTCGACTTCTCTGGCCACTCACGGTCAACCAATCATGAGAACGTGTTCTATCCGCAGGCTTTGCCTGCATGCCGAGGAAAAGGGGACCTCATGGCGAATGAAGAAATCTCGTCGAATGCTGTCGCTATCGTCGGAATGGCGTGCCGCTTCCCCGGGGGAATCGACTCACCGGAGTCGTTATGGCGCTTCCTGGTTGAAGGTAAGCACATATCCAGCAAATTTCCGTCGGATCGATCCATGACGGAGCTGGCAGATATGGCCTCGCCCGAAGTGGCGGCGGCCATGGCACCGATGGGTGGATTCATCGACGAGCCCGGGCAATTCGACCCGGAGTTCTTCGGGATCAGCCCCCGCGAGGCCAGAGCGATGGATCCGCAGCAACGGATGGTGCTCGAGGCCACCTGGCAGGCGCTCGAGGACGCGGGCATCGACCCGACCACGTTGCGCGACACCGACACCGGTGTCTATGTCGGTGCGATGGGCGGTGACTACGCCTATTTGATCCCCGGTCAGAAGGACCTCGACCCGGGATATGTCTCATTGGGCGTCAGCCAGAGTGTGCTGTCCGGGCGCGTGTCCTACGTCCTTGGGTTGCAAGGTCCCACGATGAGCATCGACACCGCCTGCTCGTCCTCGCTGGTGGCGATGCACCTGGGTGGTCAGGCGCTGCAGGCCGAGGAATGCTCGCTGGCGCTGGTCGGTGGCGTCTCGATCATGTCCACCCTCACCGGCTTCTTCGCACTGGGCCAGCACGGCGCTATCTCCAAAGAGGGTCGCAGCAGGCCCTTTTCGGCCGATGCCGACGGCTTCTGCATGTCAGAGGGCGTGGCGATGCTGGTATTGGAGCGGCTCTCCGACGCCCGCCGCAACGGTCATCGGGTGCTGGCCGTCATGCGTGGCGCGGCCGTCAACCAGGACGGCGCCACCAAGGGCTTGACTGTGCCGAGTACGCCGGCGCAGCAGAAGCTGATCAGTGCGGCGTTGGCGAACGCCGGACTGGCTGCCGCCGATGTCGATGTCGTCGAGGGACATGGAACCGGTACTCCGGTAGGCGATCCCATCGAACTGCGGGCGCTGTTCGACACCTACGGTCATGATCGCGCCGCGGGGCAGCCGCTGAAATTGGGGTCCATCAAGGGCAACTTCGGCCACACTCAAGCGGCGGCCGGTGCGGCCGGAGTCATCAAGATGGTCCAGGCGATGCGGTACGGCGTGCTGCCGCCCACTGTCAACGTCAGCGAACCGACCCAAGCGGTGGATTGGTCGCACGGCGCGGTGGAATTGGTGACGCAGGTCGGTCCGTGGCCGGACCATGGCCATCCGCGTAGAGCTGGGGTCTCGTCGTTCGGCATCGCCGGAACCAATGCGCACGTCGTCCTCGAGGAAGCCCCGCCGGTTGCTGAGCAGCCGTCTGCCTCGTCACCGGAATCGGTTGTGCCCGTTGCTGTGTGGCCGATCTCCGGCAAGACCCCAGAGGCATTGGCCGACCAGGCGGCCCGGCTGGCGGATCATGTCAAGGCACACCCGGAATTCGCCCTGCGTGATGTGGGTTGCGCCTTGGCGACCACGCGGGCGACATTCGAGCATCGTGCCGTGCTGCTCGGCACCAACCGAGTCGATCTACTCGCCGGTCTGGCCGAGGTAGCGGAGCGCAAGCCGGTCGGGCCGATTCGGGGCCAGGCGCATCCGGATCGTCGGGTGGCCTTCGTCTTTCCTGGTCAAGGCGCGCAATTCGCCGGCATGGCAGCGCAATTGATGGCGGAATCGCCCTTCTTCTCGGAGCAGATCCGCGCATGTGAGGACGCGTTCGCCGAATTCGTGGATTGGTCGCTGACCGATGTGCTGCGCGAAGCGGACGGCGCGCCGTCGATCGAACGCGTCGATGTAGTGCAGCCTGCCTTGTTCGCAACCATGGTTTCCCTTGCGGCGCTGTGGCGTTCGTACGGCATCGAGCCGGCCGCCGTGATCGGGCATTCGCAGGGCGAGGTCGCGGCAGCCTACGTGGCGGGCGCGCTGTCGCTGTCCGACGCCGCCCGGATCGTGACCATGCGCAGCAAGCCGCTGCGGAGCCTCCCCGGTTCCGGCGGCATGGCCTCCATCAACGCTTCGGCCGACCGGGTCCGAGAACTCATGGACGGCCTCGATGACCTTTACCTCGCCGCGATCAATTCCCCGACCACCACCGTCGTCGCCGGTGGCGCGGCGGCGGTGACCCGAATCGTCGAGCTCGCCGAAGCAAGTGGAGTGCGTGCCAAGCGCATTCCGGTGGACTATGCCGCACACACTCCGCATGTGGACCCACTGCGGGAGCAGTTGCAGGCGGCTGTTGCGCCGATCGTGCCGACAGGCACCGATGTGCTGTTCTTCTCCACCGTGACCGGCGACGTATTGCCGGCCGAGCAGTTGGGCCCCGACTACTGGTTCCGCAATCTGCGCGAGCCGGTCGACTTCGAGCGGGGCTTCCAAGCAGCGTTCCAGTCCGGATTCGACGCGTTCATAGAGATGAGCGTGCACCCGGTGCTCACCTCCGCGATGCACGAATCCCTGGACCACGCCGGATCTTTTGCGGATTCCTGCCTCATCGTCGGCTCGCTCAAGCGTGAAGACGCCGGCATTCGCCGGTTCCTGACCTCGGTGGCCGAGGCGCACGTCAAGGGCGTCTCACCGGACTGGTCGAAGATCTATCCGGTCGGTACCGCTCGGCCGGTTACGTTGCCCACCTATGCTTTCCAGCGTCAGAATTACTGGCTGGCGAGTGTTGCCAACACCGGTGGCGGGAAGCCGAGCGGCTTGGGCCTGGTCGCCGCGGGCCACCCCCTGCTCGGTGCGGTGTCCGAGCTGCCCGGCGCCGATCGATTCCAGTTCAGCACCCGCCTGTCGGTGACCAGCCATCCCTGGCTGGCAGACCACGCCCTGCACGGCAATGTGCTGGTGCCCGGCGCCATGCTGCTGGAACTCGCACTGCATGCCGGTGACTCGCTCGGCTGCCCGCGGGTGGAGAAGCTGAGTATGTACACCCCGGTCACCTTGCCTACGGAGGGCGCCATCCACCTGCAATTGGTGGTGGGCGAGCCGGAGAAGGGCGGGCGGCGCAAAGTAGCGATCTATTCGCGTCCGGAGGTGAAGGACGAGCTGCCCGGTGCCAGCCAGTGGAGCCTGCACGCCGACGGATTGCTGACCGCTGCGGCCAAAACCGATGAGACCGACGGGCACAGCCTCGAACTGTGGCCACCGGTGGGCGCGGAGCAGGGCATGGATCCCGAGACCGCGTACCGGACCCTGGCCGCGCTTGGCTACCAGTACGGTCCCGTCTTCCAGGGGATGAAGGCCGTATGGAAGCGCGGCGAGGATGTCTTCGCCGAGGTCGCGCTACCGGAGACGGTGGGCGACGCCGACAAGTACGGCCTGCACCCGGCACTGCTGGATGCCGCTATGCAATCCGCTGCCGCCGCCGCGGCGTTGCTGCCTTCGGAAGCGGGCGCGATTCGGCTGCCCTTTGCCTGGGAACGGGTAGAACTGCGTGCGGTGGGCGCGAAAGCGCTGCGGGTCAAGCTGACTCCGGTCGGAAATGACCGACTGCGCTGGGTACTGGCAGACAACACCGGCCGCGTTGTCGCCATCGGCGACCTACAGGTGCGGTCCATCTCCATGGGCAAACTCGCGACCGGCGGCTTGTCGGGACGCCAGGAATCGCTGTTCGGCGTGGACTGGCTGGCCCTGCCCGCTCAGCGCGCCCGGTATTCGGCACGGCGGGGTGAATGGGTCGTCGTCGGCGGCGAACCGTTCGGGGTGTCCGACGACAGCGAACTGACGAGCTATGCGGATATCGACGCGTTGCGCGCGGCGACCGACTCCGGTGCAGAGGCTCCGAAGGTTGTGCTGCTTGCGCGGCTTGCGGGATCCGCGGGCGCCGAGCCGGGCGCGCACCTGACGGTCACCATGCGCGACGAACTGCTGCGGACGCTGACCCAGCTGCAAACCTGGTTCGCCGATGCACGATTCGCCGAGACGAAGCTGGTCGTGCTCACCAGGCGGGTGCAGGCGCTCGACATCTCCGAAGAGGTTTCCGACTTGGCCGGCTCGACGGTGTGGGCGCTGGTGCGAAGCGCTCAGTCGGAGTTCCAGGACCGGATCCAGCAGATCGATCTCGATGAGGCTGATATCACCCTCGATCAGCTCAGCGCGGTCCTGCAGACCGACGAACCCGAGCTGGTAATGCGTGCCGGCGAATTCTTCGGCCGCCGACTGCGCTCGGGCCTGGAAGCCGCGGCCACCGTCGGGGGGCGGCTGGGCGGCACGTGGCGGCTGGCGATCCCCGCGTCCGGCAACCTCGACGACGTCACGCTGTCCGAAGCCGACGACGACTCCGCCGCGGACACGCTGCCACCGGGCACGGTCTCGGTCGCGCTGCGTGCTGCCGGTCTGTCCTTTCCGGTCGCGCTCACCGGATTGGCCGCGTCGTCCGGGACGCCGTCGCGGCTGGTGCACGAGGCGGCCGGTGTTGTCGTCGCGATCGCTTCGGACGTGACGGATCTCGCGCCAGGTGATCGGGTGTTCGGTCTGTTCGACGAGATCGCCGGTACCTCGGTTGCCGATCACCGGCTGCTTGCCGCGGTTCCGGCGGGATGGTCGTTCGCTCAGGCCGCCGCCGCACCGGTCGCCTATCTGACCGCACTGTACGGCCTCCGCGAGGTCGCCGAGGCCCGAGCCGGGGAGCGAGTGCTCGTGCACGCCGCCACCGGTGGCGTCGGCACGGCTGCGGTGAACCTGTCCCGGCATCTCGGCCTGGAGGTTTTGGCGACCGCAAGTCGCACCAAGTGGGATGACTTGCGCGGCCTGGGTTTCGCCGAAGATCATCTGGCGGATTCCCGTTCCTCGGACTTCGCCGCCCGGTTCGCGAACCACGACATCCAGATCGTGCTGAACCTGCTGCCGGACACCTTCACCAACGACTCACTGGGACTGCTCGCATCCGGCGGCCGGTTCGTGGAGATCGCCCGGGACGTGGTGCGCGATCCGGCGGAGGTGCGTCGCACCCACGATGTCACCTACTCCTCGTTCGAGTTGGGTGCACTGGCTCCGGACCTGGTGGGCGGACTCCTCGCCGAGTTGGCGGAGCTGTTCGCGAATGGCGTCCTGGCCCCGCTGCCATTGACCCGTTTCGATGTGCGGCATGCCGCCGCGGCGCTGCGTCTGATGTCCGAGGCGCGGCACGTCGGCAAGGTGGTGCTCACCTGGCCGACCGCCTTCGATCCGGAATCGACGGTGCTGATCACCGGCGGCACCGGCACGATCGGTGCGATCATCGCCCGGCATCTGGTCTCCGACTACGGTGCCAAGCATCTGCTGCTGACCAGTCGCAGTGGCATGCAGGCCGACGGAATCGCCACTCTGGTCGGGGAATTGGATGCCATGGGCGCCAGCGTGACGGTCGCCGCGTGTGATGCCGGTGATCGGGACGCGCTGGCAGCGGTGCTCGACTCCCTGCCCGCGCAGCATCCGCTCGGCGGCGTGGTCCATCTTGCGGCCGCGTTGGCGGACTCGACTTTCGCCGGGCTGACGGCCGAACATCTGGACGCGGTGCTGCCTGCCAAGGCGCACGGTGCCTGGCATCTGCACGAGCTGACCCAGCACCTGGATCTGTCGATGTTCGTGCTGTTCTCTTCGGCGGCAGGCACATTCGGTAGCGCCGGTCAGGCCAACTACAGCGCGGCGAATGTCTTCCTCGACAGTTTGGCCGTGCACCGTTACCACCGTGGGTTGCCCGCCACCGCGATGGCGTGGGGCTGGTGGGCGGAGGACACCTCCAATACCGGTGGCATGGACGAGAAGGATCGTTCTCGCCTGACCCGCATGGGCGTGACGCCGATCCCGACGCAGGAGGCCTTGGAACTGTTCGACGCGGCGTTGCGTACCGGGCGGCCGCATGTGCTGCCGGTCGGTATGGATCTGTCGCTGCTGCGAGTGGCCGCTCAGGTGACCGAATTGCCGCCGTTCTTCCGTGCGCTGCTGCACACCCGGCCGCGTGCCACGCAGCAGATGGGCGATCCCTCTCAGCTGGCCAAGCGGCTGGGCGGACTCGGCCCGTCCGAACAGCACGAGGTGATCGTAGATCTGCTCAAGACGCCGATCTCGATGGTCTTGGGCTACTCGTCTCCCGATGCGGTCCAAGCGGATCGGGAGTTCACCGAGATGGGTATCGATTCGCTCAGCTCTATCGAGCTCGGTGCGCACCTGCGGGCACTCACCGGTGTGAAGCTGGCGAACTCGGCCATCTTCCAGTACCCGACGGTGAACCTGCTGGCCCGGCATGTTCTCGACCAGGTGACTCCGCAGGATGCGGAGCTCGCCGATCCGATCGTCGCCGAGGTGGAGATGCTGCTGGAGCGGCTGACAGCGATTCACACGGACGGCGATGTGCCCGACGAACTGGTCACCCGGCTCTCCGGGGCGGTGCGCAGGCTGGGTGGTTCCGTTGCCACCGAGGCGGTTTCGTGAGTCGGTTGCTCGCGGTGAGCGACCTACATATCAGTCATCCGGGGAATCGGGAAGTGGTCGAGCAGATTCGGCCCGATTCCCCGGACGACTGGCTGATCGTCGCGGGTGACGTGGCGGAGAAGACCGATGCGATCCGCTGGGCGCTGGGACTGCTGCGCGAGCGCTTCGCGAAGGTGATCTGGGTGCCCGGCAACCACGAGATGTGGACCACTGCAAGGGATCCGCGCCGCCGCCGCGGCGAGGGGCGGTACCGGCATCTGATCGACTCGTGCCGGGAGCTCGATGTGATCACACCGGAGGATCCGTACCCGACCTGGGCGGGTGCGGGCGGTCCCGCGGTGTTGGCTCCGCTGTTCCTACTGTACGACTACAGTTTCCTGCCGCGCGGCGTGCGGACGAAGCAGGAGGGTCTGGCGCGCGCGGAGGCCACCGGATCGGTCGCCACCGACGAGCAGCTGCTCGCCTACGACCCGTACGTCTCCCGGGAAGAGTGGTGCCGGCAGCGGGTGGAGTACACCCGCGCCCGGCTCGACGAACTGGATCCGGCGGTGCCATTGGTACTGATCAACCACTTTCCGCTGCTCCGGCGGCCGACCGAGAGGCTGTTCCGGCCGGAGTTCGCCATGTGGTGCGGCACCGAGCTGACCGCGGATTGGCATCGCCGCTACAACGTGCGGTGCGTGGTGTACGGGCACCTGCACATTCGCAAGACCGACCACTTCGACGGAGTGCGGTTCGAGGAGGTGTCCATCGGCTACCCGCGGGAATGGCGGCGCCGGGGGCTCCCCGAACCGCTGCTGCGGGAAATCCTGCCAGGTCCGGACGATTCGTCGCGATCGGTCGGCGCGCTGAGCCGGCGCGCCGCCGGTCATGCCTGGCGAATGGCTCGAAAAGGAATGTTGCCACGATGACCGAGAGAATCGGCGCGAGACGAAAACTCGAGAGTGAGCTCGGCGAGGGCCTGACCGCGCTCTACCTGTTGTCCGAAGACCAGTGCGCGGACCTGCTCACGCTGCTGAACGAAGCGCCCGGACGTGACCGCGCCCTTGCTGAGACCGCGTTGGCGGACAATATAGCCCGACTGCCATGGGGAACCAGATCCATTGTGCGTGCGGCACTGCTGGGGAGGCGGCGGCGGTGACCGATCGTGTGACGAGCATTCATTTGACGAAGCTGGCCCACGCGCTGCACGTGCCCATCGAGCGCATCGAGTACCTGGGCGTGCTCGGTGGCGAACATCTGGCGGCGCTGCACGAGCAGATCGTGAGCAACCTGCGATCGCGCTATCCCAGTGAGTACCAGCGTTATTCGGCACTGGGACGGCGGGTGCCGTTGCGGCTGGCGGTACCGTTCGCCACCCGGGTGCTGCCGCCCCGGCTGCTGGGCCGCTCGATCGGCAGCGAACTGCTCGACGGGCGTACCGACAAGTCTCTGGCCATGCTGTCGAATATCGATCCCGTGGTCATCGCGGACGCCGCGCCCTATATGAACCCCGCGGTGGTCGGCCGGCTGGCGGAGATCGCCGCACCGGAACTGATCAGCGGTGTGATAGCAGAGCTGATGGCGCGCGAGGATTTCGACACCGCAGACCTGTTCGTCGATTACGTCACCGAGTTCTTCATGGCCGCGGCGGAACCGGTCGGCGATTCGGATGCGCGACGGCCACGTCGGGGCCTGCTCCGGAGACTGCGGAGGAAGCGGTGACACCGGCGGGCGAGCGCGAATTCGAAGTCGTGGTGGTGGGCGCCGGCTTCTCCGGCATCTGCGCCGCAATCCGATTGCGGCAGGCCGGAATCCACGACTTCATCATGGTGGACAAGGCCGACGACGTCGGCGGCATCTGGCGTGACAATACCTATCCCGATGTGGCCGTGGACATTCCGATCTGGGGATACTGCTACTCCTTCGAGCCGAATCCGGACTGGCGATACGCCTATGCCAAGGGCGACGAGCTGAAGTCCTATGCGGACCGATGCGTCGACAAATACGGCGTGCGCCCGCATCTGCGCCTCGGCACCGAGGTGACCGGCATCCGATTCGACGACGAACTTCACCACTGGGACGTGCAGACCAACCGGGGTCCGCTGCGCGCTCGATTCGTGATCAACGCCTACGGTGCACTGGGGCGGCCGAAGTTTCCCGACATCGCGGGTCTGGACACCTTCGCCGGAGCGGTGATCCACAGTGCGCGCTGGGATCACACGGTGTCGCTCGCAGGCCGGGTCGGGGTGATCGGCACCGGGTCGTCGGCGGTCCAGATCATCCCCGAGGCCGCCGAGCGCGCGGAACGGCTCGCGGTATTCCAGCGCACACCCATCTGGGTGATTCCCAAGCCGGATTTCCCCATTCCGCTGCTCCTGCGCTGGGTGTTCCGCCTCATCCCCGGACTGCTGAGACTGCCGCGCTGGATCGTGCTGGTGTGGCTGGAACTGCTGTACAACGGCATCTTCCGGTTCAAAGCGCCCAGTGCGGTGACCGCGCTGGAGTGGATGGCCCGGCTCGCCCTGCGAGCGCAGGTGCCCGATCGCTCGGTCCGCGAGCGGCTTACGCCGCAGTATCGCTTCGGCTGCAAATTCCTGACTCTGTCGAATAGGTACTACAAAACTTTCGCGCGCGACAATGTCGACCTGGTCTATGCGGACATCGTGGCGATCACGGCCACTGGTGTCACCACCAGCGACGGTCACCATCACCACATCGACACCCTGATCCTGGCAACAGGTTTCGAGGTCTTCGAACGCACCAGCCTGCCTCGGTTCCCCATCACCGGCAGCGGCGGCGTAGATCTGGGCGACTATCTGGATCGGAATCGCAACGCCGCCTATGAGGGCGTCACGCTCCCGCCCTGCCCCAACGCCTTCATCATCCACGGTCCCTACTCGATGACCGGATCCTTCTTCATGACCATCGAAAATGCGGTGGCGCATGCGATTCGGTGCATCTCCGAGGCGCGGCGGCGCGGCGCCACCCGGGTGGCGGTAAAGCCGGCAGCCTATGCACGCTTCATCGAGGAGATGATCACGCGTCAGGCCGGGTCCATCTTCTACAACTCGAACTGCGAGCAGGCCCGCAGTTTCTACTTCGACCAGTTCGGCGATGTACCGCTGTTCCGGCCGTCGACAAGTGTCGAAGCGTGGTGGCGTATGCGGAGATTCCCACTCGCGGACTACGCGTTCACAGCGTGCGAGGAGCGGACCGCCGAACATCAGGAGGCGTCATGACTTCACCGTCGATCGGCCACGTTTCCGATACCGCGCGCTGGGTGGCGGTCTACCGGGCGCTGGAATCGGCACGACCCGATGCGCTGTTCCAGGACGAGCTTGCATCGATGCTGGCCGGTGCGCAGGGCGTGACGCTCGGTGCATCGGGCATGCTGCCGCGCGGCGCGCGCAACCACTGGCCGACGGTGGTGCGCACCAGGCTGGTCGACGATCTCGTCATCGACTCCCTGCAACGGGGATGCGACCGGGTGATCAATCTGGCCGCAGGTCTGGACACGCGTCCCTATCGGCTCGACATTCCAGCCGAAACGATCTGGTACGAAGCGGATCTGCCGGAACTGATCGCCTACAAAGACGCGCGACTGGCCGGTCGGCGGGCTCGCTGCGAGCGGGTCACCCGGACCGTCGACGTCACCGACCAGGCCGCGACCGCGGAGTTCCTCGCCGAGGCGTGCGACGGTGCACGCGCCGTCCTCGTCATCACCGAGGGGCTACTGCCGTATCTCGAGGCGGCGCAGGTCCGGATGCTGAGCAACGCCCTGCTTCGGCCGGAAATCCGCTGGTGGGCGCAGGATCACTGGTCACCCGCCATGCTGCGGATGGTCAATCTCACGATGGGGCGCGAACTCGGCTCGGCGCGTTGGACTTTCGCGTCCAGCCTCAACTTCTATCAGGACTGGTCGGTCGAGACCGCGCACTCGATATTCCGGGCCGCGGCCCGATGGCAGCGTTCCCCTCTGGCGCTGCGCGGGTGGGCGCTGCTGCCGGACACCGAACCGGGAGCGAAGCTCGACCGCTCCCGACTGTGGTGCGGCGCAGTGCGTCTGACCAGCCGTGACCGGGAGGGAAGAGGATGACCGCGGCAAGAGCGCAGGTGGTTGTGCTCGGCGGCGGCTTCGCCGGCTTGCTGGCCGCCTCGGCGGCGGCCCGGCACGCCGGTGCTGTCACCGTAATCGAGCGAGACCGATACCCGGAGCGACCGGAGTCACGCCGTGGGCTGCCGCAGGCCCGACATCCGCACTTTCTCGCGCCCGGCGGTGTGCTCGGACTCGAGCGGCTACTGCCCGGGATCGCCGACCGGCTGCTCGCGGCCGGCGCGCATCGCATCCGCGTCAATGCCGACTTGCTTTTCCGCCCCAACGTGGGCGGCTGGATGGCCCGCAACCATACGGGCCGATTCGGGATCACCTGCAGCAGACAGCTGCTCGACCATGTCGTTCGTGCGATGGTCAACGAGCAGGATGGCGTCACCGTTCGGCAGGAGTGCGAGCCGATGGGGCTGCTGGGCTCTGCGACCGCAGTCCGCGGTGTGCGGTTGCGGGACACAGCGACAAGCACGACAGAGCAGTTCGACGCCGACTTGGTGATCGATGCCACCGGCCGCGGATCGCAGGCCGGCCGGTGGCTGGACGCGCTGGGAGTCGTTGTGCCTCCCCCGGAAATCGTCGACTCGGGGCATACCTATGCCACCCGGGTCTTCCGCGCGGCATCGGGCGCCGAATCGGGTTTTCCCGCAGTGCTCATCCAAGCCGAATCCCGTTCCGGTGAGCCCGGTGGCAATGCCACCTTATTGCCGATCGAAGGCGGCCGGTGGATCGCGGCCGTGGGAGGTACCCGAGGCAGCAAGCTGCCCACCGAGGACGACCATTTCATCGACTTCGCCCGGCACGGCGTATCCGATCCGCTGATCGCCGAGATCCTCACGGCAGCCGAGCCGTTGACCGGGACGATGCGCTCGCGCAGCACCGGTAATCGGCGCTATCGGTTCGACCGCATCCGAACCTGGCCCACCGGATTCGTGGTGGTTGGCGATGCCGCGACGGCATTGAATCCGGTATACGGCCAAGGACTTTCGGTTGCGACACGCTGCGCCGGCGCGCTCGGTGCGGAATTTGCGCGCAGCGGCGTCGGTGCCGGTTCGGCACCTCGCCTGCAACGCTCGATCATCCGGGCGGCTGCTGATCCGTGGCAGATGGCGACCAGCCAGGATCTCGCGTTCCGCAATACCGAAGGCCCCGGACAGGCCGTGCTGCATCGCTGGATGCTTCGCTACGGCGCGCGGGTGTTCCGCGCTGCGGAGTCGCGGCCCGCGGTGGCCACCGTGGCGTCGGATGTGATGTTCCTGGCTCGCCCGGCCCTGGCCATGGGGCATCCGGCGGTGCTGGCCGGAGCCGTCCTGGGCCCACGGAAGCCGCCGCTGACCGAGCCGCCGCTGACCGGCTGGGAACGCGGATTCATCGCCGGGAGACGTCTCGGATGATCCGGAGCCTACCGCGGGGCGTGGCGCGGGCAGCGCTCGCACTGCTCGCGATGGTTATTATCGTACTCCCGAAATCCGCTGTAGCACTGGCAGATGCAACGCAACTGGCGGACGCAGCGGTACTGCCGATGCCTGCCTCGACGGACAGTTGGGTGCTGAGTTCCGGCGACGTTCGGCTGCGCGTGCACGAGTACGGACCGCCTGCCGATTCGGCATCGACCGTTGTCCTCGTGCACGGTTATCTGTCCACCTCGCGCGCCTGGGATCAGGTCGTCGCGCGACTGGCACCGAACTATCACGTGGTCACCTACGACACCCGCGGCAATGGCGAGAGCGATCATCCTGCACGGCAGGAGAACTACGCGCTCCCCGTGCTGGCCGCCGATATCGGCGCGGTCATCGACGCTACCGCCGGCGGCCGCCGAGTGCATCTGGTGGGCTGGGATTGGGGTGCCGGCGAGGGCTGGGAGGCTGCCGCTACCCCGGCTGTCGCCGCCGAGCTCCTCGACTTCACCGCTCTGTCCGGGCCGAATCTCGATCTGTGGGGGCGATGGCTGGCGCGCACCGTGCGGAATCCAGCGGACCTACCGGCAGTGCTCGACCAGGCGGCGCGTTCGGTGTACATCCCACTCTGGAACCTACCTGTCGTCGCCGAGGCCATGTGGAACACGGGCATCACGGGAGCCACACTCGACGCGTTCATCCAATGGGAGGGCGCTCCGGCGCCACATGTGCCGCCCGCCGACGGGATCGCGGCGTTGAACCGGTACCGGGCCAATGTGTTTCAGCGCCTCGCCGATCCGACCTACAGCCGCCTCATTGTGCGTGACGTGCACGTCATCGTCGCGGTGCACGACCTGTATGTCGGGATTCCGGTCATGACGCGGGCGATCGAAGGCGCGGCAGACCACCTGACCTTCACCGAAATCGATTCGGGCCACTGGGCCCCCATCACCGATGCACAGCAGGTCGCGGACGCGATCGTCGGCGGATTCTCGCCGCAGCCGGAAGGAACGCCATGAACGAGCCCATCGCGATCGTCGGCATGGCCGGCCGATTTCCCGGGGCCGACGATCTCGACGCGCTCTGGGATCTGCTGATCTCGCGCGGTGACGCGATCAGAACGGTCCCCGCCGACCGCTGGGACGCCGCCGCTCCACTGGACGGATCCAAACGGGTGCAGTCGGTCGGCGGCTTTCTCGACGGTATCGACGGCTTCGACGCGGCACTGTTCGGCATCTCGCCGCGCGAGGCCGTCGATATCGACCCGCAGCAGCGACTCATGCTCGAAACAGCCTGGCGTGCAATGGAAGACGCGGGTGTGCCCGCACACACTTTGCGCGGCACCCGGACCGGGGTGTACGTCGGCGCCTCCTGGCACGACTATGAGACGCTTCGCGCACAGCGGGGTATCGCCGCCACCCAGCACAGCCTGGTCGGCACCGCGCTCGATGTGATCGCTTCGCGCGTGTCGTATGTTTTCGGCCTGGCCGGACCCAGCCTCGTGGTCGAGACCGGATGTTCCTCGGCACTGGTGGCGCTCGATCTGGCGGTTCGCGCGATCCGCACCGGCGATATCGAATCCGCTCTCGTCGGCGGCGTGAACCTTATTCTGGCGCCGGATATCTCGATCGGACTCACACATTTCGGGGCGCTGTCCGGTGCCGGACGGTGTGCGGCATTCGGTGCGGGTGCGGACGGATTCGTTCGCGGCGAGGGCGTGGCGGCGGCATATCTCAAGCCGCTGAAGGCCGCACGACGCGACGGCGACCGGGTGCGAGCGATCATCGTCAACACCGTCGTGAACAATGACGGCGGCGGCGAAAGCCTGGTCACGCCGAGCATCGACGGCCAGCGAGAGCTTCTGCACCTGGCCTACCGGGAGCGCGGGCTGGACCTCGACCGACTGGCCTACGTCGAAGCGCACGGAACCGGCACCGGCAGAGGCGACCCCATCGAAGCCCAAGCTCTGGGCGAGGTCCTCGGAATACCCAGGAATTCCGAGCGCGGCCCGCTGCTGATCGGTTCGATCAAAACCAATATCGGGCATCTGGAGGCGGCGGCCGGCCTCGCGGGTCTGATCAAGTGCGTGCTGTGCCTGGAGCGCGGGAGCGTGCCGCCGAGCCTGCACTCCGGTGAACTCAATCCCGAGATCGCCTTCGACGACCTGAATGTGCACGTCGCGCGTGATCGCGTCGAGCTGCCGGCCGATGCGCCGGTCTATGTCGGCGTCAACTCCTTCGGATGGGGTGGCACTAATGCGCATGCCGTCCTCGAGCGCACGGAATCCGCAGACAGCGAGCGTGATTCGTACCCATCGCGAATCGGTTTCGTGCCGGTCTCGGCGCACTCCGACGAAACGCTACGTCAGCGGTGCAATGACATCGCGGACCTGCTGACCGCTGATCCGGAGCAGCTGGATCCAGTGGCGGCCACACTCGCCCACCGTGCGCCGTCGATGTCATGGCGCGCCGCCGTGCTGGGCTTCGCGCCGGATAAAGTGTCGGCGGCGCTGCGTCGTTATGCCGCGGACCCAGCTGCCGAGCAACCCGAGGTGCTATCCGGCCGCGCTCGCGACGTCGGTCGGGTGGCCTTCGTCTTTCCGGGTCAGGGCGCGCAGTGGCACGGTGTCGGCGCGGCGCTCTATGGGAATGACCAGGCATTCACCACCGCCGTCGAGGCATGCGCAGCCGCGCTCGAGCCGCATGTGGACTGGAGCCCGCTACCGGTGATATCCGGTGCGGCAGGGCCAGGTTGGCTCGAGCGCGTCGATCAGGTGCAACCGGTGCTGTGGGCGCTGTCGCTGGGCATCGCCGCCATGTGGCGGCGCATGGGCATCGCTCCCGATGTGGTGGTCGGCCACAGTCAGGGCGAAATCGCGGCGGCCACGCTAGCCGGCGGGATCAGCCTGGAGGACGGTGCGCTCGTCGTGGCCCGGCGCAGCGCGGCGCTGCGAGCGCTGGCGGGCTCCGGCCGAATGCTTGCGGTCGAACTTTCCAAGGATGAGATCCCCTCGGTCCTAGCGGGCTTCGAGAATTCCGTTGGACTGGCAGTCGACAACGGTCCGAGATCCTGTGTGCTGTCCGGTGATACCGACTCGATCGAAGCGCTGCACGAGATTCTCACGGCCGAAGGCGTGTTCTGCCGGATGGTCAAGGTGGACTACGCCTCGCACAGCCCGCAGATGAACCAGCTCCGGCCCGAACTGTCGGCGGCGCTCACCGCGGTGACAGGGCGTGCGGGCAGTGTCGAGATGCATTCCACCGTCACTGGGCGCCGCGTCGGGCCCGATGAGCTCGGCGGTGACTATTGGATCGAGAACCTCTGTCGCCCAGTGCTGTTCGCCGAAACAATGACAGCGCTGTTCGACTCGGGCGTCACCCACGTGATCGAGATCAGCCCGCATCCGGTGCTGACACCGGTCAGCGAGCAGCTGGCCGCCACGCGGCCGCACCCACCCATCGCGCTGTCGTCGCTGTACCGGGACCGCGATCCCCGCACCGAGATGTGTCGCAGTCGCGCCCGGGCGTACATCTCGGGCCTGCACCCATTTGCTGATATCGCCGCCCCGGCCGCCACACCGCTGCCTCCGTATCCGATGCGGCGACAGTCCTTCTGGCTTCCGGCGCGCGAAGCGGGTGTATCGGCGGTAGCTACGCTGCGAGTTCCCGCGTACCCCAGTGTCGTCGAATCCGGGGCATGGCACGCCACCCTTCCCATCACACTCGACGCCATGGCGTGGCTGGCCGACCATCGCGTCGGCGACGCCGTAGTGCTGCCCGCGGCCATGATGATGGCCATGGCGGTCGCGGTCTGCCGTACCAGATACGGGCACGCACCAGCGGCGTTGCGGGACTTGCGGTTCACCCGTGCCTTGACGCTCAACGACACCCCGACCCGCCTCGATGTGATGCTGCGCGAAGACGTCACGGCGGGTGCGAGCGTCGAGATCAGGTCGCTCGACGACGGAGCGCAGACGTGGACGCCGCATGCCCGAGGCCGGGTGATGCACGTGGTGGAGCGCACAGATTCTCCGAACTTCCCGGCCGAATCACCGGGCGACGATCCCATGGGCTCCGCGGACTTCTACGAGCTGTGCCGACGGCGAGGACTGAACTACGGCCCCGAATTCCAAGGTGTGCGCGAGATCCGGATTTCGCGCGACACCGCGCTCGCCCGGATCGCACTCGGTGCACAGGGACGGGCACAGCTGCACCGAGGTGAGCTGCACGCGGCAGTGCTCGACAGCGCAATGCAGGTCGCCCTGGTGCTGTTCGACGAGGAGCGAACGGTCGTTCCAGCGGCGGTCGAAGAGCTCAGGCTGTACGCCGAACCGGCCGATTACATCGACACGGCCTGTGTGTACGCCGTTCGGAGGTCGGCGAATTCGGCGGACATCCATCTCTTCGATGCGCAGCGGACGCCGTTGGCCGCCATCCGCGGACTCGAGCTGATCGCCATCGACGGCGAACGGACCGCTGCCCGGCGATTCGATCGAGAGTTCCACTTCGTGTTGCGGCGCGAGGACACCGCTGAGCAGGGCTCGGCGGATGTCATTGCGCGCGGCTCGGCGGATACCCAGTTCGTCCTGGACGGTGCGGCAACACATCAAGAGGCATTGCGGGAAGCCCTTCGTCGACGCGGCCTGTCCGTGCGCACCGCCGAGCACAACCGCATCGAACAGACCACCACGGTGGTCTATCTTGCGCCCACCGCCGACCTCGATTCGCAACGTCGAGGACTTGTGCAGCTCGCCGAGCTGGCACGCGCCCACGTCGGTTCCGCAACCGTGCCGCGGCGGCTGGTCGTGGTGACCGCAAATGCCTGCGCCGCCGAGTTTGCGGATCGACCAGATCCAGGTGCCGCCATGTTCTGGGGATTCGTCCGGGTCCTGCGACGTGAGCATCCCGAACTGTCCGCCGAGATCATCGATATCGCCCTGCCCGACGGGATCGACGACTGCGCAGACGAACTCCTGGCGGCGACCGGAGAAGACCAGGTGGTGCTGCGTGCCGGGCGACGCTACATCGGCCGACTCGAAGGCGGTGAACGTCCGAGCGAGAGCGTAGTGCGCCCGTGGCACCCACTCCCGCAGCCCTTCCGGCTGCGGTCGGCTCCGGACCGATTCTGGGACGGGCTGCGCTACGTACCGCTCACCCCCCGTGCACCGGGCGACGGTGAGGTGCTGGTCGAAATCGAGTCGGCCGCAGTGAATTTCATTGATGTGATGAAGGCGGCTGGAACCTATCCGGATACCTCACCGGGAGCCGGGGATTTCGGTGTCGAATGCGCCGGTGTGATCCGCCGGATCGGGCCGGGCGTGACCGGTCGAGCCGTCGGCGATCGGGTGGTGGCCTGCGGACTGGGGACATTTGCCTCGCACATCACTGTTCGGGCCGATCACACCGCGCCGATCCCCTCCGGCATGACCGCCGAGACCGCTGCGGCGCTGCCCATCGTGACGACCACCGCCTGGTATGCGCTGGCCGTACTCGGGCGCGTGGGACCGGGCGATACTGTGCTGATTCATTCCGGTGCGGGTGGATTGGGCCTGGCGGCCATCAGCGTGGCCCGCTATCTCGGCGCGCAGGTGTTCGCTACTGCCGGGTCCGCAGCGCGCCGCGCGTTCCTGCGAAATGCGCACGGTATCGAGCACGTCTTCGACTCGCGCGCGCTGACCTGGGCAGACGAGGTAAAGGCCGGGACCGGTGGGCGCGGAGTGGATGTCGTGCTCAATTCGCTGTCCGGCGCGGCCATTGATCACGGTCTCGACGTGCTCGCCGAGGACGGCCGTTTCATCGAGGTCGGGAAGAAGGACATCTACGCCGATCGCCGACTCGGCTTGCGGGCGTTCGCCAAAGGCATCGGGTTCCTCGCCGTCGACCTGGCCGGGATGATGACCCGTCGACCCGAGCGCTTCGCGGCCGCATTGCATGAGTCGTGGCAGTTGGTCCTCGACGGTCACCTCGCACCGGTACCGACCACCACCCGCGTGCTCGCCGATGTCGCGGATGTGCTGCGGGACATGGCCCGCGGCGAACACATCGGCAAATTCGTGCTCAATCGCCCCGAAACGGTGCGCGAGATCGCCCCGGAGCCCATGCCGGACGGCCGATTCCGGGCGGACGGGACATATCTGATCACCGGCGGCCACGGTGCGCTCGGGCGCAGCCTCGCCAGCTGGCTGCTCGCGCACGGAGCCGGAGCGGTCGCGTTGCTCGGGCGCAATGCACCCGGGGGAACGCTGCCGATCGGCGAATTCGAGACTGGAACGAGCTCCGGCGCGACGGTGCACAGCTATCGTGCCGACGTCTCAGATCACGAAGCTCTCGCTGCCGCACTGGATTCGATCCGGACGGAGCTTCCGCCGCTGCGCGGGGTGTTCCATGCCGCCGGAGTGCTCGACGACGCCACCGTGCTCGGACTCTCCGCCGAACAGGTCGAACGCGTATTAAGACCGAAGGTCGACGGCGCGCGCCATCTGGATGCACTGACCGCGCACGATCCACTGGATTTGTTCGTGCTGTTCTCCTCCGCTGCCGCGCTCGTCGGTAACCCGGGCCAGTCCGCATACGCCGCAGCGAACTCCTATCTCGATGCGCTCGCGGTGGCGCGCCGCTTCGACGGCCGACCCGGACTGAGCATCCAGTGGGGACCCTTCGCGGACATCGGTTTGGCTGCGGCGCAACAGAATCGAGGTGAGCGGTTGGCCGCGCATGGCATGGCCGGCATCACCGAGACCGACGCATGGACGGCGCTCGGCGGATTCCTTGCCGAGGACCGCCAGATCATCGGGTATCTGTCCTTCGATTCGCGCCGGTGGTTCGACGCGTATCCCGACTGTGCCGCACAGCCGAGCTGGAAAGCATTGCGGCACAGCACCGATACCGCTGCTGCGCCGGGGCTCGCTATGAGCGAGTTCCGCTCCGTCTTATCCGATGCGACGGACGCCGAAGGGCCCGGGCTCGTGCTGGACAAGATCGTCGAAGTTGCCGCAGGCGTGCTCCGGATGGCCGCGGATGGCGTCGACGTGCGAACGCCATTGCGCGCCATGGGGCTCGACTCGCTCATGAGTCTGGAGATGCGCAACAGGCTCGAATCCGTATTCGCCCTGCGGATCTCGCCGACGCTGCTATGGACCCACGGCACCGCCGAGGCACTGGCCATCGCACTCCACGGCGAACTGGTCGCCGCGCCCGGCGAACCCGCGCGAACAACGTGACATCAGGAGATACAGGATGGATGAAATAGCCACCGCGAGTGCGGGCGCACCGGACAACATCGCCCTGCGCCGCGCCACCGAGACCATCAAAAAGCTACGCGCACAGCTGGATCAACGATCCGAGGTCGGACCCATCGCGATCATCGGCGTCGGGTTGCGCCTCGCCGGCGGGATCAGCGACCTCGACGGATATTGGGCGGCACTGCTGGAAGGCCGGGATCTGATCGGCGACATGCCGATGCACCGGCGCTGGCCATTCGAAGATGAATGGGCGCAACTGCCGACCCGGGGCAGCTTCATCTACGACGCACTAGATTTCGATCCGGACTTCTTCGGGATCAGCCCGCGCGCCGCGCAGGCCATCGATCCGCAACATCGGATGCTGCTGGAGGTCGCCTGGGAAGCTTTGCAGCACAGCGGCACTGACCCGGATCGGCTGCGCGGGCAAGCGGTAGGCACGTTCATCGGGATCAGCGGTCGTCAGGACTACGCCGACTGGGCCGGGCAGCACGGCGACGCGCACTGGGCGCTCGGCAACGGGCACAGCTTCGCGGCCGGCCGAATCGCCTACACGTTCGGGTTCACCGGGCCCGCCGTTGCCTTCGATACCGCGTGCTCCTCCGCACTGGTCGCGATCACCCACGCGGTGCAGTCATTGCGGCGCGGCGAAACGGAGATCGCGGTGGCCGGCGGCGTCAATCTGATCCTCGCGCCGGGCTCCACCCGGACGATCAGCCGAACAGGCTCACTGGCGCCCGACGGCCTGTGCAAGGCCTTCGATGCGCGGGCCAACGGCTTCGTACGCGGTGAGGGCTGCGCTCTGATCGTGCTGAAGCGCCTCACCGACGCCCGGCGCGACAATGACCCAGTGCTCGGCGTCATTCACGGAGTCGCGCTCAACCAGGATGGCCGATCCTCCGGATTCACCGCGCCCAATGCCGACGCCCAGCGTCGGTTGATCGAGGCCGCGCTGGCCGATGCCGCCTGCAGCCCAGCGGATCTCGGCTTCATCGAAGCGCACGGCACCGGAACCGCCTTGGGTGATCCGATAGAGATGAGCGCTATCGTTGCGGCGCTGGCCGCTCGAAACGGCGGTAGGCCATTGCATGTCGGATCTCTGAAGACGAACTTCGGACATCTCGAGGCAGCGTCGGGGGCCGCGGGCCTCATCAAAGCCCTCATGTGCGTTCGAGAACGTGTGATCCCGCCGCTCCTGCACTTCGATACCCTCAATCCGCGAATTGATCTGAACGGCACCGACATTCGGGTATGCAACCAAGCTGAACCGTGGATAGCGACGCAAAGCGGCCCGCTGGCCGGTGTGAGCTCATTCGGCATCATCGGAACAAATGCTCATGTAATCGTCGGCCCGGCCGACTCGGCGGAAACCATACGGGGTGACCGACCGTCGGTCGAAACCGGACAACCCCAGTGGAACCGGGTGCCCTGCGTGCCGGGGTTCCTCGGTGCGGCTCCACCCGCATACGCCACAGTGCGATGACCCCACATCATCAAGTGAGGAAGGTTCGTTCATGAAACCGCTGGACTCCACGGCTGCTGGTCATCCGCGCGCACCCCGCTCACTGCCGGCGGACCCCTCGCGGTTCCGGCTGCTGATGAGCCTGTATCCGCCGTTGTTCTTCTCGGGCGTGCGAGTGGAAAGTGTCGCCGAAGACTGGACCAGGATCCGGGTCAGCCACCGGGTTCGTCCGTGGAATTGCAATGTCAACCGCTCCGCCTTCGGCGGCACCCTGTTCGCCATGACCGACCCTTTCTATGCGGTCATGGCGGCTGGTCAGCTGGGCAGCGGCTACCGCATCTGGAACATCGTCGGCGGCATCGAATTCCTCGCGCCCGGACGCGGAACTGTCAGCGCGACCATGGAACTACGCGCTGACCAGGTCGACAAGATCCACGATCAGATCCGTGCAAATGGTCATTCGGTGACCACGCACACCACCGAGATTCGCACGGCGGATGGCAATTTGGTGGCGCGAGCGTCCCAAGATCTCTCGGTGCGCCCAGTTCGCAGCTAGTGCCGCATCCAGATACCTCCTGCCGTGCAGCGACCCAGCACGCGCACCGGAAACCCCGTCATCTGGTTCTCGGCTTCGCGACTACCGTCACCGAGATACCGTCGATCCGCACCGGACGAATGTGTAGTCGGCATGGTGGACACCTATGCCAACCTCACCCAGGTACTGCGGCAGTTGCTGGACGCGCTCCAGCGCATCGACGCACAGGTGTTGTCCATCGATCTGCTCGGTACAACCTTGGTGGCCACCGCGATCGAGGCGACGCCGGCCGAAACCGTCTACGTCAGACCCGAAGCGGATGTCCTCGAGCAGCTGGCCGCACTGGCCGCCGAGGCCGGATAGCTATTCGTCGTCAAAGGCATGTGACCCGCTGTGATAAGTGGCGGCGTTTCCCGCCGGGTGTCGAGCAGCCGCGCCGATGGTCGACGTAACCCGACATTTGCTCGATGGTCGGCTACGGTTAGCGAAATTTCCTTGCAGCACAGCCACGCACTTTCCCCGTGACGATAGCGAGGATCCGTGTCGAACCGCCCGCATTTCCCCCGACGCGTGGTGACTTCCATAATGATGGCCGCAGTCCTGGCCTGCGGTGCTGCACCCGCCGCTGCCGAGCCACCGGACCCGACACCCATGGCGACGCCCACTCCGGTCTGGACCCCGTGCCCCAACGCCGCCGGTTTCGAATGCGCCACCGTGACCGCACCGTTGGACTATCAGCATCCGCAAGCGCGCACGATCGAGCTGGCGGTCATCCGGCACCCAGCAACCGACCCGGCGCATCGGATCGGCAGCCTGCTGTTCAACCCCGGTGGGCCCGCACCGGCTATCGACCTGTTCATCATCGAGTATCCGTTCTTTCCCCAGGAGATGCGGGAACGGTTCGACATCGTCAGCTGGGACCCGCGCGGGTTCGGTCGCTCAACCGCCGTCCAATGTTTCGCCACTGCCGCGGAGTACGCAGCCTGGTTCGCGCAGATGCCCAAAGGGTTTCCCGTCGGCCACGAGGAAGAGCGGCAGTGGATCGAAGGCAACATCGAACTGGGTCGGCGTTGTGAACAGCGTGACCCGGTCTTGCTGCGGTTCGTCTCGACCACAGACTCGGCACACGACTTGGATCTGCTGCGCGCAGTCTTGGGCGACCAGCGGTTGACCTACCTGGGGGCCTCCTACGGGACGCTGCTGGGCGCCACTTACGCCAACCTGTTCCCCGACCGAGTGCGGGCGATGGTGCTGGACGGCAATGTCGATCCCACGGCCTGGTACGACGACGACCCGGCGCTGCCGACGTTCCTGCGCGAAGGCTCCGACCTGGGGACGGCCCAGACACTAACGCAGTTCCTCGACCTGTGCAGCCGAGCAGGCCCCAGCGGCTGCCCCTTCGCGGCCGACACTCCCTGGGCGACCCGAGTCAAGTACGAGCGACTGATGGACCGCCTGCGCATCCACCCGGAGGGCATGTTCACCTTCGCCGTCACCGCCTCCACCGTTCGCACGGCCCTGCAACTGGTCCATCCCCTCGACGCTGCCCCGAACTGGTCGACGCTGGCCGAGCTGCTGCAGGATCTCTGGCTGGGCCAGACGCCCCAGAGCATCGCATCGATGGTCTCGGTCCCGACGATGCCGACCGAGGTCCTTCCATCCTCTGCGAGCGACTTGTCGCTGGCTGCCTCCGACCAAGACCAGAGCTACTCAGGCATCGAGCAGGTCTATGCCCTGATATGCAGCGAGAGTCCCAACCCGCGCGATCCGCACCTCTACGGCCCCCTGGCCAAATTCGCCACCCTGCGGGCCGGGACGGTCGGGCCCTTCTGGGCGTGGGTGACCGAGGCGTGTTCCACCTGGCCGGGCAAGGCGGCCCACCGCTACACCGGCCCGTGGAACCGGTCCAGGACACCGATTCTCACAGTCAACACCGTCTTCGATCCCGCCACCCCGTATCAGGCTGCCCAGTCCATGACCGCCCATCTCGGCAACGCTCGACTGCTCACCGTCGCCGGATACGGACACACCACACTATCCAACCCGAGCAGTTGCGCGAATGCCCACGAAAGCAACTACGTCGTGCGCGGCGTGCTGCCCCCGCGCGGCACAGTATGTCGACAGGACACCCCACCGTTCACCTAGACCGATTCCGACGAATCCGCCCCGCCGCGCCGAAGACCGCGCTGGAGCCGACCGCAAAGCTGGTCTTCGGCCGCCTGTGTGGCAGGGCGTCTGTGCAGGTGGACGGTGTAGGGGAGCTGGGCATCCCACACAGTGAGTATGTTGCGAGCGACTACGGTTATCCGCCCGTCGCGAAAGGTGCTGCGCCGGATCATGAACCGCCGGGTGAACCGCCCGCGGCGGCAATCGCGGATGCGCTATGCGGTGCCGTCAGAGGTCACTGACCGCGAGGGTCAATTCGAAGATCTTCTCGAAGTCCTCGTCCATGAACGGGCCCTGGCGGCCGAGCACCACGTGCTGGATGCCGACCTCGGCGAACTGGGTGAACGAATCCGCCTGCTCCGCAATCGGTTTATCCGGGTAGTAGTACGCGACCATGGTCTTCTCGATGTCCTCGTATGGTCGGCCGACCGCCTCGCAATGTCCGCGCAGAACGGCGAGTTTGGCCGTGACGGCGTCGACGGATCCACCGAAGAGATTGCACGCGTCCGCGTACTGCGCGACCAGGCGCAGCGTTTTGCGCTCGCCCTGGCCGCCGATCATGATGGGCGGATGCGGGCGGGTCAGCGCATTGGGCACGTTCAGCGGTCGTTCGAGCGTGTAATGCCCACCGTGGAACGGCTTTTCCGAACCCTCCCACATCTGCTTCGCGATCCGCAGCGTCTCCTCCAGTCGTTCGTACCGCTCGGATCGCGGCGGAAAGAACAGGCCGAGCCCCGCGGCTTCCTCGGCATACCAAGCCGCGCCGATGCCGAGCCAGGCGCGGCCTCCGGAGAGCACATCAAGGGTCGTGACGCTCTTGACCAGCAGCCCCGGATCCCGGTAGCTGACGGCGGTGACCAAGGCGCCGAACCGAATTCGTTCGGTCCGAGCCGCGATATAGCCGAGTGCGGCATAGGCCTCGAGCATGTCGTGTTCGGCCGGGCCGTTCGGGCCGATCTGGAACAGGTGATCCATGACGAATACCGAGTCGAGCCCGGCCTGATCGGCGGCGCGCACGATCCGATCGACCCGAGGTCCGATCGCATCCGGCGAATCCGGCCAGGTGAAGTCGGCGAGGGAAATACTCAGTCGCATAGGCCGAGCGTGGCACGAACAGCGCGCGCCGGGGAGGCTCCGCCGGTCCTAGGAGGGCAGCGGCAGCGGCGGCGACTTGGGGAAGACGGCCGGTAGTGCGGTCAGCGCCCGGTGGAATGGGCCCGGCCGCCAGGTCAGTTCATCCGCCGGCACTGCGAGGCGGATCTCGGGCAATGCGTCGAGCAGTTGGTCGATGGCTTCCTGAGCGATCAGATATGCCAGGGAATTCGCGGGACACACATGCGGTCCGGCGCCAAAGGCCAAATGGGATCGATTGCCCGCGTACTGGTTCGCGGCAATCGTCGGATCGGTATTGCAGGCGGCAATGCTGATGACGACCGGCTGATTCGCGGGCAGCCAGACATCATCGATCAGGATCGGCTGGCGCGGGAATGTGAAACAGAAATTCGCCATCGGCGGATCGTTGAACAACACCTCGTCGAGCGCGTCCCGGGTGGATAGGGTCCCGCCCAGCACACTGCCGCCGAAGCGCTCATCGGTCAGGATCAACAACAGCGTATTGACGATCAGGTTCTGCTGCGGCTCGATGCCCGCGCCGTACAGCGTGCCCAACTGGTGCACCATCTCGTTATCGCTCAGCCCGGCCGGATGCCGCAGCATCCGCGTGGTGATATCGTCGCCCGGTTCGACCCGCTTGAGCTGGGTCAACTCCAACATCGCACCGGCGAGCAACTGGTTGCCACGCTCGGCGTCGACACCCTCGAAGATCGCCGCCATCCCGGTCGCCGCCTGCTGCGCGATCTCGGCCGGACATCCGAGCATGGCATTCAACACCGCGAAGGCGAGCGGAAATGCGTACTGGCGCACCATATCCGCGGACCCATTAGCACAGAACTCATTGATCAGCGGCACCGCGAGCTCGGCCACCGTATCGTGCAGGCCGTACTGATCGACCTTCTCCAGACCAGCGAGATTGGCCTGCCGGTATCTGGCATGCGCGTCACCGGCATTGCGCAAAGCGTTCGGCCGCCACTGCATCATCGGCAATACCGGACACTCCGCGGGCACATTCTTCTGCCATGCACGCGGATCCGCCGGAAAGTGGTCCGGATCATTGAAAATCCGCAACGCCGTGTAGTAGCCGACCACCAATGTCGCGGGCACCCCCGGCGCCAGATCCACCGGCACCAGCGCCCCGTACCGCCGCCGCATCTCCCGATACACCGCGTGCGGATCCGCCGCGAACTCCGGGGTGTACAACGACACCCGGGGTCCATCGGTGTCGATCGGCGAGGTGAGCGGAGCGCGACTGTGTGCTGGCGATGGCATCGTCATCGAGAAAAACTCCAGGCGTTTCGAAGAATTGGCCTCGTGAGCCTAAGCACCCGGCACAGCGCGTGCATCCGGAACATCGAAACGTCGGCCCGCGTGGCTCATCCGCAGGGGCCTCGGCGCCGCTGAAATGTCGAAGGCGTCTTCCACCCGACCGTCGCCCGGCTGCCGCCGCTACGCGCCGCCCGCTGAGCCGGACGACCTCACCCGCGTTGTCAATATCGGCTCGGTGGACGGCATCCGCCCGGGTGTCGAAGGCCGTCGCCCCGGTGCAAGACTCGACAATGTGCGATGGGCGGTGGCGGAAACGGGCGACGGAGGTGCCCGGCTGTGCCCACTCGATCAGTACGGTCGGCCCGCCGGACCGGTGCTACGCGAGCCCTCGCTCGCCGAGGCGGTGCGCGCACGCCCCGAGGTCGAGCGATGGGTCTGGCGATCGACAGCCGAGATCTACCGACCGCTGCTGGCGGTCGGCGTGCCGGTCGAACGCTGCTACGACGTGCAGGCCGCGGAGGCCCTGCTGATCGGCCACGAGCAGGGCCAGTCGGGCCAGGCCCACTCGCTGGCGGCCGCCTGGGCACGACTGCACAACCTGCCCGTCCCGCCGGACGGGCCCGCACGTGCCGCAGAGACCCAGCCGTCACTCTTCGATTCCGGCCCGGTACCACTGCCACCCGGCACGGACGAATTCGACGCCCTCCTCGAGGTCTACGCGGATCAGCTGGCCCGTACGGCGAAGACCGAAAATCCGGAACGCATGCGGCTGCTGCTCGCCGCCGAATCGGCGGGCATGCTGGTTGCCACGGAGATGTCCCGAGCCGGAATACCCTGGCGCGCCGACGTCCATCGCGAACTGCTGGACAAGCTACTGGGTGAACGCTTTCCCGGCGGGCTGGAGCCGCGCCGGATGGCGGAGTTGGCCGACGAAGTGTCACGCGCCTTCGGGGCAGGGGTGCGGGTCCGGCCGGACCTGCCCAACGACATCATCCGAGCCTTCGCCCGCACCGGAATCTCGTTGTCCTCCACCCGAAAATGGGAGCTCCAGCAGATCGATCACCCCGCGGTAGCGCCATTGCTCGCCTACAAATCGCTGTACCGCTTGTACACCGCCCACGGCTGGTCCTGGCTCGAGCAGTGGGTACACGACGGCCGCTTTCGTCCCGAATACCTGCCCGGCGGAACGGTTTCCGGCCGCTGGACCACCAACGGTGGCGGCGCCCTGCAGATTCCCAAAGTGATCCGCCAGGCGATTCGCGCGGACCCGGGATGGCGTCTGGTAGTGGCCGACGCCGACCAAATGGAACCGCGAGTACTTGCCGCAATCTCCCGCGACCCGGGATTGATGGCGGTGGCCGGTCGCGACGAAGACCTGTACGCGGCGCTGGCGGAAAGTGTCTTCGGCGGCGACCGTGCCCAGGCCAAAATCGCCCTACTCGGCGCCATTTACGGCCAGACCTCCGGCGATGCCCGCACCCATATGGCCGAACTCCGCCGACGTTTTCCGGCCGCGATGGCGTACGTCGACGATGCGGCTCGCGCCGGTGCGGAGGGCCGCTTGGTACGCACCTGGCTGGGGCGCACCTGCCCACCGGTCTCCGTCACATCGCCCGACCCATCCCACGAGCAGGAGCAGTTCGGCGAGTACGGCAACACCTCCGCAACACGCGCTCGCGGCCGCTTCACCCGTAATTTCGTGGTGCAGGGCAGCGCCGCCGACTGGGCCCTGCTGCTACTGGCAGGTGTACGTCATGCGATGGCTCGCGCGGGGCTCCGCGCCGAACTGGTCTTCTTCCAACACGACGAGGTAATCGTGCACTGCCCAGCCGAGGAAGCCACGGCGGTCGCCGAAATGATCGCAACCGCGGCGCAGAACGCAGGCCGAATCGCCTTCGGGCCGACACCGGTGCGGTTCCCGTTCACAACAGCGGTGGTGGAGTGCTATTGGGATGCCAAGTGAGAAAGCGCGCGAGATCCTTCCCCGACCGGCTCAGGCCGGTGCGACCTCCCAGGCGAACCCGTCCGGGTCGGTGCAGGGCCCGATACCGCCGCCGATGACGATCCGGTGCGATCCGGTGCCCTCTGCAGGAACGCCCGCATCCTTGGCAGCGGCACGCCGCCCGTACAGCGCCAACTTGACCGAAGACGGCGCCGCATCGAACTCGACGTACTTGCTGCCGAAACTCTTCGCAACGGTCAATCCGCGATCGACGTAGAACTGTTTGGTCGCCTTGACATTGTCGACCCCGAGCAGGACCACGAAATCGTCGATCTCGCGGGTGGCCGGACCGGTGTCCTTCTTCGCCGACGTCGCGATCTTCCAAATCGCCCCATCCGGAGCCTGCACGACGCCGCCGTAGCCCCAGAAGCTCTTCTTGGCCTGCTTCAGTGTCGTCGCACCCGCCTCGACAGCGGTACCGATGAGGCTGTCGACGGTAGTCGGCTGCGACACCACGAGAGACAGGATGAAGCCGCGAAAGCCGCTGGTCGGCGTGTCGGAAGCGCGCACCTGCACCCGGTCGCCGAGACCGAACGCGGCGGTGTAGAAAGCCGCGGCGGCCGCGGCGTCGGGCACCTCGAGGATGACGGATTCGATAGCTGCCTGATCAATGGTGATGTTCATGGCAGTAACGCTATTTACTGCCCGGCAGCCAGCGCTTCTCGATTCCTGATCGCTTTTCCATGTCCCTCGACGGCACTGTTCGGATCCTCTTGGCGACCCCTTGGCAACCACCGACGGCCAGTGCTTGGCTGAGAAAGGGGAGCATCACAGAGGAGACATACCATGACCAAACCGTTCAGGGGTGTAGTCAACCTCGACATTCGCGACTCCGTCCCGGACTGGGGTCCGTACGAGCAACCAAAAGCGCCGCCCCGCTCTCCGAATGTGCTGTACATCGTCCTCGACGACGTCGGATTCGGCGCTCTCAGCTGTTACGGCGGGCCGATCGATACTCCGAACATCGACAAGATCGCCGCGAACGGTCTGCGCTACAGCCAGTGGCACACCACTGCCCTCTGCTCACCGACCCGCTCCTGCCTGCTGACCGGGCGTAACCACACCACCAACGGGATGGCCTGCATCAGCGAAGCGGCGGTCGGATTCCCGGGTGCGAACGGGCACATCCCGCCCGAATGCGCCACCCTCGCCGAGGTTCTGGTCGAGCACGGTTTCAGCACAGCGATGGTCGGCAAGTGGCACCTGTGCCCCGAGGACGAGATGAATCTGGCCTCCACCAAACACAATTGGCCCGTCGGCCGCGGCTTCGAACGCTTCTACGGCTTCCTGGGTGCCGAGACCAATCAGTGGTATCCCGACCTCGTCCACGACAACCACCCCACCCAGCAAACAGCCACTCCGGAGCAGGGTTACCACTTCAGTGTCGACATCACCGACAAAGCCATCCAGTACATCGACGACGTCAAAGCAATCCTCCCCGAGCGACCGGTCTTCCTCTACTACGCGCCGGGCTGCGCACACGCACCACACCAGGTGCCCCGCGAATGGGCCGACCGCTACCGGGGCCGGTTCGACGACGGCTACGAGGCCATGCGTGAGCAGACCTTGGCACGGCAGAAGGACCTCGGCCTCGTCCCCCACGACACCGAACTGCCCCCACTGAATCCGATCGGCACCCCCGACACGCGTACCGGACCCGACGGCCAGCCCTTCCCACCGCTGGACTACACGCGCCCCTGGGACACCCTTTCCGGCGACGAGAAGCGACTCTTCGCCCGCATGGCGGAGGTGTACGCGGGGTTCCTGTCGCACTGCGACGATCAGATCGGCCGGCTACTGGACTACCTCGAGGACATCGAACAACTCGACAATACGATCATCATGCTGGTTTCCGACAACGGTGCCAGCGGCGAAGGCGGCCCCAACGGCTCGGTCAACGAGAACAAGTTCTTCAACGGCATCGCCGACGATATGGCCGAGAATCTGCGGATGCTCGACGAACTCGGCGGCACCAGGACCTACAACCACTACCCGAACGGGTGGGCGATGGCGTTCAACACCCCGTTCAAGATGTGGAAGCGGTATTCGTTCAACGGCGGCACCTGCGACCCGTGCATCATCTCGTGGCCTACCGGGATCGCCGCCCGCGGCGAGACCCGCGACCAGTACCACCATGCCGTCGACCTGGTCCCGACCGTGCTGGACTGCCTCGGGATCGAACTCCCGGCCACGGTCAAGGGGTACACCCAGCGCCCGCTGCAGGGCGTGAGCATGCGGTACAGCTTCGACGCGGCCACCATCCCGACGGCCAAGCACACCCAGTTCTATTCGATGCTCGGTACCCGCGGCATCTGGCACGACGGCTGGAAGGCCGTCACCACCCACCCCGCCGTCAGCGGCTGGGGCCACTTCCCGGAGGACACCTGGGAGCTCTACCACGCCCAGGTCGACCGGTCGGAGTTGCGCGACCTCGCCGCCGAGCAGCCCGGGAGGCTCACCGAACTGGTCGGGCTGTGGTTCCACGAGGCCGGTGCCGATCAGGCGTTCCCGCTCGATGACCGGTCCGCCGTCGAGGTGCTGGCCACCCCGCGTCCGCAGCTCGCGGCGCCGCGCAACCGGTACGTCTACCGGCCGGGTGGGGCCGAGGTGCCCGAGTCGGTGGCGGTCAACATCCGCAACCGCTCCTATTCGATCGGTGCACTCGTCGACATTCCCGGACCGGGTGCGGCCGGGGTGCTGTTCGCGCACGGCGGCCGGTTCGGGGGCCATTCGCTGTACGTCAAGGACAACCGGCTGCACTACGTGTACAACTTCCTCGGCAGCGAGGCACAGCGAATCGTCGCCACCGAGGACCTGCCGACCGGCGAAAATGTAATCCTGGCAGCCTCTTTCGACAAGGACGGTGAGGACCCGCCCGGCACCGCCCGCGGCACCTTGAGCCTGTTCTACGGGGATCTGAAGGTCGGCGAGGGCCGAATCCGAACCCAGCCCGGCAAGTTCACCCTCGCGGGCGAGGGTCTCACCGCTGGCCGCGACAGCGGGGAACCTGTCACCGACGACTACCCCGGCACCGCGCCCTGGGCATTCACCGGCGCCACCCTGCGCCGGGTTGCCGTCGACGTCAGCGGCGAACCGTACGTCGACCTCGAACGCGAAGCCGCCGCCATGCTCTCCCGCGAATAACACCATCGCCCCCGTCACCCGGTCTTCCATACCGGGTGACGGTCACGAAGCGCCCGGCCAGATCCAACGCCGTCCGAAACCAGGACAACAACGGCCCAGTCGAAGGCGTCAACACGAAAACCGAACTGCCCGAAGGGCGAACGTATGGCCGCACCGGATTCCCCGGTGCCGCCCAACACCTTTCGATCAGCCGAAACCAGTAGCGGTTCGGCCCAGGCGGCTATCGCTGGTACCGGGTCGAGATCAGCGCGATGGTACCGCGGAACCGACCCGGACGGAACGCGAAACAGTTTGTCGCCCAACATTCCTGATTCATCCAACGCCGACCGTGATCGCGTTACCCTGAGTCGATGCGATCCCGGCTCCATCGATACCTTCTGGCCGCGCTCGCCGCCGCCGCGTCGACATTGCTACTGTGCACGCAATCCTCGGCCGTCCCGCCGATCCGGTCGAACCTCGCCCTACCGGTGCTGGACCCGGATTTCCTCTGGGGTGTCGCGGCCTCCGGATTCCAGTCCGAAGGCCATGCGCCAGACAGCAACTGGACGCGGTACATCGCGAACTCCGGCGACGACGAACTGCACGATTCGGTCGACTTCTACGACCGATACGCCTCCGACATCGACATGGCGGCCGCGCTGGGTGTGAAGGTGTTCCGCCTCGGGATCGAATGGGCTCGTGTGCAGCCCGCGCCGGGCGCCTGGGATGGCGCCGCGTTCGGTTTCTACGACGCGGTGATCGCAAAGATCGTGCAGGCCGGGATGCGACCGATGATCACGCTGGACCACTGGGTCTATCCCGGCTGGGCCGCCGACCGCGGCGGCTGGCGCAACCCGGGCATGGTCGGGGATTGGCTGGCCAATATGCGCACGGTCGTCGACCGCTATGCATCCCGAAATCCACTGTGGGTCACCGTGAACGAGCCGGTCGCCTACATCGTGCAAGAGACCCGCCGGGGCGCCGCGAATGCGGACGAGATGCTCGACCGGGTCGCGCAGGCCCACAACGCCATCTACGACTACATCCACCGGATCCAGCCCGGCGCCCAGGTGACCAGCAATGTCGGCTATGTGGCAGGCTCGGAGGCTCAGGTCAACGGCGAGTTCATCGATCGCATCGCGGACCGGCTCGACTACGTGGGCGTCGATTACTACTCCGCCTACGACCCGGTGCAGCCGCTGCTGAGCTCCATCACCCGGGCCATCGGATCGGCGATGCCGGAGCTGCCCGGACAGCGCATCTGGGAGCTGCCGGTGCGCACCGAGGGCATCTACTATGCGCTGCAATACTATTCGCGCCGCTTTCCGAACAAACCGCTCTACATCGTCGAGAACGGTATAGCCACCGAAAACGGTATGCCCCGAGCCGACGGCTACACCCGCGGCGATCACCTTCGCGACACCATCTACTGGATCCAGCGCGCGAAGGCCGACGGCATGAACGTCATCGGCTACAACTATTGGAGCCTCACCGACAACTACGAATGGGGCAGCTACACACCACGATTCGGCCTCTATACCGTCGACGTGCGCACCGACCCGACCCGCACACGCCGCCCGACCGATGCGGTCGGCGCCTACACCCAGATCATCGCCGCAGGCGGTCTCCCCGCTGACTTTCGCCCCACCCGCAGCCCAGCGATCTGCGTGTTCGTCGACCCCCCGGCCAGCTGCCTGACCCCGGTCGCAAACCCGTAACGCGCACGCCGCCGAGGGCAGGTCAGAGTCCAGTAGCGGGTCAGTTCGCGTGGGGCTGTGGGAGATATGGGGTCAGTGCGTGCGCGAGGTTGCTGATGGTCAGTGATTGCAGCCAGACGCGTCCAGGGCCGGTGAGCGCGGCCAGGAACAGGCCGTCGCCGCCGAAGAGAATATTGCGGATGCCGCGCAGCAGCGTGATGTCGAATCCGACAGTGGCGTCGAACATTCCGACGTGGCCGGGATGCACGCGCAGCGTTTCACCGGGTGCGAGGGTGTATTGCACAACTTCGCCGGACAACTCCACCCAGGCCTGCCCGGCGCCGCTCAAGCGCTGCAGGGTGAATCCGGCACCGCCGAAGATGCCAGCGCCGAGACGGCGTTGAAAGCTCAGCGTGACGCGCACATCGCTGGTGCCGCACAGGAATCCGTGTCGATGCACCAAGTACTCGCGGCCGGGCTCCAGTCCGATGGGCAGGATCTGGCCGGGCAGCTTGGCCGCGAATGCGACCCGGCCCGGATATTTGGACGCGGTGTATTCGGTCATGTACCAGCCCGCCCCGGCGGCAGCGCGTTTGACCGCCCCCAGGAGTCCGCCCGAACTCGACAGCCGAGATGAGGTGTGCAGCCGGATCGAGTCGGTCATCCAGGACAACTGCCCGGCCTCGGCGACCAGGCCCTCACCCGGGGTGAGCAAAACCTCGAGGACCGGCATCACGGTACCGATAATTCTTGCGTCCATCCGGTACTCCGGTTCCGGCCAGGCATCGTGATGCCTTGGACTACAACGACATCCACCAGGGTAGGCGCTCAACGTCCACCGTGCCGGCCCGTGCCCGGATACCCGGCTACCGATGGCGGCGCGGCGCCGTATCTGATGAATAAACGGAACGGGCTTGACCTTGCCCCTGGGGCAAGCTTCGACGATGGTTCGCATGAACAACGCACTGCATCTCGTCGAAACCCGGATCCGCGAGCAGGCCGCCGCCTACTGCGAGTCCAATAACGTCCCCGGATTCGTCGCTGGCGTCTACCACGCCGACCAGCAGATCATCGTCGCGCACGGCACCGCGAACCTTGCCACCGGCGCACCGATGCACACGGACACCGGATTCCTGTTCGGCTCGGTGACCAAGGTCCTGACCACCACATTGGTCCTCCGGCAAGTCGAGCGTGGACTGTTGGACCTCGACACTCCGGTAGTGACGTACCTGCCCGAATTCGCCCTGACCGTGCCGGGCGCGACGGACAAGATCCGGGTGCGGCACCTGATCTCGCACACCAATGGCATCGATGCGGATCTGTTCTTCCCCGATGCCAAGGGCCGCGACGCACTGCGGACCTACGTCAATGGACTCGCGAGCAGCTGGGGCACCCTGTTCGAACCCGGAGAGCAGCTCAGCTACTCCAATGGCGGCATGATCGTTGCGGGCCGGCTGCTCGAAGTGGTGACCGGCCTGTCCTTCCCCGACCTGCTGGAGCGCGATATCTACACACCCGTCGGCATGCAGAACTCCAGCACCTCGGCCGAGCAGGCCATCCTGCGCAGCACCGCAATCGGCCACTTCCCGGACCCGGAAACCATGGCGGCCAGGCCAACTCGCATGTTCATGCTGCCCGACACCTGGGGGCCAGCGGGCGGCACACCGATCGGCACCGTCGCCGACCTGCTCGCCTTCGGGCGCACCCACCTCGCGGGCGGCGTTTCGCCATCCGGCACGCGCGTCCTGTCGAGCGAGTCGACCACACTGATGCAACAGGTCTCCCACGATATGGCCACCCCGAACGTCCCCCCGATGGGCCTGGGCTGGGTGCGGTATCCGTTCGGCGACACCACCGTCCTCGCCATGTCGGGCGCATCGCCGGGCGGTGTGTCCATCCTGTGTGTCATACCCGAACACGACCTGGTCTTCACCGCCTTCGGCAATACCTCCGGGGCGATCATGCTGCAGGACCAGATCCTGCAGTGGCTGCTGCGCGAACACCTCGGCATCCAGATCCCCACTCTGATAACCGAATTGGAGCCTGACGTCGACCTCACCCGCTATGTGGGTACCTACCGCTCCAACCAGCTCCGCATCGACGTCAGCATTGTCGACGGCCAGCTCGAGGAACGGATGACCTACGAACCCGCGGACGAATCGCAGGCGCACATCTTCACCGAATTCGCTGGCGGTACGACCGCCGCCCCACCGCAGCGCTACGTGCCGATCCGCCCCGGCCTCTTCGCACCCGCCGGATACCCACTGGAGATGTTCGACGGATACCTGCGCCTGCTGCTCGTCTCCTACCACGACATCCGCGACGGCCGAGCGCGCTTCCGCAATGGCGGCGGTCGCCTGACCCGACGGAACCATTCGGAATGAGCCGACCGCGGGTGGAAGGATATCCAGCATGATCACGATCGGCCGACTCGCGGACTACGCCGGAGTGACCACGAAGGCCATCCGCCACTATCATGAGCGCGGTCTGCTCGCCGAGCCCGACCGCGACTCGTCCGGCTACCGGCGCTACACCGCCCAGCACGCCATCGACCTCGTCAAGATCAGAACCCTCGCCGAGGCGGGCGTGCCACTGGCCCGCATCAAAGGTCTCCTCGACGCCGACCCGGACGCGCTCACAACGGCCATCGCCGAAATCGACCACAACCTCGAAGACCGCATAGCGCAGCTGCGGCGCACCCGCGAACACCTCGCCCAACTCCGCGGCGGCGACCGCCTATTCGTCTCCCCCGACGTCGGCGACTACCTCGACGACCTGCGCGAACTCGGCATCAGCGAACACCGCATCCAACTGGAGCGCGACGGCTGGATCCTCATGCAAACAGCCTCCCCCGAAGACGCCGCCAGCTGGCTCGCGGAAAAACGCGAACTCATAACCCATCCCGAAGTCCGCGCCCTCTACCTCGACTACGACGCCGCCTACAACTGGTCCCCCACCGACCCCCGCCTCCCCGCCCTGGCCGAACGCACCCGAACCTGGTTCGCCACCCACCCCACCAACTCCGAACGCCGCTCCATCCAAAACCCGACCATCGCCGACCTGGCCGCCCAATCCCAACCCGGCGCCACCTCTCCAGCCTGGGACCGCCTCAACCAACTCATGCGGGAGTAAGTCCCCCTGCCCGGCCGCCCCGACTGACCGCAGCCAGCTCGAGGGCCGAAGTCTGCCCCGAAGCGAGACCGCATCTCGCCGAACGCCCCGCCCGTCACGAACACCGCAGGCGGTGAGCGTTTCCGCATAACCAGTGGTGTCGGGGGCGTATCGGCCGGTGGCCAGAACACGGCCGGCGGAGTCGATGGCTTCGATGGTGGCCGAGCGTTTGTGCGGATCCATCCCGATAACGACGGTCATCGCCCTGTCTCTCCCATGATCGGCGAAGTGTGGTGTCCGTGCGGGAGGACACCGCTAGTTCGAGCTTGGGCAGACCCCTTTCCAGCCACTCCCTGCACGGCACCCGGTGGGAGGCAAGCCAATTAGAGAGCCACACCAATCGCGACGGTGGGCAGCCGCATGAGGGAGCATCCCGCCGGGCACCTGGCCGGGATCCGATCCTGACACCAGTGTCTAACTAGCCGATGACATGGCGTTGAGGCGCCGCCTGGTCACCATGCGTCTGGTCTGTTGGTTTTGTGTCGGGGTACCGAGACCGCGGGCATCAATCGTGGTACCGGCGGCAGTGGTGCAGACGCGGGGGAAGCCTGGAACGCTTGGATCATGAGGGCGGCGAAGCGTCGGGAGGCCGCGATGCGTGCTGCCGGCGTGCTCGCGTGGATGCCGTTGTTGGCCATGATCATGAGGATGAGGTCGTCCAGCACTATGTCGGGGCGCAGGCGCCCGGTGTCCTTGGCGCGGCGGATCAATTCGGCGGCACCGGTCAGCGAGGACGTGCGGATCGCAGCGAAATCCAGCGCATGCGGGTAGGCGGACATGAAGGCCGCGGTGAAGCCGTGGTCGCGTGCCAGCAGCTCGCAGAGCTTCTCGATCGCGAGGCAGAAGCCGTGCCAGGGATCCGGGTCGGCGAGCCCCTCGTCCACGATGCACCGGCAGGCCAGCATCTGATCGGTGAGCGCCTCGGCGACCAGCATCTCCTTGGTCGGGAAATGGCGGTAGAGGGTCGCGGGTCCGACCCCGGCCCGCCGGGCGATCTCCCGCATCGGCACATCCAGGCCGGCGCTGACAAATACCGTGCGAGCCGCCTCGAGGATGCGTTCGCGATTGTCACGCGCGTCCGAACGCTGTGCGTGAGGCAAATGGGCAGTCACCGCTCTCACTTTAGCTAAACGGACGGGGCCGTCCGTTACGGTCCGCTGGTTGGTTCCAATCGAGAAGAACATGGAGAAACCGGTGAAAGCAGTGATGGTCCCAGCGTTCGGAGGTCCCGAAGTGCTCGCGGTGGTCGACCTCCCCGACCCGCATCCGGCCGCCGGGCAGGTGTCGATCACGACCGAGGCGATCGGCGTCGGTGGTCTCGACGCCCTGATCCGAAGCGGCGCGCTGGCCACGTACGGCGCCATACCCGGTCGCGTCCTCGGCAGCGAGGTCGCGGGGACCGTGACCGAGGTCGGCGAGGGCGTCGACACCGCATGGGTCGGCCGGCGCGTGTGGGCGCTCACGGATGAGAGCGGCGGCTATGCCGAACAGGCGGTCGCATCGGCCGAGACGCTCGTCCCTCTCCCGGCGGACCTGTCGGCCGTCGACGCAGTGACGCTCGGCAGCTCGGCAATGGTGGCCCACTTCGCCCTGCGCCATGCCCACTTCGCTCGCGGTGAGTCGGTGCTGGTGCGCGGCGCGGCCGGTGGTATCGGGGTCATGGCGGTCCAGCTCGCGGCTCGTGGCGGTGCCGGCGCGGTGGCGGTCACGACCTCGTCGGCCGAGCGTGGCGCTCGCCTGCGCAAGCTGGGCGCGACCCACGTGCTCGACCGCGCCGGCCGGGATGCACAGGACGCTCCCGCGGGCTACGACCTCATCCTCGACATCGTTGGCGGGTCGGATCTGCCTTCGTTCTTCGCCAGGCTCGAGCCGAACGGTCGCATGGTGGCCGTCGGCGCGATGGCAGGCATGCCACCGGCGGACTTCGGTATGGAGATGGTCGCGGCGTTCCGGAAGTCGATGTCGTTCGCGACCTTCAGTGCCGACACCGTGCCCGCACCCGAGCGATCGGCCGCGACCGCCGAACTGTTCGCTGCCGCAGGTCGTGGCGAGCTGGAAGCAGTTGTGCACGAGGTGCTTTCCCTGGATCAGGCCGTTGTGGCCCACCAGAAAATGGAAGCTGGCGAGGTGTTCGGCAGAATCGTGCTCATACCATCGGCGCGATAGCCGAGACCGCATCTCGCCGCAACATCAACGCGCAGCAGTGGGTCGTCAGCTCACCTCCGTGACACGCTACGTGACGATCGAGCAGAACTCGTCACCCGCAAGGATTCGGTTGGAGTACCGACGTCGGCATCTCCCGACGAAATCGCTGGACCACGAGCCGGACTGCTCGACCGCGCTCCCGGGCAGGCCGTCCAAGATGGCTCGCAGGCGGTGAACCCGGCTCCCCGAACCCGAATCCCTACCTCCTGGCCACTGACCTCCGTCTGGTCTCGGGCTCGGGTACCGATGAGTCCGATCGTCTCGCGGCGTCGATATCAGTGATCCACTGGAGAGGAGAGCACGATGAACCAGTCCACCAATGAATCGGCACGCAAGCGCCTGCAGGTCCTCGTCGGGGAATGGACAATGCAGGCCGGACCTCCCGGCGGGCCGCCGTGGCCGGGTGCGGGCCGCGTCACCTTTGAATGGCTCACGGGCACACCGCTGTTGGTCCAACGCTGGCATATCGACCTGCCCGAGGCTCCCGACGGCGTCGCAGTCATCGGTTGCGATGGAATGAGCGACACCTACTACCAGCTCTACACCGACGACCGGGACGTCCAGCGAATCTACGAGATGACCCTGACCGACGGCAGCTGGACGCTGCACCGCGACGGCAAGCCGTTCGCACAGCGATTCACCGGCAGATTTTCCGACGACGGGACCACGATCCGGGGGCGCTGGGAGCTAGCCGAGGACCGCAGGACCTGGAAGACGGACTTCGACCTGACCTACACGAAGATCACCTAGCGCGACCTTCCTCCGGCCACGGTCACAGTTTCGTGTTCCATTACTTCGCTCGCTGCCCGCTCACCCGAGCGAATGGCCCCATCGACCCAACCACACATGACCGCAGAACTCTCCGTTCCGGCCCAATGGACGCGGCCACAAGGTTTGCGCAGGGCATGACCGAACTGCGTCAGCACACCGGTCGGTGCGTGACTGAGCATCCCGCCACCGGAGTAACGCTCGACACTCCAGTTCTGCTCGATGTAGTCGACGGGTGAACCGGCCTTGTCGCCGAACCGCTCGACGAGTGCACCGAGTATTGCCGTCCTCCGCTCGGCCTCATCGAGTAGTCCGATCTGCCGCGCGATGGGCCCCTCGGTGATCACACACATGATCCCGGGTCGCCCGGTGTCCGTGCAGGCATCGATAGTGATGGTTGCCGGCGACCCCGGGGCGGCCGACTGTCCCGACAACCCGTCACTGCGCCAGAACGGTTCGTCATACACGGCAGCAGTCTTGACGATCGAGCCGCTCGGCATCCGCTGATGCAAGAACGATCGATCGACCGGCAGCATCGGCTCGTAAATAATCTGGCTTGCAATCGCCAGGGGAACCGCCACGATCACCCGGCGTGCCCGCACGGTCAACTCGTCGGAGCGCACCGTCACTGCGTCGGCATCCTGATGGATGTGCCGGACCGGCTGCAACAGGTGGATCGAATCACCGATCTCAACCGCCATCGGCCCGGAGATGGCACCCATCCCCCCGACCGGTCGAGCATCCTGGGCGCTGTCCTTGACTCCCAAGACGAAGCCGGGCCCGCCGCCCGACGCCATCTGGTACAGCACAAACAGCAACGACACCTCCGAGGCGTCGGAGGTATAACAGCCAGCGATCGCGGTATCGAGGAGCTCATGGGCGGGCCCGGACAGCGTGTTGCTATCCAGCCAATGCGCCAAACTGACCCGATCCCACTTGTCGGCATTCTTCGCTGACCACGGGGCTTCCAGCGGAATCGACTTGCACATATGTCCCAGCTCGAGCAGCACCGCACCGAGGTTCATTGCCGCCCAAGGGCTCATCGTCCACGGGATCGTGCCCGTATAGCGATGTTGCTTGCCGTCGACCATCATCATGGCCTCGCCGTCGGTGTACTGCTGGTAACTCGATACCCCGAACTCGTTCATCAATGCATAGATCCGGTCCTGCCCCGGCCCGATCCAGGCGCCACCCCGATCGATCCAGGACCCGTCCGCGCGCACTTCGGTGAACGTGCGCCCGCCGAGCCGGTCGCGAGCCTCCAGCAGCGCCACCGATCGCCCCGCCTGTTTCAGCCGCAGCGCCGCCGTCAATCCGGCAAATCCCCCACCAACTACGCAATAGTCGACGTCTGTCATGGAACCCCGCCCTCGTGTTGAAGTTCCGCGCAAGGCCGCCGCGCAGCCGCGCACTGCTTACCGCACCCCCGATACAACGGGTGCAAAATCGCCTTCGATCAGGCTCGAATTATCCAGCAATTCTATAGCAATCACGGCGGCGCCCCAGCTCTACTGGGACATCGGTGATGTGCGAACACCCCTGCCATAGCCGCATACCGGGGCCCGACGACACTCATGATGGCGCTCCTGGATCACGAGCCCGTCTTCTACCGACTGCTGCACGAGGACGATCGCAACAACTGATGAAAGCCTCGAGCCGTGACAGTCGACAGTGCGGGTTCTCTCCCGGCAACCCAAGCCGGACTCGCCGAGCCGGACCCACATCGCGTCGGCGAGTTCGCCAGTTGACCGACTGGTCCCTGCTCGTGCGGCTCGCCTCCGGGCAACGACCAGTAAGGTGGTGCTCCTTCGGCACTCAATCCAGAGCGGTCGCCACCGCTTCTACAAGCGCTATTGCGCGGCGGTCCCGAGTCGGCGCGGCCATCCACCGGCCGAACCGAACTACATCGAGGAACCAGGGTGTTGGACCATAGCGGCCGGCCGGTTCCAACGTCTCGTTTCCCAGACGGACAAGGTCAACATGATCATCAAAAATGAGGGCAAGCAGTGGCCGCGGACCCAAAGCTGGGACAGCTGCGACGCGCCGTGCCTCGCCAGTCGACTGCAGTTTGCCTTCCTTGCGGAACTGTGACCCATTCCCATCGACGATGCGAATACCTCCGGCCTCGACCAGCACAACAGCGCTTCCAATCGCGAGGACGTCGCTGGCCTCTTCCGCGTCGATCCTGCCGACTTCGGCGAGGGACAGATCATGAGCGACCAGCTGTCCGTCTCCCAGAATCCAGAGGCGCTGATTTGCACAGATCGCACGTCGCACCGGAGTCTCGTCGCTCCAGTCAACTAGCGACCGGACTCGGCCGGTGATTGATTGCGTGAGTAACCCGATTCCTCGATCCCCCCAAACATATAGTCCGCCATCACAATCCACGATGCCGCGTGCGCCCGGGATGCCCGCCGACCATGCAAGCGCCGGCTGGTCGGTGTGATCGACATCGAACGCCTCGACGAGTCCGGAGGTCACTGCGATCAGAACCGATGATCGGCCCGACATGAACGGCAGAATCTGGCGGCACCGACCCGATATCGGGATCGTCTTGCCCTGGAGGAGCCGCGTCTGCCGCAGGGTTACGCTCCGGTCAGCGTATTGATCCCCAGCCATCGTCGCCGGCCCGGGCATGTCTTGTTGCAATGCGGCGTGCTCCGCTGAGGGGGTCATGCCCAACTGCGGGACATCGGCGAAGCCGTGTTCCCGACTCACCTCACGGATGACGGTTAGCGCCGGATCCGCGGCCTTGACCGACGCCAGGGCGGTAAGCAACGCTGCACCGTCGGTATCAGCGATTGCGACGCCCAGCGTCTTTCCACCTGAATCGACGATTCGCACGTGCTCTGCGGCACCGAGGCCCTTGACATCGATCTGCCACACGTACGCGCCCTCTTTGTCCATCGGCGGGTCGACCCGCCATTCGCGCTCCTCGAAGATTTTGTGCTTGGGGTTCTGGCAGTCGTTGACGTACCTGATCTGGATCTCCTTCTCCATCTCGCGCACTCGCTCGATACTCAGTCGTTCAGGTGGTGTAATGCTGACAATGCGAATACCGCCGTTGGTTCGCACTACGATCCGACATGGATATGGATTGCGGAAATAGGTCTCCGTAAGCGCGTGGATTGGCACGCCGACACGCAGCCAATGGCGATTGCCGCTATCGCGATCGTAGGTGACAGCCTTGCGGAAGACGCCGAGCGGGTCGTCGATCACCTCGAATCCACACAGGGAGAGAAGTGCCTGGTCCCCTGGCAGCGTCGCCTCCAGATCGAACAACGCATGCACGCCAAGGGTATTCGAACAGCGACTGCCCGATCCCCAACTGAATTCCACTCGTTCAATATCGGCCAGCGTCGGAAGTCGGCGTGTCCTGATGGTGACTGTTCCGGCAGTCAACAATCCCCGCGCCTCATTGTTCTGCGACTCATCCACGGGGCGCGCGGAGGTGAGTGTCATCGTCCCAAACGAGGGATCGCCCCCGAGGATGAGAGGCTGCTCGCGGAATAGATGGTCACCGTCCTCGTCATCCTTTGTGAAATCAGTTGGCGGATCCAGTTTGGACGATGCACCGAGGACTTGGACGAGCGCGCCCACCAGTGCGACGAAAGGTAGGAACCCGAGCAGATATTCTCCTTCGTTGATATTCTCTTTCTTCAACTGCTCGGCGCCAACGATCGGCCAGAACATGGTCGCGGTCGCAACGCAGCACGCGGAGTCCCAAAAGTTTGGCGAGACGTCCAACCATACGTCTTGGCGCAGCGTGTTCGGCCTCGGTACCGACATGTCGATGTCAAGTGTGACGTCGGCGTTGACATCGATCTCCTTGGTTACGCACCGGCACGCGTCGATCGAGTCGCCGTTGAACTTGACAGAGATCCGGCCGACACCACCGTTATTGCTCCAGGAACCGAACGGACCCGAACGCAGTCGTGTGTTCGCCGAGGCCGTGAAGCTGTCCTTGACCAGCGCACGCGCCTGATACACAAGCGCGGACTGATCTACAAAAACCGCCCACTGCTCGTTAGGTTGGAGTTGTTGGGCGACAACCCCCGCATAGAAGCGCTGCCAATAGGGCAGCGTTTTGGCGGACTCGCCCGTCAGCGACTCCCAGACCGCGTCCCAGAATTCCATTCGGATGACAACCGACTTGTCGTTGGGGCCGAGGATCATATGTGAGTTGATCAGCCGCGGGCACTGGGGCACCGCTTGCTTGAGCACGCTATCGATTGGAAGTGCGATGCAATTGGGGGAAATTAGGGAACGTATGGCCTGATCTACCTCGGACAAGTATGGGTCAATTGTTGCGTATCGGAAACACAGATTACGCATCGAACCACAAGAATCGGTTTCAACGGTAAAGATTACGTCTATCTGTATCGGCACGATCGGCCCGATCCCACCATTCGCTTGGACCAGCGCAGTATGCCCACATGTGAACACGGTGATGTGCTGAACGAGTTCAATGGTCCGGATCACCAGCTTTGTGACTTTCCCCGGATCGGTGGGATCGACGTGCGCGCATGCCTCACCATTGTCCGCCTGCGAACGGCGCAGCCTCGTATCGCCGATCTCGTATCCGGTGATCCATTCACGGACTTCCCCTACGGGGAACTCGACCAACTGGCATGCGAGCTTCTGGCGCATCTGTTCTCGAAAACTCGCGACCAGCGTAGCGGTATCGATTTCGACCTCGACTATCATATTCGTGCCATCCCCTCTGTAGACCCAGAAACCCTGCCGTCGCGATTCGGTGGTCCACGATGCACGCGCCTAATAGCCAAAAGGTGGAGAACCGGCCCAACCACGTGCCATTCGTCCGCCCCGTTGCCGCGAGCCACTTCTCCGCTCGCTAGATTGTTCTCATTGGCGGGCCGGTACGCCAGAACAGGCCACAGCTGAGGGCGAGCCAGCATCCCGGCGCGCCGTCCGTCGAATTAGCTCGAACTTGCCCGCCGAGCTAAGGATGGGCCTCGGCCTCGACGTTCAAGGACCATCTGTTCTTGGATTTCACGGAGACTCATATGTTGAAGTTCGGGTGCCAGCTCTATGATCTCCGACGTTATCAGGTCATCCGCCGGATAGTTGGAACCAGAACGCCCACGGGCGGCGTCCAGTTCGGAACGGCTAATTTCTGCCTTGATCTCGACTTCTTCCGTGAATGTTCCAACCTCGCCTGTATCAGATCGGCGACACACTGCGATGGCGATGATTTCGCCTGCATCATCTGCAAGTACAGCAAGTCTCATGGCTTCAGCTCCTTTGAATTTACCAGACGAGATAGAAGTCAACGGATTGGACCGCCTTTTCCACGACCACGCTGGTGAAGATGTCGGGATATGGATTCGGTCGATCGAGGCGTGGTTGATACATGCCAAAATCATGACTACGAATAACCGTGTCAGGCGACAAGGCGGACGGACGCAAGATGGACTCTCCCCCTCCCTGGCCTGGCGATATGCCAGTTACATGCCACCGCACATCTGTCTTAGGTTCTTGTCGATGCGGTCCGGTATATGACATTTTTCTTTCGCCTCCATTCCGAGTGATGAATCCGTTCGCGGGAAGCTGATCAGCCATTCCGTGTGTGCCGATATTTCTAGTGTCCTGAGCCGCGAGTTCATTGGCGGTCGACGATCGCCGGATGCCGCCGCAGGTCGAGCCTGTGGAGTTGTCGGATAGCGAGCGGGTTGTGTTCCGCGGGTGAGCGCTGCACTGAAAGCGCCTGCAGGCGTTGACGATTCGATGCGGATCGTGCTGGCCTGTGCGGATGGGGGACCAACAGTGAGGTCGCCAGGCAGGTTGATGTGAAGCGAGAAATGATGCGTAAGTGGAGAAATCGATTCGAACGCGATATGGCTCGAGGGCCGTCGGACGAGCGACAGCCGGGTGCGGCGCGTAAGATCACCGACGAACAGGTGAAGCAGGTGATCATCACGGCGCTGGTATAGCAGCCGGTCAACCGGGACACGCATTGGTCGCCGCGCTCAACTTGGCCAGCGGCTCGGCTATCGCCAAACACTATGCGCGCCATCGCCATCAGGAGTTCCTCCGGTTCCTCAAATCATCGATACCGCCCTGCTGGCCGAGTTCGACTGCGACAACTACGGCAATCGCAAGATTGCCGATGTCGAAAAGCGGCTGCTGCGCCACCCGCGGTTCCATGTGCACAAGCCTGGATCAACGCCTGCAATGCCAACCTCAAACCATTCATCTGGACCGAGACCGCCGACGAGATTCTCGAAACACCCGCCGCTTACTGCCAAGGAGTTAACGACTCAGGACACACAAGAAGGAGCCAAACTCGTCGGCGCCTCGCGTCATCTCCATGTCAATGCCACTTCCACCAAGTGATCTGAGCTGCTCATCAGAGTCAAACTGATCCAGTTGCGCTCGAACCAGCCATCAACCTCTTGATGCGGTGCTACGCCGTTGTGAGAGACCGGTCTGTATACATCATGCTCCGAGACCCCTGCGCCTGTCATCGATGGTTAGTTGCTCTAAGGGGATTGAGGTTCCATCGGTCTTTCCGGACACCAGTCGTGAGGCGGGATACCTGTCTCTGGAAGGAGTCCAGATGCCTCCACCACATCCGCGGGAATTCCGGCAACGCACGATCGACCTGGCCCGCGTCGGCGACTGCTCGATCGACTAGGTCGCCGCGAGCCTGAACATCTCCGAAACGTGTCTGCGCAATTGGCTCGCGCGCAACGACATCGACGCAGGCAACGTGAGGGCTTGGCCAGCACCGAACTCGCCGAAGCCGGTGTCCCGGTCGCGATCTCGTGTCAGATGCTGCCCGTGGCCGAGTCCGGGCCCTATGAACGGAGCGGCCGGGGACCGCCGGCGCGCGGTCGCCGATGCAGAATTGACCACAGTGACCACCCAGATCCACGCCCTCCCGCGGCACATACGAATCGCCAAAAGTCCATTCCGAGCTCTGGCTCGATATGGGAATCTCGTTGGGCCGCAGACATGTTGAGCGGCTCATGCGATGCGTCGGCCCACGTCCGGGCAGACCATCGCCCATTCCAACCACGGCTTGGTGCAACGGCGCGATCGCCGTGTCGTAGCGCAATCCATGCTGGACTACCTGGCGGTCGCACGGGTTGTCCGGAGCCCATCGGCATACTGATCACCGCGACCGGTGCAGCAGTGTGTCGGTGCACCTGCACGGAGGGGAGCGATGGAAAACAACGTGGTGGACCTGCTCGGGGCGGATCAGCGTGCGTGTCTGGTGATGTCGAAGGCGGAGTATGTGCGCTTGGGGGATGGTCGCAAGTACGACGATGACCCATCGCGGCACTACAGCTGGGACAGCTTCGTGCCGAACTTCCGCCAGGTCCGCCCCAGGGATCGGACCAAGCACCGCGGTCGGTGCCCCAGCTGCAACGCAACGGGTTTCAAGCGGCGGGTGAAGGCGAAGCCGACGTACCGCTGCGACTGCGGCGCCGAGTTCGACGTGCCAGTGCCGCAAGAAGCGCGCGCCGGCCACACTGTTCCGTTCCAGTCACGAACAAGCATGGGTTGACCTGCCAGGAGTATTGAGCGGCAAGGAGCTTCGCGCACTGTGTGTGAAGGACAGTTCCCAGAACAGCTTCCGTGAGCTGGATTGGAACAAGTTCCGCGCTGCGGTGAATGAACGCATGGGCGGTGACTACCTGGCGCCATTGGATGTGACCGGCGAGCAGGTCCGTGGTGGTCACACCGAGCGGCCGGTTCGGGTTCGCTTGGGGCAAGCGGTATTTCGAAACAAACTGCTGCGGGCCTATGGGCCACGCTGTGCGTTCACCGGAGACCTGCACGCCAGTGTGCTCGACGCATGCCACCTCTACATCTACGCCAAAGTCGGCAAGCATCACGAACACGGAGGAATCGTGCTGCGCCGCGATCTACACACCCTCTTCGACCGAGGCGACCTGGCGGTCGATAGCGATGATCTGATCGACGTCGCCGAGCCATTCCAGGCATTCTCGATTTACCGTGAGCTGCACCGGAAACCGTTGGCGATCGATGTCAACGACAAGCAGCGGGAATGGCTCGAAATGCACTGGACCCTGCACCGCAAACAGACCCGTCAACCAGGTAGCTGAGCGTCTGATCGGCAATCCGGCTCAATCGGACTGCACCGGTCACAGGACTGCGGCAGCGCATCAGATCGTGGACGTGCCCCAAGGACCGGCGGTGTTGTACGGGCTACCGGCATTCCAGCGATACCGGACCGAACTCGAGGCTCGGTGCGACGAGCCTCCCGTGACGACCGAACTGCGCGGGGTCGGCTCGTACCGCTTTAACTAGTGTCCCGCGCCCTGGGGCGTGGAACATCCACGCACGCCCTACTCGGCCCGGTACGCCCGGAGAAAGGTCCGCACTCCCTCGACGATGAGTGGCCGAACGCGGGAGTCCTCCACGGCATTCGCGGAACCGAACCTGTTGATCGCAACCCCGAAGGTCAGCGCGATGAACTGGTCAGCCGCGAGTCTGGCGTCGGTGACGTCGAGCAGCCCGGCCGTAGCGAAGGCGGCGAACCGCTCGGCAAGCGCCTCGTCAGGGGTGTCGGCCATAGGGTTTTCGCCTTGGCGGCCGGGTTCCGCCCGGACCAGTCGTTGCAACGTTGCGTACTCCGCCGAGCCGAGCATGTCGTCCGCAATGCGCATCGAGAATGTGACCAGAACGTCCTCGAGGTCGGCGGCGTCGGTGTGGTCGGTGAGGGTGTCGTCGAGGATGCGCCGGACCGTGGTGATCAGTGACTGGCCGACGGCATCGACGACTGCTTGCAGCAGCGTCTGCTTGTCGCCGAAGTAGTCGTAGACCGTCCGCTTGGACACCTCGGCCCGGGCGGCGACCGCGTCGAGGCTGGACCGGTCGAATCCGTCGGCCAGAAACAGTTCTCGGGCCGCGGAGAGGATGGCGGCCCGCTTCTGCGTGGACCCCTCGCGCAGTGTCTTCGTGGTCGGCATGGCCATATCTTAGCTCGACTACACTGCACGGTGTAGTGTAATCTTCGGTCAAGACCCGTGCAGCACATGCGCACCCGCTCCGTCCAGCGGAGCCACCTCGGGTACCGCTTCCCCGGGTTCACCAATGGCCGCTATGTCCGCGAGGAAAAGGACGTTCATGACCACAACCCTGGCTCCCCCGGTCCGCATCGGGAAAGCCGCTGTCGGGGCCCTCGGCATGCTGGCAACCGCCACCGGGGCCCTCGAGTCGGTAGTGACACCGACGCTCCCGCTGTTGCAACGCGAATTATCGATAAGTCCTGCTCGCGGGGCCCTACTCAGCATCACAATGCTCATCACCGGCGCTCTCGTCACGCCCGTCGCGGGCAACCTCGGTGACCGTTACGGCGCGAAATGGGTCATGCTCCGGCTGATGGCGGTGGTCTCGGCCGGTGGTCTGGTGTCCGCGCTGGCACCGAACCTGCCGGTGCTGCTGCTCGGTCAGGTACTGGAGGGCGCGATGGTCGGCGCGATGCCACTCTCGTTCATCCTGGTACGCAAGCACCTCCCAACGGGAGAGTCCCAGGTGGCCATCGGGGTGGTCAGCGGGCTGTTCGTGGGCGGCGGCATGCTGGGGACGCTGATGGCCGGGCCCATCGCGGAAGGGCTGTCCCGGCACTGGATGTTCGCGATACCGACGATCGCGATCGTCGTGGCGACCCTGTTCGTCCACCAGCTGATGCCGAACGATCCGCCAGCCCGATCGGATGCCAGGATGGACTGGCCCGGCCTGGTTCTCCTGAGCGGCGTTTTGCTGACGCTCATGTTCGGGCTCTCGATGGCGCCCAGCGCCGGCAGCCGGCCACTCGCGCTCGGCGCCCTCGTCGTACTCTTGGCCCTGCTCGTGACCGGATGGATCTTTGTCGAACGCCGGTCACCCTCGCCGATGGTCGATCTGCACCTGCTGGCGCAGCCTGCGATGTGGAGCTCCTATGCGATCACATTCGCCGTCTGCGTGGGTACCTCGGTATCGATGTATCTCGTTCCGCAACTGTTCGCGGTGTCCGCCGGCGAGTACGGCTTCGGGGCCAGCTCCACCGACATCGGGCGGTACCTTTTGCCCGGCGCCGTCGCGGCGGCGATCAGCGGGCCGCTCGGCGGGGTCGCGGCGCGACGTTTCGGCTCGAGTGCCGTGGTCGCTGCCGGAATCGGCGTCATGGCGGCCACGTTGGTCGCCCTGGCGTTCCTGCACACCGAGGTCTGGCACCTCATTATCGGCAAGGCGCTGATCGCCCTGGCCAGTGGTGTCTGCATCACGGCGATGGTCGTCAAGACCGCCACCTCTGTCGATCACGGCAACACCGGCATCGCCACCAGCCTGGTCCTGGTGACCCGCGTGATCGGCTTCGCCGTAGGCGCACAGGTCAGCGGTGCCATCCTCACCGCCGGGACCCACCCCGGGATGGAAGACCCGGCCGAATCGGCGTTCATCACCGGCTTCGTCATCGCAGGCGCCGTCACAGCGCTGTCCCTGCTTGTCGTCCGCACCATGCGCAAAGGAATCGAGCAATGACCCGCACCGATCTGTTGACGGATATCCGCACCACGCCGAGGCGCAAGGTCCTGATATCCGGGGCCAGCATCGCGGGTCCCGCCCTCGCGTTCTGGCTGAACCGCTACGGATACGCAGTCACGGTGGTGGAGAAGGCGGGCACACTTCGTAGCGGTGGTTACCCCATCGACGTACGCGGCACCGCACTGGAGGTCGTCCGGAGGATGGGGATCTTGCCACAACTGCAGGATGCACAAATCGACTCACGTCGGTTCACCTTCCTCGACGGGGACGCCAGCTTGGTGGCCTCGGTCAACCCGCATGCCGTCGACGGCAGTGTCGCGGGACGGGACCTCGAGGTGCGGCGCGGAGATCTGACCGACGCTCTTTACACGGCGGTCCGTGACGACGTGGAGTTCTTGTTCAACGACTCCATCCACACCCTCGACCAGTCCGACCACGGGGTCGACGTCACCTTCCGCGGGGGCAGCAGACATACGTTCGACATGGTGTTCGGCGCGGACGGTCTGCACTCACATACCCGGGAGCTCCTGTTCGGCCCCGAGGAGCAGTTCCACCGATACCTCGGGTACTGCTTCGCCGGGTTCACCATGCGCAATACCTTCGGCCTCTCCCACGAGATCATGATGTGGAACACCCCGGGCAGAGCCGCGGCTCTCTACGCCGTAGGGGACAGCGACGAAGTTCACGCCTTCCTGAACTTCGCCCACCCGGAACCACCATTCGACGCGTTCGGTACCCCAGCAGCCCAACGGGACCTGGTCGCCGCGATCTTCGCCGACGCGGGATGGGAAGTCCCGGGCATGATCGCCGCCATGCGCGACGCGGATGATCTGTTCATCGACATGGTCAGCCAGATCCGCATGCCTCGCTGGTCCAGCGGCAGAGTCGCGCTGGTGGGCGACGCCGCGTACGCACCCTCATTCCTTACCGGACAAGGCTCGAGCCTCGCGCTCGTCGGTGCGTACATGCTCGCCGGTTCCCTGGCCGACCGGGACGCCGCCGCGGGCTTCGCCGCCTACGAACACAACACCCGTGAGTTTGTCACCGTGAACCAGGAGCAGATCGGCGAGGGCGACGCCACACTCTTCCCCACCACCGCTCGAGCCCTGGAACAGCGCAACGACATGCTGCGCAATCTCACCACCATGCCCGCCACGGAGGGACGACCGGCCCACTCGGCCCTCACTCTGCCCGAATTCATGCCCAGACCGACACCTGGACGTTGCCCCTGAGACATGGCCCAGAATCCGTGCCACGACCCGATCACTGATCGACTGGGCATCGCAACCTGATGCGGTCTGCGCTGCCAGTCCCCCACGTTCACGCCAAAGTAGAGGAAGCTCAGTGCCCGACAACGTGTCCGCGAAGAAGAACTCATCCGCGCCACCGAACGCTCCAGACTCGCCGCCCTCGCCGACGTCGACACCGCGATCACTCACCACGCTGCCGACTTTCAGCTCATCACCCCGATCGGCGTGGCCCTCCGGGTTGCGGACTCGCGCGAAATGCAACGGGTATGGCGTAGACCGCCGGTAGAGCGGCGGCTTGTAGCCGCTCCGCGCTGCGCCGTGAGTCACGATTCCTGCTCGGCTCCGGTCATCAGGGCGAGCACGCTGTGGGGTGCGTCGTCATCGATCATGATCGTGTAGAAGCCGTCGTCGTCTGCTTCTACGGCGGCGGCACGGGCGTACATGCTCCGTTCGTGTTCAGCGAGCGCGGCCTCGGCATCGTCCGAGTGCGCGGCGAGTGCCCGGCCGAGCTCGGCGCCGTCCTGCATGGCCAGGTTGGCGCCTTCACCGTTCGGCGCCCGCAGGTGGGCGGCGTCGCCGAGGAGGGTCACCCCCGGTACGCGGTCCCAGCGGTGCCCGGCCGGCAGCGTGAAGATGGGGCGCAGGACCGGCGGGGTGTCGCTGTCGGTGATCAGGGCGGTGAGTTCAGGGGCCCAGCCGTCGAACTCCGTCACGACCCGCGCGGTCAGGGCTGCGGCATCGGTGGTGTCGAGGTCGGCAAACCAGTCTCGGGGCTTGCGCAGCTGCGCGTAGATGTGCAGGGTTCCGCCGCCCTCCCGATGGGCCAGCAGCCCCCGTCCCGGCGCGAGCGCGAACATCGATCCGCCACCGACCGCTTTCGCGGAAGCGGGATGGTGGGTGTCGCCGTCGAACAGAAACGTCTCGACACTGCAGACGCCGAAGTAGTCGGGGACAGCTCCGGACAGCACCGGGCGCACCCGCGACCAGGCGCCGTCGGCCCCGATGAGCAGACTCGCGACGACGGTGGTGCCGTCGGCGAAGCCCGCCTCGTGGCGGCCCTCGCCCAGGGGCCGCACGCCGATGACCTTGTGCCCCCAGCGGACGGTGCCGGCGGGCAGCGAGTCGAGCAGCAGCTGCCGCAGCGCGGCGCGCGGCACCTCGGGGCGCTGGCCGATGCCATCGTCGGGCAGGTCGAGCAGCACGCTCCCCACGTGGTCCAGGACCCGATATGCCTCGCGGCCCGGCAGGATCAGCTCGCGGAACTCCTCGGTCAAGCCCGCCACCTCCAGCGCCGCCTGACCGTTTTCGGGGTGAATGTCGAGCAGCCCGCCTTGACGACGCGCGTCCGGCGAGGGCTCCGCCTCGTAAACCGTGGCCGCGATGCCGTGCACATACAGCACGCGGGCCAGCATCAGACCGCCTAGACCTGCCCCGATGATCGTGACCGGTGTCGTCATGGTTTTCCTCCCAAGCTCGCTGGATCCTCAGCGGATCCACATTGGATCGTCACTCCAAACACGCTAACACGACATTGGATCAACGATCCATACGTGTCATACTGGCCCGCATGGCGAAGAGAGCTGCGACGGGTTCTGCGCGGAGCCCGCGGCGTACGGACGGCCTGTCCAGGGAGCTGATCGTTCAGGCCGCGACCGACCTGCTGGACGGCGGCGGCGAGTCCGCGCTGACGCTGCGCGCGCTCACGGTTCGCCTGCGCACCGGCTATGGGGCGATCTACCACCATGTCGCGGACAAGGGTGAGTTGCTCGCGGCGGCCACCGACGACATCATCACCCGCGTGCTGGCCGATGCGGTCAGCGATCCGGACCCGCGCGAAGCCCTGCGCCGCCTCGCCCTGGGCCTGTTCGACGCGATCGATGCACACCCCTGGGTCGGGGCGGAGCTCTCCCGGCAACCGTGGCGGCCCGCGCTGCTGGACTTCTACGAGAGCATCGGCAGACTGCTGAATGCCCTCGCCGTCCCCGAGCATGCGCGCTTCGACGCGGCCGGCACGCTGGTGAACTACGTCCTCGGCGTCGCCGTGCAGAACGCCGCGAACGCCCGGCTCCGAGCCGGCAGCGACACGGACCGAGCGGCCTTCCTGGACCACGCCGCCGCGCAATGGGCGCAACTGGACCCCAGCCGGTACCCGTTCGTGCACGCGGCAGTGACGCAGCTGCGCGAGCACGACGACCGCGAACAATTCCTCGTCGGAGTCGACATCTTCCTGACAGGCATCTCAACCCTGCGTTGAAGGGCCACAAGCGCCGCCGCCCCCACCGCGCATTGGCCGTCGAACAGGCGCGTAACGAGGACCGGATGTCGGGTGAGCGGATCGTGTCCAAGAACTCCTGCGCCGAGGTCTGCACGGTGTAAAGATGCGCCACCGGGTATCACCTGGCTGCGCGGCGATGCCACGGACGTACCCGAGACAGGTGCCGACCTGGCAGTCATGAGCGGGAATGTGGCGCAGGTGTTCGTGACCGACGACGAGTGGTCGGATGCCTTGAACGCTATTGGCCGAGCTCTGCGACCAGGCGGCCACGTCGTTTTCGAGACCAGACGCCCCGAACGGCGTGCCTGGGAGGACTGGGCGAGGCACACAGGGCCGGTGGTCCGCGACGTCCTCGGCATCGGACGCGTGGAGCAACGTCTCGATGTCACTGCCGTGCAACTCCCGCTTGTCTCGTTCCGGCACACCTACACCTTCGCCACGGATTACGCTGTCGTCGTGTCGGATTCGACGCTGCGGTTCCGCCACCGGGCGGAACCGAGACGTCCGGGACGCGCCCGATCGTCCCGGACGAGAGTTCGTGTTCATCGCCGAGAAGACGTCCTGAACCAGCTCCGAGGACCCACGCTATTCGGCTACTTAAGACTGGTGTGAGGGCTTGATCCCGGCCAGGATCGGGTCCTAGGTACCCGGTGGGAGGCTCCCTAAGCGGCTGCCCGCCGATCGTTTGGTGTGGCTCACTCGTGGCTTGCGTCCCACCGGGTTACCGTGGCGCTACAGCACCGATGCCGTCGGCTACGGCGAGATGCTCACCGCAGTAGGACAATTCCCAGACCGCGTGTGGGCGATCGAGGGCTGCAACGGCGTCGGCCGCCACCTCGCGCACCGGCTGGTCTACGACGGCGAAACCGTCATCGACGTCCCGGCGAAGCTGTCGGCGCAGGTGCGGGTGTTCGCCACCGGAAACGGCCGCAAGACCGACCCGGTGGATGCACACTCGGTCGCGTTGGCAGCCGTGAGATCGCCGAATCTGCGTCGGGTGCAAGCGGATCCGGAACTGGTCGCGTTGGGTCTGCTGGTCGATCGCCGCGACGAACTCGGCCGCACACGCACCGAGCTGTTGAACCGAATCCACCGGCTGTTGCTCGAGCTGGTGCCCGGCGGCGCCAAGCGGTTCCTGTCCGCTGTGCAGGCCCGCGCCCTGGCCGAAACCATCACACCGGCCGATCCCGCTGCCCGGGTTCGCCGGCGTCTGGTGCTCGAGTTGATCGACGATCTCGAGGTTATCGACCGGAAAACCAAAGGGGCGGACAAGGAACTGAAACAGTCGGTTCTCGACCGCGGCTCGACCTTGATGGACGTGTATGGAATCGGCCCGTCCAGCGCCGCCCGACTCCTCGCCGACACCGACGGCATCTACAGATTCGCCTCACGAGATCGGTTCGCGTCGTGGAACGGCACCGCGCCTTTGGCTGCCTCCTCCGGGCAGCAGCAGCGACATCGGCTCTCCCGTGCCGGGAACCGGAAAATCAACCGCGTCCTACACGTCATGGCGATTGTCGGGCTGCGCAACCCGACACCCGGCCGTGTCTACTACGACGGGAAACGAGCAGCCGGGAAAACCTCGATGGAGTCGATGCGGGCGCTCAAACGCCGATTGTCGAACGTGGTCTACAACCGGATGCGCGCTGATCAGCGGACAGGACGCGGCAAGCCCGGGAGGGCATTCGGGAACGACGACTGACTCCAGCGCGACCGGCCCTACCCCGCACACCGATCCTTCGGACAAACCACAACTCGGACCTACCGACACCCAGCCTAACGCCGGACTCCCAACCGCCTCTTGACATAAGTAGGGGAGCCTACTGAATGCCGTAGCCGAGATTGAGTTCAACGACTATACAGCGATCGGAACAACCAGTACCGCACCAATTTCCGAGGAAGAATCGCAGACTTTGCGACTCCTGGCGAGCGAGCTCCGTCATCAGCTAGCAGAGGATGTCGGAGCTGCGAACCCTCCTCATCTCAAATGGATTCACCCGGGCCCCCTTCCCTCCGCACCGTGGTCCAGCTAGTTGGACGTGTTGCCGGTTGCATTGCCCGTTGAGCGAGATCCGGTATGCGGCTACAGGACTTCCGCTGAGGAGCCGCACCTCGAGCAATCGCCCACGACCGTAGCTGGCGTAATCGCTGCCCGACCTAACGGCCACCGATCCAGAAGTGCAATCACGCTGTCCACGCGACATGAGGTCAGGTCTGTCACCACGGGCACGCGCGTCCCGCGGCATCATCAGATGGTCTGCACCGCAGTGGATCTCACTGCTCAGATCGCCCGCCCAGCGGCACGTTGGACTTCCATCGAGTCCCCAGCCCGGCGCGTGGAACCGGCTTGTCCGCCGGAGCGGCCGTCGCTGCTAGACGACGGTCCCGCGCGGGGACGCGGCCATGGATGTCGGTGGCACATGGCAGTGTCAGCCGCTGTGACTGCTTCAGCTGATGACGACGCCTGGGTTCATGATCGTGAACTGTGTTTCCCGACCTTGATCGCGATCAACGAACCGGGGGCGTCGTGAACACCATGACCGGTGGCCTTGGGTGGATGTACGGCAGGGATCTGCCGCTGGTCAACCTCACCTTCGCGCGTCAGATCAGCGCCCAGGAGCTATTGGAGCGGATGGGCGTCGACCACAACACCGTGGCGGTGCGCGAGCAGGATGACTTCCACTACGAGCTGGGCGGCCTTCTCTACGCAGACGACGGATATGTGGTCAGCGCAGGACATTACCGAAGCTGGGCCTGGGCGTGGGAGCACGGCAGTTGGAAAGGCATCCAAGACCGAGGACTGGTGCTGCGCGCCTCAGTCGGAACCGCGGCACTGGAGCTGCACGCCAGCGAGAAACCGGGAGAGGTGTTCCGGTACGCCGAGGACGGCCGCCTCATCACCGGACTCGACACCACGAACAGCTTCGCACGGACAGGCAGCGACCCGCACCGCTTCGACACCGAGATGCAGGCCCTCGGCGCCCGACCCGAAGAAGACGAATACGGTCCCTTGGGGTCCCTCGGAATGTTCTACAGGCTTGCAGAGAACCTCGGCGTCGGGGTGCCTCTGGATGACCTCAACAACCGTCCCGTCCTCAGCGGCCGGCTCCTGCCCCCAGCCTCGCGGTAGCTGCCGAGTCACCCAAACACGCGTGCCGGCGTTTCGTGTGATGCAGACGAACCATCACATAATCGGTATGAGCGCGCACTTCAGCCCACTGAAGTCAGCTAGCTAGATGCGGCCGGAGACCCGGCCTTCACACGGTGTCCGCGGCGATTGGGCAGAAGTCGTGTGCAGAGGTTTTCGGCTTCGGAACTTGGGCCAGGTCCTGAACAGAGCATCTGACGTGTCGATATTGGATCCCAAGGGGGTCGAATTCCGAAAAGCGCACATGCACAGGAACATGACGCGATCAGATGCGGGGCTGACCACTTCTCGGGATACGGCCAAACACTCCCGACACCGGAAAGCACAGCCTTAATCGGCCGGTGAGGTCGTGACCTGTCGACGTCGACGAAATCTGAAGTCCCCCATGGGCGTGCCCACTCGATCCGCCGTTTGTGTGTCATGGATACTGTCCAGCCGAAGGTGGAACCATGCATATCGAATCAGTCGCCCGACAGCGCGAAACCAGCTGGTGCCTGTCAGGACGGACCGATCGCGTGTCAGCCTAGCTATCAAGCGAATTCACTTCGCAAACGTCACCGTACTACCCGCGCCTGCACTCATTCATTGGCGGCCTGCGTCGCGACCAGGAGGTCGATCTCCAAGGTTCTTCTCCACCGGATTCGAGCGTTGACACCCGTCGGCGACGTCTCGATGGGGTCAGTTTTCGAAAACGAGCCCCGGCCGCATGTCGTCTCCCACTGGTCGGATCAGGCATGTCAGGAACCTGGGTAGCCCGTGGGGTAGTCGTATGCAGTAAAGCTCAACGAGTTGCCAATCATGTTCAAGGGTGAGCAGCCGAACGACCGATCGGGCCGATTTGATGCGGTCTTTCACTAGGTCCAACAGCGGTGTGAGGTAGTACCCAAGATCGTCGGGGTGGATGAGATGCGTTGTGGTCAAGTTGAATTCTTTGCGATCCGCCGACGGGTCGGTGCCACGGGATGCTGGGTGATGCCGCCAGGCGATGCTGGTCAGCGGCGGCGTCAGCCACTCGACAATCTGGAGGGTTTCGGTGTCGATCAATGCGATGGTTCCGCCTCGTTCGATCCCGGCACCTACGTCCCGACGCCGCACTGGTGATGGTTCTGCACGGCACCCTCCAAACCGGCGATTCCATCCGCGAGTTTGCTGCCGGAGCCTTCGACTCTCTCGTGGAGTCGGGTGGCGCAATCGTGGCCTACCCCGACGCTGTTCAGCGGGAATGGAACGGGGCGCGCAAAGCAACCATGCTCGCCCGCAATGTGAAGAACATCGATGACGTCGGTTTCCTCGGCGCTCTGGTCGACGAGGTCTCGTCGGCCTGGTCGATCGATCGGCACCGGGTGTACGCAGTCGGATTCTCACTCGGCGGGCAGATGACGATTCGGCTGCTGCACGACGCGCCCGAACTGCTCGCGGGAGCGGCACTTATCGCAAGTAACCAGCCCGCTGGGGAAAATCTCACGACATCATCTCGACCACCGCTGGCAGTGCGAGTGGTCCTTATCCATGGCACCGACGACCCTCTCGCGCCCTACAGCGGTGGCTACGTCAGCTTCCGGGGATGGTTTCCCGAGGGGCCACACTTATCGGCAGCGCAAACGGCGGCGTACTTCGCCCACCGTAACGGGATCACCGTGCCGCCGTCATTTCACTGGATAAACGCCCGGCACGACCGCGGGCGAGGGGCGGGTATGTCGGACCGACTATCGAGAATCCGGTCTCGCACCAGTCACCCTCTACACCGTCGTCGGTGGCGGACATCAGATTCCTGGTGCCTCGACCGGGATGCGATGGGTTTGCGGCAATCCTGTCTCGGGCTTCGACGCTACCGGCGCGACCGCTGACTTCTTCGACCTCACTCCCGGCTGAGTCAGCAGCAGTGCAAGCCGCAACTTGCCGCCGGTAGTGGCACACTGCGGCTCATGGATGACGTCTCGCCGAACGACCCGACGAACCCCACCATCGCCTGCGGAACCCGGACCCGCAATCAGCACGACGCCCACAATCGGGCCGGCCGACTCGCCGCCGCCCTCGTCGCCGAAGGTACCAACCGCGGCGACCGCGTCGCGGTCATGCTGCGCAACGACATCGAGTTCCTGGAGACTTCTCTCGCGATCGCCGCATGCGGAGCAAATCCCGTCCCGATCAACACCCGGTGGCAGGGACCAGAGGTCGCCCACGTCCTTACCGACAGCCGCGCGCGAGTCATCATCGCCCACACCGAATTCATCGACACGATCGAACAAGCAATCGCCCGATCCGGCGTCGACGCACACATCATCGAAGTCGCCATGCCGGTCGAACTCCTTGACGAGGCCGGCCTCGACCGGGCGCTCGCGCAGCCGACGCACCGCCACTGCACCCTCGAGGAGCGGATCAGCGATCACCTCGAACCTCTGGGCTACCTCGAGGGAGCCATCGCGGATTCAATGGGACTGATCTACACTTCCGGAACCACCGGCACACCCAAAGGCGTTCTCCGCGAACGCATGACACCGCATCAACTGCTATCCATCGCGGGCGGCACCGCCAACCGCATGGGACTCACACCCGGCGGGCAGATGCTCGTGGCCGGTCCCCTGTATCACACCAGCCCGAACGCGGTCGCGGTACTCGCGCTGCGGATGGGCACCAACATCACAATCATGCCGCGTTGGGACAGCGAGCGATTTCTCCAACTCGTCGACGAACGCCGCATCACCCAGGCCAAAGTCGTCCCAACGATGCTCTCCAGGCTCCTGTCGCTTCCTCCCGAAATCCGTAGCCGCTATGACGTTTCCAGCCTCACGCATGTGATCCACTCCGCCGCCCCCTGCCCGCCGACGGTCAAACGCGCCGCGATCGAATGGTTCGGCGATGCACTCATCGAGTTCTACGGCTGCACCGAAGCGGGCACCATCACCTGGATCACCGCCTCCGAATGGCTCGCACACCCCGGCAGTGTCGGCCGCGGCGCCGACGGCTCAACCGCCGTGGTCGTCAATGACGACCGAACCCCCTGTCCCCCAGGAGAAATCGGGCAAGTATTCGTCCGAGGAGCCGACTACTGGCCGAGTTTCACCTACCTCAACCAGGACACCGCACCCGCGGGCTCGGTCCCCGGATTCATCACCGTCGGCGACACTGGATACCTCGACCACGACGGCTACCTGTATCTCACCGGCCGCTCGAGCGAGATCATCATCTCCGGTGGCGTCAACATCTACCCCGCCGAAATCGAAGCAGCCATCGCCGCGGTCAACGGTGTCGAGGACGTCGCTGTCTTCGCCATCCCCCACCACGGAGACCTCGGCGAATCCGTTGCCGCCCATATCGTCCCACAACCCGGCACCCAGCTCACCGAAGAACACATCCGGGCGAGCCTGGCAGGACAGATCGCCAACTACAAAATTCCGGCCGATATCCGCATCGTCAGCATGCTGCCGCGTGACGACTCGGGCAAGATCTACAAACGGCAACTGCAAGCCCAATACCAGAGATGACCAAGCCCGACGACAGGCGCTTTGGGCCACTCAGCGCCATCACCGCCCGTAGCAACCTGATGTTGCCCGGGTTTCGCGGAGTCGGTTCGGATGACTTCTGGGTCACGATTTCGTCGAAGGAGAGGAGATCGCCGCCGAGCTCGAAGTCTCGGTGGCCACGCTGTACAACTGGCGCCGCCAGTACGGCGGCATGGACACTGATGCGGCCAAGGAGCTCAGGGAGCTGCGGGACCAGAACGCTCGGCTGAAGTGGTTGCTGGCCGATGCCGAGCTGAGAAGGACGCGCTGCGGGAGATCGCGAAGGGAAATTCTGAGCCCAGCCACGAAGCGGCAGGCCGTGGACATGCTCAAACAAGTTAAGGGCCTGTCGGAGCGGTTCGCCTGCAAGGTGGTTGGGCTGCACCGTGCCACGTATCGGCGGCTGCCGGTGGCGCAATCGCGACGGCGACATCTGGGATCCACACAACTTCAGCCGGCTGTGGCGCCAAGCTCGAGGCCAGAAGTTCGCGTGGGTCACTCCGAAGACCTTCCGCAAGCTGTGGTCTCCCTGGTCGCCGATCAGTACACAGCCCAGCACCTCGGCCATGCTAACGACTCGGTTCCCAAACGCCATTACATCGACCATCCCAGCGAAGCGCCCGACTTCACCGCAGCCTTGGGACGCCTCGCGGGCTGAAAGCGTGTCGTCCGACCCCTGAAACGGACAAAACCAGGGTCGAACTGATACGTTCGCCCTGGTCACAGCTCCCCCATCTGGACTCGAACCAGAAACCTGCCGATAACGAGCTATGGAAAGGCGCTGGTCACACCAAGCATTGAAGGCATTGTGCGCTTAGGGGGTCGAGTTGAAACGCACGAAATGCCCTATGTACCCAGCAGGTTCGCACACGGCCCCCAGAACCGACTCGAATCTCTGGCGAATATTTGGGGAGGGGTCGAATCCGAACGCGCGCCGCCGACCACGCCGAACAGCGGACGAACGGCACGTGATCGACACCGGCACCCCGTACCGCCAGCCTGCAGTCGATCGGTGAAACACATTGCGAGCGCACCGGCTGCTGATCGCGTGTCCGAGGCGGTCAGTGCTCGACGACGCAAAATCGGCACCCTCCAAAACCAGAACGCCGAGATGATCTCGGCCTGTTGGCCCTTCCAGACTTGGCCCCGACTGATACGAAGCGCGCGATCATCGGCATAGAAAGACGTTTAGTGCGTCGGTTTCCGGGACGTGGGGAACGTCCTCCTGATGCGCTTGTCGGGCTTGGTGTCCCATCGCAAGAGCAGGAGGACGTTCCGAGGACCTCACCACCGACAAAACCGACGAGAAAGACGCGGTGCTGATCGCGCGATTGACCGCGCAATTGCGCTGCTATGCACCCGAACCGGTCGATGAAACCTGGGGTCGGCTGCGGCATCTGGGCGCCCGTCGCGAACGACTGCTGGTCGAGGTGGTCGCGCAGATCCAGCAGATCCGCGCTCTACTCGAATGCGTGTGGCCGGCCGCGCTCGAGGCCGCCCAGCAGCCGTTCAAATCCCGGACCTGGATGGCAGCACTGCGAGTGATCTGCGGCCGCGACGGCGGCGACTTCGCCCGCACCCGCCGGTTGGGCCGAGACCGGCTCGAATGCCTCGTCCGTGGCGAGGTCACCCGCGCAGGCGCGAAGCGACCGTGCTTTCGGATCACCAGCAAACTCTTTGCGGCACTGGATGATCCGGCCGGAGTGCTCGCCCACCGGCGCGGTGCGCTGGAGCGGGTGCACTTGCTGCTCGAAGACTGGGCCGAGGCCAAGCGACGCCTGCCGACACCGAAACCCGCATGACTGGGGTGCTCGATGAGCTCCGGCTCACCGAGCTGGTCACCTCGATCGTCGGTCTGTCCGCGGTGGGGGCCGCAGCGATCCTGGCCGAAACCGGCGACCCTGCACGGTTTCCCACCGCCAGGGCAGTAGTCAAACACGCTGGTCTTGCACCCCGGGAGAAGAAATCCGGGACCTTCACCGGCCGCGCCCGGCTCACCGGAGCCGGGCGCCCTGGACTGCAGTTGGCTGCCTGGAGAGGCGTGTAGGGCACCCAACGCGCCAACCCCGTCTATGCCGCTCGCTACCGACATCTGACCACCCGAGAGGCGAACCCGCTCACTCCTACCCAGGCTCAGGCCGTGATCGCCGCGGCGATCCTGCGCCAGCTCCACGCCGTGGTCACCACCAGGCAACCCTGGAACCCGCACATCGCCACCCACGGCACCACCACAACGGAGGCCGCCATGATCTCGACCGCCGCCTGAGCAGGCGGATCGTCGAGCGGTCGGTCGGGGCGAGCCCCAGCGGCATCGAGACACCTGGTGATCTCGCCGGTAATCATGGGCAGCCCCGACCTGTCGTCACACAACCCGATTACACGCTGCCGGGATCAACCCCATTACCGCTATGCCGGGACGACGACAGACGAGGCACCGGCCGAACCGCTTGACACAAAACGACTTACGCTGATTACCGCGCGTTCGAGGAGGCGGTGAGGGCTCCCGGAGTCCGGTCCTTTCCGTCGCTATTCGTGAACATCTTCGAAGTGGTGTAGGTGGCGACACGCCACCAGGATTCGCGAAACAACTGACGTCACAGTTCGCGGACAGAACCAAGCTCAACGCGCGAGTGCTCGGCTCATCACGCGGTAGCGACCGCGGGCTCCAGGTTCGCGGCATCACCGCGTTGAACAGCTTCGGCACCACCACAGGTGTGCGGCAGAATTAGATAACCGTCTTGTTCGACGGCCCTTCGGTCTGCGTGAACGGCGGTGTCGCGCAGTGCCGCAGCCCTTCTGACCCATCCGTTGACGTCGGGGCGACGAATGAAGTTTCGTCACTCCGGTCGGCGGTTTCGCGGTTCGGGTGAAGAAATTTCATCCACGATGAACATCGAGGGGTTGGGTTGACGCTGGCGGTGGTGCGGTCGCTGCGCGAGCCGCGGGCCCGTTGTCCGAAGAGGAGCTGGCCGACTTCGAACTCGACGTGCTGTCGGAGTATGTGCTCGCGCGGGCATCGTCCGGCGTGCGCGACAGCACGATCCGGGGTGATACCACGCACCTCGAGCAGGTGCGGCAGTGGTTCGCGCGGCCGTTGTGGGAGATGGAGCCGCGTGATGCCGATCGGTATTTCGGTTCCGTACTGCGCGGGGTGTCCTCTGCTACGAGGGCGGCCCGCGCGCGGATCGTGGTGTCCTACTTCGAATTCCTGGAGATCCGGTACAAGGTCGAGCTGCACGAGCTGACCGGCCGTGTGGTCGAGTGCCCGATCGACGAAGTGAACCGGCCCCGGATGTCGGTGGACAATATGGTGCGGATTCCGCCGACCGACGCCGAGTTGGAGCGGTTGTTCACCGGGTGGCGTGAGGATCTGGTGACGTGTCGCAAGTTCGCGCCGAGCGCCCGCAACTACGTGGTGTCCCGGCTGTCGGCCGATGTCGGGTTGCGAGTCAACGAGGCATGCATGCTCGACTTGGACGACGTGCGTTGGGAGCTGGGCCGGTTCGGCAAGCTCAACGTCCGCCACGGCAAGGGCGCGTTCCGCAGCGGACCACGCCAGCGGCTGGTCCCACTGATCAATGGAGCGGATCGGGCGTTGGCCTGGTTCGTCGAGGACGTGTGGTCGCAGTTCGACGCGGACGCAACGTTGCCTCGTGCACCGCTGTTTCCGTCCGAGCGCCGACGCTCCGGCAGCGCAGGCACTCGGGTCACCAAGGACGTCGTCCGCCGCGCGCTCGGCGTCGCTGTTGATAGGCACCTTCCGACCTGGTCCGGCCGACTCACCCCGCACGTGCTGCGCCACTACTGCGCCAGCCAGCTCTACCGCGACGGCGTGGACATTCTGGCCATTCAGGAACTACTCGGACATTCGTGGATCACCACGACCATGCGGTACGTCCACCCCTACCGAACGCGGGTGGAAGACGCAGTCGCCGTGGGACACAAGCGGGCCGCCGCACGCTGGGAAGGACTGATCCGATGAAGTGGAACCTGCGCATGGTCGCCGCGAACCGCGGCATCTGGAAGGCCAGCGAACTACGCCGCCTGCTCGCCGCGCGCGGCATCGACATCAGCACCGGCAAGATGTCCGGAATGTGGTCCGGCACGCCCGCGGTATTCCGGCCGGAAGAACTCGACGCGCTCTGCGTCGTACTCGACTGCGGAATAGGCGAACTGATGACCGCCGAGCCCGACGCCGTGGCGGCACCAGCCGCGGCCGAGGAGACCGGCCGCGCGGTCGGCGAGCAGGGCGCCGGGCCGGTACGCCGGATCGTTCCCAAGCCCCGAACGGGCCGATCCCTGCCGCCTCGATGACCACCGGCACCGCACGAACCTGCGAAGGATGCGGCGGGCCGATCCCGCCGAGTCACTGCCCGCGTGGCGGCCGCCCACGCCGGTACTGCCTGACCTGCCGACCGTCGAAAAACACCGCCCGCAGGCAGGACGGTCTCACCGGTCGATACCAGGACGTTCCGTGCCCGCTCTGCGGCACTCTGGTCGACCGCAGCGACCAAAGGGCCGGACGGCAGATGGGCCGGAGCGTGGGTCCGCCCCGGATCTACTGCGAACCGTGCCGCGGTCGGCGACTCCGATTGCAGATGCACCGCGCACGCCAGCGAGCACGGAAAGCCACCACCGCCGGGCCTGCCGACACCGCCAGCACCCAGAACGCTCCGGCCTGCGCGGAATCCGATGCCTACCGCGACGGTCCGTGCATCGTATGCGGAACGCTGGTGGACCGCAGCCAGCAACGCGAAGAACACCGGCAAGGCCGCAAGACGGGACGGCCCCGGGTCTACTTCGACACCTGCTTCGGCCACAAGGCCCAAAAGCAACGACCGATCCAGCACCGCCGGGCCGAGGAGTTCCGGTTCGCCGACATCTTCAGCGAACCGATCGACGAGGCGGACCGCGAAGTCCTCGAGCGACTGTTCGACATGGCCCACGTCGGCCGCTGGAGCGTCAAGACACTGCGGCACCGAGGCGACCAGTTGCGGCGGGTGCTGGACGCCAACAGAGACGATCGGCCGATCCCGCTGAGCCGCGTGCGGGCTGAACTCGGCAGCGCCGTCCGCTCCCGCATCGTGGCCCAAGTACTCGATCAGAGCGGCCTGCTGGTCGACGACACCGTGCCGACGACCCGGCGATGGATCGACCGCCAAACCGCCAGCCTGCCGCCCGGATTCCGCGACGACGTCCGGGCCTGGCTGCTGGTGCTCCACAAGGGAGAGCCACGGGCACGGCCCCGAGCCGAAGCCACCCTGCACACCTATTTCAGCCGGGTGCACGCGCCACTGACCGAGTGGGCACACACCCGCTCACACCTGCGCGAGGTCACCAAGGAAGACGTCGCCGCAGTACTGAACCGGCTCACCGGGCACAAACGGTTCGGGACATTCGTCGCGCTGCGCTCGCTGTTCAGGTTCGCCAAGAGCCACCGCTTGATCTTCCTCGATCCAACGCGCCGACTGCACTGCGGCGCCGCTCCGCGCCGCACGCTGCTGCCCATGACCGACGACCAGGTCGACACGGTCACCGGAACGGCCGTGACACCGATGCAACGCCTCGTCGTCGCCCTGGTCGCGATATACGCCGCCCGCGCGACCCCACTGCGGCTCCTGACCCTCGACAACATCGACCTGCCGCGCCGGCGGATCCGGATCGGCGGAACCGTCCACCCGCTCACCGAGTTCGCGCACGACACGCTCACCTCCTGGCTGACCTTCCGGCAGCACCGATGGCCCGGCACGCCGAATCCTCACCTGATCGTCTCCGCCGACTCCGTACTCGGCACAGCTCCGGTCACCGACGACTACCTGACTTGGCACCTGAACCTGCTCGGCGTCCAGCTCGAACACATCCGCGGTGACCGCATTCTGCAAGAAGCGTTCTCGACCAATGCCGACCCGCTGCGCCTCGTCATCGCGTTCGGGCTCAGCGAGAAGACCGCGGTCGAATACACCGACCTCGCCCGCACCCTTATGGAACGGCCCGTCGAGGCCGCTACTCATGCCTCCGCCGAATGGGATTGACCATCCGAACGGCGGCCCAACCCTCTCCACAGCCGACGTTCTGACGTCGGTTCATGTCCTGTCTGATTGAAGATGAGGCATTGTGTTGTCTCTGCCTGCGGGTGGGATGGTCGCCGAACTGTTGGTCGCATTGATCATGAGGCAAATCGTCAAGTTGTCGAATCGATGCGTTGCCCACCCGGGGGTACTTCGTGACGGCCTTGCCGAGTCGTCAGGTCCCGGTGGGTGGCGCACTCATCGCTGCCGCCAGGAACGTGATCGCCCAGCGCTGGGTCGCCTCGCCGGCCGCTGGGGACGGGCAGACCGGGGGGCACCGGTTGTAGACCTCGACGCGGTCCACGGCCGTCACAGCGAGGATGCCCCGCATCCGGAACCACAGCTCCTCCGGGGAAAGGCCGGGCAGTGCGCGTCCGAAGGCCGCCAGGTAGCGATTACCGACCGTCTCCTGGGAGGGGCCGGTCCAGGTGCGCATTTCCTCGGCCGGGTCCCCGAAGATCATCACGATCAGCCGGGACGTGCGGGCGCCGCCCTCGTCGCCGACCGGTGTCTCGTCGAACAGCGGCCCTGCGAATGCCTTCACCAGTTCGGTGACCGTCGGGTCCGGGGACCGGGCGAGCAGTCGGTCGAGCTCGGCGCACTGCGCGGCGTTGATGGGTTCGATCACGCGGCGAACGACCTCGGCCAGGAGTTCGGCCTTCGAACCGAAGTGGTACCCGACGGCAGCCAAGTTCGCCCCGGCGAGCTCGGTGATCGCGCGGATCGAGGTGCCGTGGAAACCGCGCTCGGCGAAGATTCGTTCGGCCGCGTCGAGGATCTGGGTGCGGGTGTCCGGTGACGCCATATGTGCGTACTATACATATGTTCGAATGAAACGAACGTATGAATTAAACGAACGTATGAGAGAGGGTTGTTATGAAGCTGCTCGTGTACGGTGCCGGGGTTCTCGGCAGTCTGCTCGCCGCCCGGATGCACGAAGCAGGGCACGACGTCTCGCTCCTGGCCCGGGGTGAGCGCCTTGCCGCATTACGTCGGCACGGCGTGCAGCTCGCCGAGGGAACCAGCCCGCACGTCAGGCGAGTACAGGTTCCGGTGGTCGAGCACCCGGACAGCCGGTACGACCTGATCGCCGTCGTTGTCCGCGCCCATCAAGTGGACACGGTGCTGGAGTCGCTCACCGGTATCGAGGGCGACGTGCTGTTCCTGCTCAACTGGGCGGCCGGCGCGGAGCCGCTGGGTGCGGTGATCGGAAACGAGCGGGTGCTGCTCGGCTTTCCCCCGACCGGCGGCACGATGGACGGCGACGTGGTCCGCTACCGCGCGACCAATCTCATGACCCGCCTGCTCCCGATGCCGATCGGCGAACCCGGCGGCCGGACCACGCCGCGACTGGAACGGATCGTGCGGGCGCTCGGTACCGCCGGGATCAACGCCAAGGCCGAGCCGCGGATGGATGCCTGGCTCAAGACCCACGCCGCTTTCGCGGTGCCGCTCGAGCAAGCGGTGCACGCGGCGGGCGGCCCGGTAGCGCTGGCCGATGACCCGGACGCGGTCCGCGGCATGATCCGCCTCATACGACAGCACTTGGCCGCCATGCCGACGCCGCCGGTCCCCCGCGGGTTCGTTGCGTTACAGACCCTGCCGGAAGGGCTGCTGACTGTCGTACTGCGGCGCTTCTTGCGGAGCTCGACCGCCGCGCACAGCGGGCTCAACAGCGCCTCTGCTGCATCTATGGCCGAGCTCGAACGGGTGGCCGAACAAATGCGCGTCTATGCAAGGGGCCGATAGACAGAGGCACTGCCGGACTCCGACCATCCGTCTCACACAGATGAGGCCAACTCGCCGGATACCTCAGATCAACGAGACTGCCTCAGCCTCAACGAGGACAGTTCAGCCGGAACCGGACGCGTTCCAGCACGCGGGGTCACGAATCGCGTTGGGTTCCCACTGAAAAAGCTTCAGCGTGGATGAACCCACTGTTTTCCGTTCAGCAAGTTATGGACTCAGGGTGCGGAGAAAGTTCATCAGCTTTTCGTCCACGACTTGGTATGGATCGCGCCCGTCATCTTTGCGCTGAGCCATTGTGACCAGGTCATCGTCGCTCAGAAAGACGATCATCTTTCCAGATCCAAAGTTTGGCTCCGTCCACGCTCTCCGACGTGCAGCAATGGCCGATTGACTTGGGTCGCTTCGAGATACGAGCAGGCCGAACATCCGAAACGCCATGGGAAGGAGGTACTGACTTATTGATTCGACTTCCCGCTTCGACGGGCAGCGGTTCCCCACACGCGGCAAATCCCTCACCGCCAGAGCTCTGAGCAGATATTTCGCCGAGGAGGGCTCTCCACCTACACCCATGTCACCGATCAGCATGCGACCTATGGAACGAAGATCATCGTCGCGACGAAACGGGAGGCACATTATGTGCTCGATGAAATCCTGGGCAACGCAACCGATCTGCCGATCACCGAGCACGCGACGGATACGCACGGGGTCACCCTGGTGAACTTCGGTCTGTTCGATCTGCTCGGGTTGCAGCTCTCGCCCCGGATCCGGGACCTGGGCAGGGTCACCCTGTACCGGTCGGGCCCTCGGGCCGAGGCCGAGGCGCGGTTCCCGCACGCGGGGCCGCTGCTGACCCGCAAGCTGAATCTGGATCTCATCGCCGAGCACTATGACGATCTGCTGCGGCTGGCCGGATCGCTGAAGTTCGGACACGCCACCGCCTCGCTGCTGGTCGGCAAGCTCTCCGCGTCCGGCCGCCAGAACGCTCTCGCGGCGGCGCTCAAAGAGTACGGGGCGCTGCGCCGCACCATCTACGCCGCGAAATACCTGTCGGACCCGGACTATCGGCGGCGCATCGCCCGCCAGCTCAACAAGGGCGAGTCCCTGCACGCGCTGCGCCGAGACCTGCTGTATGCCCATGAGGGCATGATCCGCGCGAGGCACCTGGAGGGCCAGACCGAGCAGGCATGGTGCCTGACCCTCGCCGCGAACGCGGTAATCGCTTGGACTACAGAGTATTACGGGCTCGCGGTCGAGCAGATGCGGCGCGAGGGTCGCCGCATCGATGACGAGGTGCTGTCCCATATCTCGCCGGCGCACAGTGAGAACATCAACTCTTCGGTGCCATCGAGGTCGATATCGACGCCGAGCTCGCCCAGCTCGGCCCCACCGGCTACCGACCGCTACGGGTTCGCGACACCTTGTTCTGATCCACGCCCCATCAGGTGGCGTGACTTGGTCGCGCCGTCGTGCTCTACAGTTGCACGTGCGACTGGCGTCACGTGGACCTGACCACGAGGAAGCGCAAGATCGGAGCGTCGTCCGCCTGGGTGCTCCCGAACTCGAGTTCGGGAATGGAGCACGACAATGGATTTGCGGTACGGCATGAATCCTCATCAGCGGGCCCGCATCGTCGACGGCAGCGCCGATCACATCCGCGTGCTGCACGGGTCCGCATCGATGATCAACTATCTCGACGCGCTCAATGCCTGGCAACTGGTTACAGACGCGCAACACGCGACTGGCAGAGCGGCTGCTGCCTCGTTCAAGCACGTCTCCCCGGCAGGAGCTGCGCTGGACGGGATGCTCGACGACACCATGCGCGAGACCTGGGGGTTGGGCACCGCGCGGCTGGGATCGCTGGCCGCAGCATATGTCCGGGCTCGCGACGCCGACCCGCGATCGTCATACGGAGACATGATCGCGGTGTCCGAGCCCGTCGACGACGAGCTGGCTGAAATGCTAGGCGCAGTGGTGTCCGACGGCATCATCGCGCCGGGCTACGCGCCCGGGACCGTAGCGAAGCTGGCCCGCAAAAAACAGGGCCGCTTCCTCGTGGTCGAGATCGACCCCACCTACCAACCCCCGACCACCGAGATCCGGACCGTATTCGGCGTCGCAATCGAGCAGGACCACGATCGGCAGCCGATCACCACCGAACTGCTCCGCTCGGCCGACGGCCCCACGCTCACCGATGCCTCAGCCACAGATGCGTTGCTGGGCATGATCACTGCCCGTTTCACCCAGTCGAACACGGTGGTCTTCGTGCGCGATGGAATGACCGTCGGCGTCGGAGCCGGGCAGCAGTCCCGTGTCGACTGCACCCAACTGGCCGGGGCCAAGGCGCGAACGTGGTGGATGCGCCGCCATCACAGCATCCGGACCCTTCCCCTGCCGACGGATCTGCCACGCCAGCAGCGGCTGAACTGGCAGATCGCCCTCGCCGCAGGCACTCTCACCGAGACCCAGCACGGCGAACTCGCAGAACTACTCACCCAGCCGGGCAATCCGATCGAGGACCGGGAACGTGTCAGATGGAACCGACGGCTCGCCGGCCTCACCATGGTGTCCGACGGCTATCTCCCGTTCCGAGACAATGTCGACGTCGCTGCCGAACACGGAGTCGCCGTCATTGTCGAACCGGCGGGAGCCCTTCACGCCGACACGATCGCCAACGCGTGCCGCGAGCACCACATCAGACTTGCACGCACGGAACTCCGAATGTTCCATCACTGACCGGATTGCACCGCGTGAACCGCAGCGACGGGCGCCATGCAACTTCGCATGGCAGTCGGACCCCGTCTCGCGAACGAAGGTTCGCGAGACACAGTGAGCCGCTGAAGATTCCGGCAGGTCGGATACCGTCGAATCTGTAACGCTTGTCGTGTACGCGCCAACGTCAACCTGTCGGAGGTTCGCAATACACTCCTGAGCCATGCGCATCGGCTAGGGACGGCGGCTACGCCGATATCCGTTGTTTTTTCGGCGATTACTACCGGGACCCCAAGACCGAACAGGCTGCCGAACCGGCAGCGTGTCCCCTCCCCCACGATGATCGCGGTCCACCGGCTGTCGCGGTCGAAGTCGTCGACCGCTGGACCGGGACGTCCCGCGGGCCCGTCACCGTCGCGGACGGGTACTGCCCCGGCGCGGCGCACCCACGAAGAGATCTTGCGTGAGGCCGGGGTTCGGCCACGCCACCGAGTACCCTCTGGCGGGATTCGTCAGGTCCGCGAGCAGTCGCGCGGCTTCCCGGCGACGGTGCCATGGCACCGACCGCGACTGCCCGATAATTGCGCCCGGCTACACGCTGGCCGACCCCGTACACGCCGCTATCGCACATGAATTCACCAGCACGGCCCGCATCGCCCTAGCCCGCATCAACCCACGCCAAGCCGAGGCACCTGATCCTGCGCTACGGCCTGGACGGCCAACCAGAACGGTCATTCAGCCAGATCGGCCGTCACCTCGGTCGTGCTCGGCGGGAGGCTATGCGACATCCCTGGTCACCGATGGGACCGCGGCATGCCGGATGTTGGCGCTGAGCGCAGCCGGCTGACCGAAATCTGCAGTCTCCCAGTGTCGCCCACGGTGTCGTCGGCGTGTGGCACCGTCGCTCCACACATCCGGTGGTCCGGGTGCCGATGCCGGTCAGTGACGCACCTCGTCGAGCAGTGCGTTGATCGCGTCCGGGGCCAGGATGCGGTCGAGGATCATGGCGGCGCAGGCTTGGATGCCGGTGGGGGCGTCGTCGGCGCCGGGCTCGATGCGCAGGTTGCTGGTGGCCAGCGCCGAGGAATACTGGTAGATCCGTTCCCGCAGGCCGGCCACCATCGGTTCGAAAGCGTGCGAGAGATCGCCGCGCACGACGACGACGGCGGGGTTGAGCAGGTTGACCGCGGCGGCCAGCACCTCACCGATGCGCCGGCCGGCCTCGCGCACCAGCCGCACCGCGTCCGGGTCACCGCCCCGTGCGAGCTCCGCCAGTTCCGGCAGGCCGGACAGCGGTCGGCCGAGATCGGTGAACCGGTCCAGCAGCGCCCACCCGGCCGCCTCGGTCTCCAAGCAGCCGCGGTCGCCACAGCGGCAAGGCCGATCATCGACACCACCGAGCTTGATGTGCCCGATCTCGCCGGCCGCGCCCCAGGCACCCCGCAGCAGCCGTCCACCGGCGATGATGCCCGCACCGATACCGGTAGACGTCTTGAGCACCAGCAGGTCGTCGACCCCAGGGTGGTGCCTGTGCTCGGCTAGTGCCAGCACGTTGACGTCGCTGTCGACTCGCACCGGGGCCGCGAACTGCTCGGCAAAGAACTCCACGACTGCGACCTCGCCGAGACCGGTTCCGGCGGCCAGGCTGTGCCCGGTGGCGACATCGACTGCGCTCGGCACACTCACACCCACCCCGTACACGGATTGCTCCGGCGGCAGCTTTGCCGTCAGCCGCTGCAGGTGCTCGGCCGCCACAGCGAACACTGCCTGGGCGTCACCGGTCGACGGCACCGCGAACTCCGATTCGGCCCGCACTCTCCCGACCAGATCACAGGCCGCGACCTGGGCTCGGCTGGCGCCGATGGAGGCGGCCAGCACTGTGCCCGATTCGGGGTTGAACGCCAGGCGGGTCGGGGGGCGACCACCGGTCGATCCGCCCTGTGCTCGTTCGGCGACCAGTCCGCTTTCGAGTAGCTGCTCCACGCGCAGCGTGACCGCGGTGCGGGACAGTCCGGTTACGCGGCGGATATCGGCTCGCGTCACCGCTTTGTGACCGCGGATGAGGCCCAGCACATCCCCGGCCGAGGTCCCGAGCATTGCCATCGGTCGACCCACCAGCGTTCCTCCTCGCCCCGGCCTGCACCAACTGTATTCCGGACAAGCACAGTATCCGTCCTGTTCAGGCTGACTTACGCCGAAGTTAGGTCTTTTCAATACCAAAGTTTGCTTGTAAAAAGTCCTAAGCCGCTCTAGCGTTCTGTGCGTTGGCTCACAACGGTCGACCCAAGGAGTCCGTAATGACGGTCCCTGCTCGCATCCCACCGTGTGACATCGTCGTGTTCGGCGGCACCGGCGACCTGGCCGTGCGCAAGCTGCTGCCCGCCCTCTACCTCCGCGGCCTCGATGGTCAGCTGACCGAGGACACCCGCATCATCGCGGTCTCCCGGGCCGGGCTGGACGATGTGGGATACCGCGTGAAGATCTCCGGTGACCTGGGCCAGTTCCTTCCCGCCGGCACCCATACGGCCGCTGCCGTCGAGTCGTTCGTGCGCCGCCTTCACCACGTCACCCTCGACGTCGGTGTAGACGCGGGGGAAGACGACGCCTGGCGCGACCTGGCGGTCGCGTTGCCGGCCCCGGGCCGAACCCGGGTGTTCTACCTGGCGTGTGCACCGAGCCTGTTCGGGCAGATCAGCTCCGGTCTGCACCGCAGCGGGCTGGTCACCGCGCGGTCCCGGGTGGTGCTGGAGAAGCCGATCGGCCACGACCTGGCCTCGGCCCGGCGGATCAACGACGAGGTGGGCGCGGTTTTCGCCGAGGAGCAGATCTTCCGCATCGACCACTATCTGGGCAAGGAGACGGTGCAGAACCTACTGGTGCTCCGGTTCGCCAATGCGCTGTTCGAGCCGCTGTGGCATTCCGGCTCGATCGACCACGTGCAGATCACCGTCAGCGAGAATCTCGGTGTCGGCGGCCGGATCGGCTACTACGACGGCGCCGGCGCGCTGCGGGACATGGTGCAGAACCACCTGCTGCAACTGCTGTGTCTGGTCGCGATGGAACCGCCCGCCCAGGTGCAGCCGGAGGCGGTGCGAGACGAAAAACTCAAAGTGCTGCAGGCACTTCGGCCGCTGCGCGGCTCGGAGGTGGCGCGCGCCACCGTCCGCGGCCAGTACACCGCCGGGTTGGTTGGCAACTGCCCGGTGCCCGGGTACACCGATGAGCTGGATGGACGCCACAGCGACACCGAGACCTTTGCAGCGCTGAAGGTCGAGGTGCAGAACTGGCGCTGGGCTGGGGTGCCGTTCTACCTGCGCACTGGCAAGCGGCTGGACCGGCACGCCGCCGAGATCGTGGTGCAGTTGCGCGGCGTGCCACATTCGGTGTTCCCCGAGGTTGATGACGTCGAACTCGTCGCCAACCGATTGGTGCTGCGGCTGCAGCCCGACGAGGGCGTGCATCTGCGACTGGTCACCAAGGTGCCCGGTCCGGGCGGGCTGCGACTGCGGGAGGTACCGCTGAGCCTCAGCTTCGCCCAGGCCTTCGCCGACCGGCTGCCCGACGCCTACGAACGGTTGCTGGGCGATGTGATGCGCGGCAACCCCACCTTGTTCATGCGCCGTGACGAGATCGAAGCGGCGTGGGCCTGGGTCGAACCGATCCTGGCGGCCTGGGCCGAATCCGACCAGCCGCCGCGCCGCTACGCCGCCGGCACCGGCGGACCGGCCGCGGCGACCGCGCTCATCGAACGTGACGGCCGCACCTGGCATGAGGAGAATCAGCAGTGACCCCGCACCCCGTCGTCGGCGAAGTTACCGCCCGCATCACCGCCCGCAGCGCGGCCACCCGCCGCGCCTACCTCGATCGCATCCGGCGCTCAGCCTCTGCTGGCCCGGCCCGGATGTCGTTGGCGTGCAGCAATTTCGCGCACGGCTTCGCCGCCTGCAACCCGGCGGACAAACTGGCGCTGCGCGGCTCCGCCCACCCCGATATCGCGATTGTGTCGTCCTACAACGATCTGCTGTCCGCGCACCAGCCCTTCCACGACTACCCCGACTCGCTGCGCACCGCGGTCGCAGGCGCCGGGGGCGTGGCTCAATTCGCCGGGGGTGTACCAGCGATGTGCGACGGCATTACGCAGGGACGGGCGGGGATGGAGCTGTCGTTGTTCAGCCGGGACGTGATCGCAATGTCGACCGCCGTGGCGCTGGCACACGACATGTTCGACGGCGCCCTGCTGCTCGGGGTATGCGACAAGATCGTGCCCGGCCTGGTGATCGGCGCGCTGGCCTTCGGCCACCTGCCGGTGATCCTGGTGCCGGCCGGGCCAATGCCCTCCGGCCTGCCGAACACCGACAAGAGCCGGGTCAGGCAGCGGCACGCCGAGGGCACGGCGGGCCGGACCGAGCTGCTGGCCGCGGAAGCTGCCAGCTACCACAGCCCGGGAACCTGCACCTTCTACGGCACCGCCAACTCCAATCAATTACTGATGGAAGTGATGGGTCTGCACCTGCCCGGCGCCAGCTTCGTCGCACCGGGCACACCGCTGCGCCGGGCGCTGACCGCCGCAGCCGGCCAGCGCATCGTCGAACTCACCACATTGCGCGGCGGAGCGAAGCCGATCGGCGCAATCGTCTCCGAGCGCGCGATCGTCAACGCTGTGGTCGCGCTGCTTGCCACCGGCGGCTCCACCAACCACACCATGCACCTGGTGGCGATCGCGGCCGCAGCCGGAATCGACCTACGCTGGGACGATTTCGCCGATCTGTCGGCAGTGGTGCCCACGCTGACCAGGATCTATCCCAACGGCGCCGCGGACATCAACGCCTTCCACGCTGCGGGCGGCACACCCTACCTGATCGGCGAACTGCTGGACGCCGGGCTGCTCCACGACGACGTTGACACCGTGGCCGGTCCGGGCCTGGGTGCGCACTACCGCGACGTCCCGGTGCTCAGTGACGGCGCACTCGCCTGGCGCACAGGGCCGTCCGAAAGCAGCGACAAGACCGTGCTTCGGTCGGCGACCGACCCGTTCGCCCCTGACGGCGGCCTGCGGATGCTCACCGGATCGCTCGGCCACGCAGTGATCAAGGTGTCCGCGGTCCGCCCCGAACACCGTGTCGTACGCGCTCCCGCACGAGTTTTCGACGATCAAGAGGCATTCCTCGCGGCCTTCCGAGCCGGCGAACTCTACCGCGACTTGGTAGCGGTCATGCGATTCCAGGGACCTCGGGCCAACGGCATGCCCGAACTGCACAAGCTGACCCCGGCACTGGGCGTGCTGCAGGACCGCGGCTTCGCCGTCGCACTCGTCACCGATGGGCGCATGTCCGGCGCCTCCGGAAAGGTTCCCACCGCAATGCATCTCACTCCCGAGGCAGCAGCCGGAGGACCTCTCGCCCGCATCGCTGACGGCGACATCGTCGACCTCGACGCCGACAACGGCCGACTGGACATCCTCGCCGACCCGGCCGAATTCGCTGCCCGGCCAACAACTGCCGCATCGGCCGAATCCCACGGTACCGGCCGCGAGCTGTTCGCTGTCTTCCGCAGCGCGGTCGGCCCCGCCGACCGGGGAGCCACCGTCTTCGGAGCAGCATGATGACCACAACCCGCCCCGGCATGCCCCGGACCCCGGAACACAGCCGTGCCACGGCACCGCAAGGCACCGCAAATGACGACTCCGAGACCGAATCCGATTCGGGAGCGGTGCGCGGGTACCTCGATGACGGTGCGACCGACCTCATCGTCGCCGACGCTCCCCCGCTGACCGGCGCCGCGGCCCGGCTCGCCATTAATCCAGCCCAGGAGGTCCGATGAATCCGCTCGAGATCGCACCGGTTGTTCCCGTCGTCGTCCTCGACGACCCGGACAACGCCGTTCCGGTGGCCCGCGCGCTGTTGGCCGGCGGGATCGGCATCATCGAAGTCACGCTACGTTCGCCGGCGGCGCTTCCCGCGATCGAACGCATCGCCGCGGAAGTTCCGGATATGACCGTCGGCGCCGGGACCCTACACACGCCACACCAGATCGAGACCGCAACGGCAGCCGGTGCCCGCTTCCTGGTCAGCCCCGGCACCACTCCCGGCCTCTTGGATGCCATGGTCGACAGCGGGCTGGCCTGTCTCCCCGGTGTCGCCACCGTGTCCGAGGCGATGGCCGTCCTCGACCGAGGCTTCACCCACATGAAATTCTTCCCCGCCGCATCCGCAGGCGGCCCATCCGCCCTATGCTCCATACACGGCCCACTCCCCGGCATCCTTTTCTGTCCCACCGGCGGCATCACCCCCGACACTGCGCCCGACTATCTCGCGCTGCCGAACGTGGCCTGCGTCGGCGGATCCTGGCTCACGCCTCCCTCCGCACTGGCCTCCGGCGATTGGAATGAGATCCGAAACCTGGCCGCCCGCGCAGCCACTCTGCGAAATGGCACCGACACCGGCGCACACCAATAAGGTGTGTATCCAAAACCGGCTACGAGTCCACTTTCGAGAGCCCTCCCACTCCGTGCCGGCCACAGATCCGCCGCTAATCCGACAGTCCCCGCGCAAGGACTCACCACAGCCGGATCTCTGCCCCCGCAAAAACATTCGGCCGCGCGGTGCACGGCCCGGCTACCGGGATCATCGACGGTGAGGCACTGGTCACCGCCCACGTACCCCTCACCGACATCGACAAGGCCCTCGACCTGGTTCGCCGCAGCGAAGGCACCAAACGCAGATCACCGACCCTGAGGAACCGACCGCCCTCCCGGGCTCGGTTGTCACGCAGGGCGAAAAGCGGCGCCCCACCCATCGCACATATTCGTACCGGCCCTCACGAAGGAACCAGCATGCCCCTCGCCAACTCCGCTGTCGCCGGACTACTCCCCGACCGAAATCTCGCCATGGAACTGGTCCGAGTAACCGAGGCAGGTGCCCTCGCCGCTGCCCGCTGGGTCGGACACGGCGACAAAGAACGCGGCGACGGAGCCGCCGTCGACGCGATGCGCCAACTCGTCTCCACCGTCTCGATGCGAGGCGTCGTCGTGATCGGGGAAGGTGAGAAGGACAAGGCCCCAATGCTGTTCAACGGCGAGTTCGTCGGAGATGGGACGGGCCCCGCGTGCGATGTCGCGGTCGACCCGGTCGAGGGCACCACCTTGATGGCCACAGGAATGCCCAACGCCCTCTCGGTTCTCGCCGTCGCCGAACGCGAAGCCATGTTCGACCCCTCCGCGGTCTTCTATATGGACAAGCTCGTGGTCGGGCCCGACGCCGCAGACGTCGTCGACATCACCGCACCGGTCGCCGAAAACATTCGACGGTTGGCCGCGGTGCGCGGCGCGAAGGTTTCGGATCTGATGATCTGCATTCTCGACCGGCCACGCCACCAGACCCTCGTCTCCCGGGTGCGTGCAGCCGGCGCCAGGATTCGCCTCATCACCGACGGCGACGTCGCCGGTGCGATTGCCGCTTGTCGACCGGGATCAGGCACCGACATGATGATCGGCACCGGCGGCACACCCGAGGGCATCATCGCCGCAGCCGCGATCCGGTGCATGGGCGGCACTATCCAAGCACGGCTGGCGCCGACCAGCGACACCGAACGCCGCAAAGCCCTCGACGCCGGACACGACCTCGACCGCATCCTCACCACAGAGGACCTGGTCGCAGGCGATAACGTCTTCTTCGCGGCGACCGGCATCACCGACGGCGACCTCCTCCGCGGAGTGCGCTACACCCACGGCACCACCGCCACCGAGTCCATTGTCATGCGCTCGAAATCCGGAACTGTCCGCACCATCGACTCCCGATACCAACTCCACTGACCTGGAAGCCTTCCGGTCCTTGGGTTCCCGGCGAAGCTCCCTCACCTCCCTGGTCTCCGGAAACCCCGATCAGCCCAACGTGCCCGCGACCACGAACCACACCTTTTCCGGCCCGTCGGCCTACTGGACAGCCAGGTGAACGAGCCGGCACTCTACAACTACGTTGTATCGAAGTGAGTTCAGGGGTGGTTCCGCTGCGCGGCGCCACCCCTGAACTGGCTTTTTCGAAAGTCGTTGTCTGCGTTGACGGATGGGCGAGATCTGACCTGGTAGCCCCGGCGACGCAGATACGGGGTCATCTTGCGGCGCCCATACATCCCCTCTGGAGTGCCGACGGTGGCGCGCAGCGCGTCGGTCAGGTACGCGTCCGTCCACGCCGAAGCAGGGGTGGTTTTCCAGTTACGTGCGTCCGGCGACCTGCACGCCTTGCTCGGTAACACGCGTCAGGTCGGATCGACCCGGTAACCCTGTGCACGTATCTGATCGATGAACTGGATCAACGGCGGCGCGGGTCGGTGAAGTCGGCCCGGGACGCGGTGACAACTGTGTGGGTTGTTCCGTTTTCCCGGGCCGCTTCCCGAGTGAAGTGGGCCGCCGACGAGGTGTCCGTGGCTCGGGTCCTTTTCCGACGGCCTCTTCCCGAACCGGACGGGCGGGTAGGGTAGGCCGCCGACGAGGTGCCAGCTGGGCTGGTCCTTTTCCGACGGCCCCCCTCCGAACCAGCCGTGCCCGATTTCCGTGGCAGCTGGCTCTCCAGTGCTCATCGTGGCCTGCCAGTCGGGCGTCCGGCGTGGATGTCCTCGTGGCAGGCGCGGCAGACGACAAGGGTCTTGCGGCGGCGAGCCGCCATCTGCTTGACCCAATCCGGTTGTGGTTTCCTCCCTTTCGGGTTGAGGTCTTTCAACGCTCGCACGTGATGGACCTCGACCTTGCGGGTGGAGCCGCATCGTTCGCAGACAGTGGCGAGCAGGCGTTGCACCAGCTCGGACCGGCCGCTGTTCCAGACGCGGGTCGGATTGTCGTCGAGGGGTCGTGGCGTGATGTCGCGGGCCAGGCTGATCCCGCCCCACTGTGCTTCCAGTGGTGCCCGTCCGTCACCTCGGTCCTGCGTGGCCCGAAGGCCGCGCCGGGGGCCTTGCTCGGTGTCCAGAACGGCACGGTAGCGGCGGTAGACCTTCGGCACCGTGATCCGGTATTTCCGGGCCAGGGTCTTGGTCAGCGACTGCTCCATGACGAACTTCAATCGCCCGAGCCGGTGACGGTTGAATGCCAACCGGTAATACTCCGCGACGCCCCGGAATTCGGCTTGGAACTGCGCGACAATACTGACATCAGTGTTGACGATGCGTTCGGTCCGCCGAATCGGTTTGCCGTGGTGCAGGTAGGTTTTGGCCTTTGCGCCGATCACATCTAGTGGCACTTTCAGCCCGATCGCCGCGTTGATGCTGCGGTGACCGCGCTGGTCGCGTTTGTGATCGGCATGCAAACAGGTTCGCCAAAATCGGCGAAACCGCCGACCCCTGCGGGGTCCCTCGGTCTCGTGTCTCCAGCGTCCCGTCTGGGCGTTGCAGCGGAGCCGAAAGCCACCGCCGCACATACAACACCACCCAATCGGCATCGGTGTTGGCCCGGACCGCCTTCACCATCAGTTCGTGATCCACGGTGTCGAAGCACTTCCGGATATCCAGGTCCAAGACCCAGCCACCGGAGCCCGGGCACCGCCCGCGGCACGCCGCGACCGCATCCAACACCGAGCGATTCGGCCGGTACCCATAGGAGTCCGGATGGAACATCGGCTCCACCCGCTTTTCCAACTCCATGGCCACCACCGTTTGCGCGACCGGGTCCGCGACCGTCGGCACACCCAGAACACGAACCCCACCACCGGCTTTCGGGATCTCGACCGCCCGCGCAGGCGGCGGGAAATACGTCCCCGACGACATCCGATTCCACACCTTATAGAGGTTGTTCCTCAGGTCGGCCTCGAACTCGGCGATCGACTGCCCAACGACACCGGCAGCACCCTTGTTGGCCCGCACTCTGCTGAACGCTTCCTGCACAGCCCATTTCGAAATCTCGAACGGCTTCAACGACAACGGATCGGTTCGTCTGCGCCAACAGTCGAACATTTCGCCGTTCGGGATGGCGAACGCGCATGCTGGAAATTATGTGTGAGCCGTGATCGAAGACGACGTGTGCTATCGCGGTCAGCGGCCTGTCTCGCAGCAGCCCTCGGACTTCTCGGGTAAACCCTACGATGAAAATCAATACAGCATTCGACCATTCGCCTGGCGCGGCGATGTGGTGACCACGAAGTTCGATGTCCTTCAAGCCTCCGGTAAGGCAATACACGGACTCTCCGTACCGATTGAGAGGAAGGATGGATGACATCCCGACCGACACGAAGGCGTCGTGCACCTTGGCTTCCACCAGGGCGAAAGAAAGCGCATTGACTTCGAATATGCTCAGGTTTCGCTCAGTGATCGCGTGCAGCGGTGCCGAAAACGGGCTACGCGAGAAAAGTTCGTGGTTGATGCGGCACAGCAGGTCGAGTTCGTTCGGCTGTATCAGCCGAGTTCGATACTCCAGGGAATGGTGCACTGAGAGCCGTGAGCTCACCGAATATTCGTGCTCGGAGTTTTGCTTCACAGCAGGGTTTTATTCTTCGTCACCCGCGGGTGGTCGATCCGGCCGTGCGGAGATGGTGGGATCGTCATACAGGGTTTCTCGTCTTTCGGATCGCTCATTTACCTGGACGCTTAATGCGCGGCGACGGCGCGGCCAGGCTCTTCGTGCCAGGCCAGTTACCGGTGTCAGTTGTCGGAGTGGAGTGCGTGGATGATGGTCGACCAGGACCGGGCCAGTTCATCGGCCCAGTACGGCCACGAGTGGGTGCCGGTGGGTCGCAGGTTCACCGTCACGGGGATCTGCAGTCGCGCCAGCTGGTCGGCGAGGGCCACCGCGCAGGCGTAGGCGCCGGCTTCCAGCGGTCCGCCGACGGTGAGGGTGTCGCCCATGTTGGTCTGGTCGGGGGTGTCGTGTTCGCCCGGGATGCCGCTACCGCTGGACAGGTAGATCGCGGTCCCGCGCAACGCTTCGGCATGGGACATGACGTCGTGGGCGAGCCAGTCCGGGTCGGCCGGAGGCCCGAACATATTGTCGGGGTTACCGCCGTAGGTTTCCACGATCGCGCGGGCCTGGGCCTGACCGGGACCGGGAGCGACGGTGTAGCAGCCACTGTGTGCTGCCACCGCCCGATACAGGCCCGGGTTGCGGACCGCGAGCATCATCGCGGCCTCGCCACCCATCGACACCCCTTCGATAGCGTTGCGGCCGTTGCCCTCGAAGCGTGCGTCGATCAACGGAGGCAACTCGCGGGTGAGGAAGGTTTCCCACTTGTTGGTGCCCAGCACCGGGTCGCGGCGCTGCCAGTCGGTGTAGAGGTTCGCAGGTCCACCGGTGGCCAGCACGACGTTGACGTTCTTGTCGGCGAAGAACTCCACCGCATGCCCGTGCTCGGTCCAACTGCTTTCGCGCTCCGGGGCACCGCGCCCGTCGAGCAGGTACAGCGTCGGCCGCGGCCGACTGCGATCGGCAGGCAGCAGGACCTGCACCTGCACGACCCGGTTCATCGCCGGTGACTGCACGAACACCCGCAGCCAACGCTCGGTGATCGGCTCGACCCCGGTGATGACCGGCCCAGCGGCAACACCAGCGTCCTCCGCGGGAGCGTGGTATCCGCCCGGCGGACCCAGATCCGGACCTGAGGTCGGCGGGTCCGCGGCAGCCACCCCAGCCACCAGCATCAACACCCCCGCCACCGAGGCAACCTCGCCGACAACCCGCCACGCCCGAACGCGCCGCCACCGGACACCCTCGTTGGTGTTTTCGTCCGATTTATTCCGTTTACTCCTCGGTCTGTCGTCGGCGGTCCGCTCGGCAGACTTTCCGAGATCGCAAGACATCTTCACCACTTCTGACAACCGGGACTGTTCGGGCTCCCAGTCGGTTCCGCCCAGGGCGGCGAAGTTGCGGCCTTCATCCCAGGGCACGTAGTCGTGCGGATTCCAGTCCTTCGCCGTCGCCGAATGGCTGTCCAGATTCTCCGCAACAACCGGCGCCAGCTCGGTGAGCAACTCCAGCTGCGTCAAATCCTTTGCCATGCAAGTCCTTTCGAGAAGCGTGCACTATCGATCCTGTGGCACGCAGGTGCGTGGGCGTCGGTCCGGTAGGTCGAGTCCGGTATGTCGACCCGTTTGGCTATCAGCCACCGCAATGTTGCGCTGGCAACGGGTCGAGGGAAGTTAGTGTGTGCGGGCTGCGAGGATGTTGGGTTGAGCTTTGTCGAGTTCGCCTCCCGCGATTGGTTCTCATCTATTTTCTTACTGGATTATTCGACACACTCGTCGCTGAGCCCATCCGCGGATCGGCAAGAACATCGAATGGTCGCTCGATCGGAATATCTTTTTAAAGACGCCAGGTGGGGCCTGGTCGACAAGTGCACGCATTACTTACTACCATTTCTCCCACTTTCCCGCCGCTCGTGATGTAACCCACGACATGTCGCGACAGTCTTCAACCGGAAACGACAGATGCCGAATCTGGATAATCCGTGCGTAATTCGGATAGCGCTGCGGTCGGTTCGCTTGTAGGTTCGCCTTTCTATGGAAGACCGTAATGCTCGGTGAAATCGATAGCTACAAAGCGTCGGGTAGTAATCCCCTGATATTCCACAACAGCGCCCTGCGAGGAGCCTCCGAGGGACCATCGGCCGTACCCCAATTCGACCGCCCTGCCCACCCCGCTGGTGTTCCAGGTCAAATGCCTGGTCCAGCACAGCCGGACCAGACATCACTCCTGATAACAAACCGGGCGGTGAGCGCGCAAACGTAATCGAACGGTCGACCGGTCCGGCGCGATCAGCTCACCGCCAGGGGGTCGGGCGCTCGACTGTCGGTACAAAAGCGCAGCGGATGGCGTCATCCGGGCGGGGGTCTCAGGTGCAGAGTTCGGTGAGGATTTGGGTTGCCGTACGCAGCTGGATGTCCGGGTCTAGGCTCCCGATGCGGAGCAGGATGTGGCGGGTGCCGGCGTTGACGTAGGAGCGCAGCCAGTCGACGCATTCTGAGAGTCGTCCAGCATGGCAGGCTTGCAGGGCTGAGACGGCTTCGAGTGGGAAGCCGTAGAAGGCGCGGACGTAGTGGTCCAGCTCGGCGTGGGCTTGGTCGGGGTCGTCGTTGACGGCGACGGTAGCCATCAGCGCAGGGGTGACCGCGGCGCTGCCGCGCCCGGCGTCGTTCGCCGCGGCGCGGGTTGCGGCCCACAGCTGGCGGTACTGCTCTGGGGTGGGCGGGTAGGGCAGCCATCCGTCGAAGTGTTCGCCGGTGCGGCGGGCACCAGTTGCGGTCGTAGTGGCCAGCCACAACGGTGGGCCACCCGCGCGGGCGGGCACCGGTGCTATGGCGATGCCGTTGAGGGTCCAGTTACGGCCGGTGAAGGTGACTGTGTCGCCGGTCCAGAGTCGCCTCCAGATCGCGGCGGTCTCGACCAGTCGCCCGACGCGCTGGGCGAAAGGGGCGTCTACGGCGGCGAACTCGGCGCGGTTGGCGGGCAGGCCGAGACCGCTTCCGAGCGCGAGGACCAGCCGCCCACCGGCCAGCTGGTCGAGGGTGGCCAGAGCGTGCGCCAGGGTGACGGGATGGCGCAGCACGGGCAGCAGCGCGGCTGTGCCGATCGTGATCCGGGTTGTCCGCGCGGCGACCGCGGCGAGGAGGGTAAGCGGTTCGAGGATGGGCGAGGCAAGAAGTGAGTCGCCGGTCCAGATCGAGTCGAATCCCGCATCCT